>JAGRGW010000302.1:0-173 GCA_020445315.1 Gammaproteobacteria bacterium
ACCGCTTGCGCGCCACCGACGGCGAAGACCCGGTCGACGCCACAGACATGCGCCGCGGCCAGGACCAGCTCGTTGAGCTCACCGCGCGGCGTCGGCACGACCATGATCAGCTCACCGACGCCGGCGACCTTGGCCGGCAGGGCGTTCATCAGCACCGACGACGGGTAGGCGGC
>JAGRGW010000302.1:230-4034 GCA_020445315.1 Gammaproteobacteria bacterium
GTGTAGGTCCAGCCTTCCATTTTCTGGCGCTCGGCATAGCGCCGGATACGGTCGGCGGCATGCTCCAGCGCCCGCTGCTGCTCGCCGGAGATCGTGACCCAGGCCTGGCGCAGGCGCTCCAGCGGGACCTCGAGGTCCGCCGGCTTGGCCGCCGACCAACCGTCGAAGCGGTTGGTGAAATCGACCAGCGCGGCGTCACCGCGCGCGCGGATCTGGGCGATGACGTCGCGCACGACGTCGTTGACGGCATCGTCCGATACCGACTCCCACGCCAGCAGCGCATCCAGCTGGCCAGCGAAATCGGGATCGTTCGTATTCAGTTTGCGTATATCAGCCATGCTCGGGTTCCGCCGTCATCGGTTTTCGGGTGATCAGGCCTCTACGGCCTCGCGCAGCGCATCGACCAGTGCCTGCACGGTGGCGTGCTTCATCTTCCACGATGCCTTGTTGACGACCAGGCGCGAACTGATGTCGTGCATGTGCTCGAGCGGCACCAGGCCATTGGCCTTCAGCGTGTTGCCCGATTCGACCAGGTCGACGATCAGTTCAGACAGTCCGACCAGCGGTGCAAGTTCCATCGAACCGTACAGCTTGATCACTTCGACCTGCTGGCCGCGTGCCGCGAAGAACGCGCGCGCCGCGTTCACGTACTTGGTCGCGATGCGCAGGCGCCGGGCGCGGGTGTCGGCGCCTGCATGGCCGGCGATCATCATGCGGCAGCGCGCGATCTTGAGGTCGAGCGGCTCGTACAGGCCCTCGCCGCCGTGCTCCATCAGCACGTCCTTGCCGGCCACGCCGAGATCGGCCGCCCCCCACTGCACGTAGGTCGGCACGTCGGTCGCGCGGATCAGCACGAACTTCACCTGCGGATGACTGGTGTCGAGGATCAGCTTGCGGCTGGTCTCCGGATCGTCGAGCGGCTCGATGCCGGCCTGTTTCAGCAGCGGCAGGGTGTCCTTGAATATACGGCCCTTGGAAAGGGCGATCGTCAGCGGGGATGTGATATCGATGGCCATGGTTACTGCTCAGCCGGGTACGCGCCGGATCTGCGCGCCCAACCCGGCAAATTTGTCTTCAATGTTCTGGTATCCGCGATCGACATGGTAGATACGGTCGACCACGGTCTCGCCGTCGGCGACGAGCCCTGCCAGCACCAGGCTGGCCGAGGCGCGCAGGTCGGTCGCCATGACCGGGGCACCGGTCAGGCGCGGGATGCCGGTGCAGATCGCGGTGTTGCCCTCGAGCTTGATGTCGGCACCCATGCGCTGCATTTCCTGCACGTGCATGAAGCGGTTCTCGAACACCGTCTCGGTGATCGTGCCGACACCCTCGGCGACGGCGTTCATCGCCGTGAACTGCGCCTGCATGTCGGTCGGAAATGCCGGGTACGGCGCGGTGTGCACGTTGACGGCCTTCGGCCGCTTGCCGTGCATGTCGAGCCGGATGTAATCGGTCCCGACGTCGAGGTCGGCACCCGCCTCGCGCAGTTTCTTCAGCACGGCGTCGAGCTGGCTCGGGTCGGTGTCGCGGACGTGCACCCGGCCGCGGCTGATCGCCCCGGCGACGAGGAAGGTCCCGGTTTCGATCCGGTCCGGCAGCACGTTGTACGTCGTACCGTGCAACGACCTGACGCCCTCGACCGTGATCGTCGTCGTGCCGGCACCGCTGACCCGCGCGCCCATGGCGTTCAGGCAGTTGGCCAGGTCGACGACCTCGGGTTCGCGCGCGGCGTTCTCGATGATCGTCGTGCCCTCGGCCAGGGTCGCCGCCATCATCAGATTCTCCGTACCGGTCACGGTCACCAGGTCGAACACCAGTCGCGCGCCCTTGAGGCGGCTGGCCCGGGCCTTGATGTAGCCGGCCTCGACGGTGATCTCGGCGCCCATCGCGCGCAGGCCCTCGATGTGCAGGTCCACCGGGCGCGAACCGATCGCACAGCCACCCGGCAGCGACACGTCGGCCTCGCCGCAGCGCGCCAGCAGCGGGCCGAGCACGAGGATCGAGGCGCGCATCGTCTTGACCAGTTCGTACGGGGCGAACGGCTTGTCCAGGCGGCCGGCGTCGACCTCGACCCGCATCTTCTCGTCGACCGTCAGCTCGACCCCCATCCGCCCGAGCAGTTCCATCGTCGTCGTGATGTCACGCAGGTGCGGGATGTTGCCGATGACGATGGGGTCCTCGGCCAGCAGGGTCGCGGCCAGGATCGGCAGCGCGGCGTTCTTCGCACCGGAGATACGGACGTCGCCTGCCAGGGCCTTGCCACCGGTAATGATGAGTTTGTCCATGGAACGCCATGCCCGTGCGCAAAAAAAGGCATGTAATGATAAAGAAAAAGCGTGCGGCGCGGGTGATCAATGCGCCGAATCCGGGCGCGCACCGCCGGTGGACGGTATGTCAGCCCTGCAACAAGGTATCGCAGCGCGACATGCGCGCCAGGTCGAGCAGGTCGGCCGGCAGGTCGCTGAACTGCAGGCGGCAGCCGTGCCGACGGGCATGGTCCAGCGCCTCGACCAGCAGCGCCAGCGCGGCGCTGTTGGTACGGCCGACTTCACGCAACGACAGCGACAACTCATGACGCTGTTCGACCAGCGGCGCCAACCGGTCCCAGATGTCGGGGACACTGTTGAAATCGAGATCGCCGGCCAATTGCCAGCCGCCGTCCGGGGTGGCCGTCAGGCTGGCCGCCATCATTGGCCGATCTGCTGGTTCTTGCTGGCCAACGTCGAGATCAGGCCGTCGATGCCGTTGCGCCGAACCACCGCGGTGAACTGGCCACGGTAGTTGGCGATCAGGCTGACGCCGTCGATGACGACGTCGTAGACCATCCACTTGTCGTCTTCGAACTTGAGCCGGTAGTTGATCGGGATCGGCGGCGCGCCGGCCGACGCGATCCGGGTCGGCACCATGACCTTGGTCGCACCCTCCGGCAACTGCATCGGCAGGTACTCGATCTGCTGCCCGGAGTAGCCGAGCAGGGCCGAGGCATAGGTGCGCACCAGCAGTTCGCGGAATTCACGGGTCACGCCCTCGCGCTGCAACTCGCTGGCATCACGCCAGAAGCGCCCCAGCGCCGACTGCGACATGTCGCGGAAATCGAAGTACGGCAGTACGTAGTCCTCGACCAGCGGGTAGATCCGGCGCGGATCGGCCTCGAGCTCCGGCTTGCGCTTGGTCAGCTCGAGCAACAGGCGGTCACCGGTTTCGCGCACCATCTGCTGGGGATCCTGCACCGCGGCCACCGCGACCGAAGCCAGGCCCATCATCAGCCCCAACAGGCCACCCAGAAACAATTTCGTCTTCATCACTGCGCCCCTTCCTGCGCCTTGCCGTAGATAAACTGGCCGATCACTTCCTCGAGGACCAGCGCAGACTGGGTAACGGCAATCTCGCTGCCGTCCTTGAGTACGTCTTCGCTGCCGCCCGGGTCGAGCCCCACGTACTGCTCGCCGAGCAGACCGGCGGTCAGGATCTTGGCGAACGTGTCTTCGGGAATCCGGTTGAATTCCTCGTAGATGCCGAGCACGGCGACCGCCCGGAAGTCCTTCACGTCGTAGTAGATGTCGAGCACCCGCCCGACCTCGACCCCGGCCATCGTGACCGGCGCCTTGGGCTTTAGACCACCGATGTTGTCGAAACGTGCCATGACCCGGTAAGAATCACCGGAATTGACCGTGCCGAGGTTGCTGACCTGCATGGCCAGGAAAAATAGCGCGACGAAGCCGGCGGCCATGAAGGCGCCGACCAGTATTTCCAGCTGTCTCGTTTTCGACATCGTAGTAGTCACCCGAACCCTGTTGCCTGCAG
>JAGRGW010000303.1 GCA_020445315.1 Gammaproteobacteria bacterium
TGCCAGGACCGGCGTTTCATGGCGCGCCTGATGCCGCAACTCGAACGCTTCTTCCACTACCGCAACCTCGATGTCTCCAGTGTCAAGGAACTGGCCAGGCGCTGGGCGCCCGAGGTCTACAAGGGCTTCGACAAGGATTCCTCGCACCTCGCGCTCGACGACATCCGTGACTCGATCGCCGAGTTACGCCATTACCGCGAACATTTCCTGAAGGTCTGACTACGCCTCGCGTGTACGGCGTCCTCGACCGGCCGCGCCTGCTGCTGACACTGTGCGCGCTGTTCTGGGCCGGCAATTTCGTCCTCGCACGGGCCATGCACGAGGCCCTGCCGCCGATCGGTCTCGCTTTCTGGCGCTGGGTTGGGGCCTCCCTGCTCGTGCTGCCGTTCGTCTGGCGGCCGATGTGGCGACAGCGCGAAGTGATCGGCCGGCATTTCTGGCGCCTGTCGGTGCTGGCGCTGCTCGGTGTCTCCGGCTTCAACACGCTCGTCTACCTGGGCCTGCAGACCACGACGGCCACCAACAGCGTGCTGATCCAGTCGACGATGCCGGTGCAGATACTCCTGCTCAACGGCCTGCTGTTCGCAGCCCCGGTGCGCCGGCGCGAGCTGGTCTCGATCGGGCTGTCGCTGCTGGGCGTGCTCGTCATCATCACCCGCGGACAGCCACACCTGCTCGCCGAGGCCGACTGGAAGGTGGGTGACCTTTGGGTGTTGGGGGCGGCACTGGTCTGGGCGCTGTACTCGGTATTGTTGCGATGGCGTCCGGCCGAACTGCTTCCTGGCGCCTTCCTGGGGTTCACGCTGGTCGTCGGTTCTGTTGCGCTATGGCCGCTGTACCTGTTCGAGCAGGCGCTGGGCCAGTCGATGCCCTGGAACAGCGCGGCGATCGCGACGGTTATCTACGTGGCCGTGTTTCCATCGGCCCTGGCGTACCTGTTCTGGAACCGTGGCGTGGCACTGCTCGGGCCGGCCGCCGCGGGCCATTTCATTCACCTGATGCCGTTGTTCGGCTCGCTGATGGCGGTGACGTTCCTGGGTGAGCGGCTGGGCTGGTACCACGGCGTCGGCGCCGTGCTGGTGGCGGTCGGCATCGGCCTGACCTGGCGGCGTCGGCTGCCGTGAAGAAAGGGATTCGCGCGCTGTTCGATCCTGCCTGAACTGGCCGCTGGCCTGCCGGCAAAACCCTTCACGGCGGTACAGTAATGGTATCGACAAGGCGACGTGCGGTCGTCAACATCCGTTACGGGATAGGAAGAGCCGACAGGGACGATATGCCAATAGCGATCTTGACCGTTGTACACGTTGCGGGCGTCCGCGCGACGCCGGTCTGTGCAGGGGCAACAGGACGATGCTGACCGCATGGCGCCATTCGCTTGCTGCCATCTTGCTCCTTGGTGCCGCTACCGCTGAGGCTGCCGTGAACGGTTGCGGTGGCACTACTGGCATCTACACGCCGTATGGGCAGTGGACCGACCTCCCGGCCACGCTGGACGGGCTCAGCGATTACGTCCCGATCACGCACTGGCCCGACTACGCCGACCCCATGGTGATCAACGAGACAACCGCGGCCACGGACGTCACGATCATCCTGATGCACGGCAAGAACGGCACACCCTGGTTCACCAACCAGGTCACCCTGGCCAACGAGCTCGCTGCCCTCGGTTTCAAGGTCGTCGCACCGACGATGCCGTGGGGGCGAAAGTTGTATTACACGCTCAACGCGGAGCGGACTGCCTGGATTCAGCACAGCTACTTCGCCTGGGACGGTGATATGTGCCAGGCGATGAACTACATCGAGGCGCTGGTTGCGCAGGAGCGCGCTATCGGCCGGCGGGTGCTGCTGATGGGGCACAGCATGGGTGGGCGGCACGCGCTGATCTACGGTCACCTCAATACCGGTGACGATATTGCGGGCCTCATTACGTCGGCACCCGGCAGCCTGATACCGCTGGCGAGGAGGGCAATGGATGAGACGGCCGCCAGCCGGCAGAAGGCGGCCAACCTGGTCCTGGCCGGCCATGGCGATACGCTCGACACGTTTCAGACGCTGAACACCGGTGGCCTGCAGACCATCACGACCACGGCCAACATCTACCTCACCTACCACGATCCCGACCCGGATGCGTTGCCGGACGGACAGCACTCACCGGATATCAGCAACGTCCTGGCCAATGTCGCCGAGCCTGTGCTGTGGCTGGTGGGCGTCGATGACGCCCTGAGGGTCTTTTACGAATCGAACGACCTGTTCGGCAAGCTAACGGGCAACGACAGCAATCTTTACCAGGTACTGCCCGGCGATCACCTGTCCGTCCTGTTCAACGAATCCGCACCGATTCACCAGTGGTTCACCCGTTGGTCGACGATCAACCCGGCAGATCGCGACGCCGACGGCACCGCGGACGTGGATGACGCCTTCCCCGACAACCCCGCCGCCGCGACCGACACCGACGGTGACGGGCAACCCGACGCCTGGAATACGGGGTGTGCGGAAGACTGCCAGGCCGGATCAGGGCTGACCCTGGACCTGGACGACGACAACGACGGCATGACGGATGTGTACGAGATCGAGAACGGCCTGGATCCACGGGTCGATGATGCCGCCCTCGACAGGGACGGTGACGGTTACAGCAACCTTGTCGAGTTCAAGGCGGGTACGGCTGCAGGCGACCCTGCCGACAGCCCGGCGCACGCCCTTTTCGTCCTGGACCTGCTGCAGTTCCTGCTGAACGAGGAATGACTCGCGCTATTGCGGTCGCGTTTTGCCAACGGGAACGTACGCCGGGTCTGCGCCATCCGGTTGGCCGCAGGTGTTGTGGACCCCGATGGAGGCGCAGCCTGTCGGGCCGAGCCGGCCCAGTTTCGGTGGAGGTCGCGACGATTGCCGGGTTTGTTGACATCGATCAAGATCTTGACTGTCACGGCGAGTCGTTTGCGCCGAAGCTAGGGCCTGCGCCAGAAAGCGTGCGTGCCCGCAGGAGCGATGCCCGGAATGTCGCCCGGCGTGCCGGACTTAACCCGAAAACGAAAACGGACAAAAATCATGCCGAACGGATGCCCGATTGCACCGACGGATCTCGGTAGGCAGGCATTGTTCGCCGGTCTCGCCGAGGCCAATCTGGCGAGAATTGCCGAGGCGGGGTCGATCATTGACGTCAAGCGCGGTGAACGCGTCCTCAGTCGCGGTGATCGATTGGACGGATTGTACGTGCTGCTGTCGGGCTCGCTCAAACTGTACGTCCTGTCATGCGGCGGTGACGAGCGCGTGCTGCGCGTGCTCGCCCCGGGCGACAGCTTCGGCGAGGCTATCATGTTCAACCGGATACCGAGCCCCGTATTCGTCGAATCCCTGGCGTCCGCGCGGCTGGCGTTCTTTCCGCGTGAGGTCATCACCGATGTGCTGGTGCGTGCACCGGATTTCACCGACACCATGCTGCGCTCGATGAGCAACCTGATGCACCAGCTGATCCAGGACCTGGAAACCTGCTGCCTGCACAATGCTTTGCAACGAACGGTCCACTACCTGCTGCGCAAGGCAGATGCGGCGCCAACGCCGCATGTCGAGGTCCAGCTGCCGGCGTCGAAGGCGGTCGTTGCGAGCATGCTCAACATGTCCGCCGAGACGTTTTCGCGTGAACTGCACCGGTTGCAGGACGAGGGCCTGATCGAAATAAACCGCCGTGTCATCTACCTGCGCAGCCGCGACGGCCTGATCGACCTGGCGCAGGGAAGCCTGAAACCGCAAACCGCCCACTGACCCTGCCTCAGCGGGGCTCGTACATCTGGTGCTGCAGAGCCCACTCAACGTGCTCGCGCACTACCGCGTCGGGGTGTGAACGGCGCCGACGCAAGGCGTTGGCAATTCGGGTGTCGCGTGGCGCGTTGCCGAGTGCAACGGCGATATTGCGCAGCCAGCGGGCGTGGCCGATGCGCCGAATGGCCGACCCTTCCGTGCGCGTAAGGAAATCCTGCTCCGACCAGTCGAACAGCGTCAGCAGCGTAGCGACGTCGAGGCCGTGACGCGGCGTGAAGTCGTCCTCTGTCGTCGGCTGCGAGAAGCGGTTCCATGGACAGACCTGCTGGCAGTCGTCGCAGCCGTAGATGCGGTTGCCGATCAACGGCCGCAGTTCCAGCGGGATCGCGCCGTGCAATTCGATCGTCAGGTAGGAAATGCAACGTCGCGCATCGACCTGGTACGGCGCGACGATGGCCCGGGTTGGGCAGCAGTCGATGCAGGCCGTGCAACTGCCGCAGTGCGCTTCGACCGGTGCGTCGACCGGCAGCGGCAGGTCCGTGTACAACTCGCCGAGAAAGAACCACGAGCCGGCCTCGCGGTCGAGCAGGTTCGAGTGCTTGCCGATCCAGCCGAGTCCGGCCTTCTCGGCGATGGCCTTCTCCATGACCGGTGCCGAATCGACGAAGGCGCGGTAACCGAACGGGCCGGTCACCTGTTCGATGCGGCCGGCCAGCCGCTGCAGGCGGTTGCGCATGACCTTGTGATAGTCGCGCCCCAGCGCGTAGCGCGACACGAAGGCGCGTGCCGGATCGGCGAGAATCGCGGCCGGATCGGGTTCTTCCGGTCGATAGTCCATGCGCACCGAGACGATCCGCAGCGTGTCGGGCACCAGTTCCGCCGGACGGGTGCGCTTGCGGCCATGGCGGTGCATGTAGGCCATGTCGCCGTGATAGCCGCGAGCGAGCCAGGCCTCGAGGTGGCGTTCGGCCTCGCCGAGGTCGGTATCGGCGATGCCGACCTTCTGGAAACCGAGTTTACGACCCCAGCGCTTGACCTGCGCCGCGAGGTGGTTGAAATCGATGTCGCGCTGCGGTTCCATCTGCAACACGATACCTCTTCTGACAGCCGATGACCTACCGCGCCCTGCCGTCCTCCGACCAGTTGCCACGAGCGCTCTACACCGCCGCGCAGGTGCGGGAATTCGACCGCCTCGCGATCGAGCGTTGCGGCATCCCCGGCGAGACGCTGATGGAACGCGCCGGCGTCGCGGCTTTCGCCTGCCTGCGCGAGACCTGGCCGGCTGCGCGGCGCGTCGCCGTGCTGGTCGGCGGCGGTAACAACGGCGGCGACGGTTACGTCGTAGCCCGGCTGGCGCTGGAGCAGGGATTCGAGGTCAGCGTGTTGCAACTGGGCGACCCGGCACGCCTGCAGGGCGACGCGGCACTGAACGCCCAGCGCTGGCAGGCGGCCGGTGGCAGCTCGGCGCCGTTCGACGGCCTGCCACGGGATCTCGATGTCATCGTCGACGCAATGCTCGGCACCGGGCTGGAGCGCGACGTGGCCGGCCTGTACGCGCGGGCGGTCGAGGTCGCCAACGCCCATCGCGCGCCGGCGCTGGCGATCGACATCCCGTCGGGGCTGCATGCCGACAGCGGCGCCATCCTGGGCTGCGCGGTCCGCGCCGAAGTCACGGTCACTTTCATCGGTCTCAAGCAGGGCCTTTTCACGGGTAGCGGGCCCGACTGTGCCGGGCGCGTGGTCTTTGCCGGGCTCGAGGTGCCGGCCGCCGTGTTCGCCAGCACGGTGCTGTCCGCGCGACGGGTCGACTGGTCCGGCCAGGGTGGCCTGCTGCAGCCGCGCCGGCGCAGCGCGCACAAGGGCCACTTCGGCCACGTGCTGGTCATTGGCGGCAACCACGGTTTCGGTGGTGCGGCCAGGCTCGCTGCGGAAGCGGCCTTGCGCGTCGGTGCCGGGTTGGTCAGCCTCGCGACGCGTCCGTTGCACGTATCGTCCGTGTTGGCGGCACGGCCCGAGGTCATGGTCCACGGGATCGAGACGGCCGACCAGTTGGCGCCGCTGCTGCGCACGGCGAGTGTCGTCGCGATCGGTCCCGGGCTGGGGCGCGACGCCTGGGCGCAGGCGCTGTGGCAGGCGGCCGTCGGGTCGGGGCGGCCGCTGGTCGTCGATGCCGATGCCCTGCACCTGCTGGCTGCCGATGGCCTGAGGCGCGACGACTGGGTACTGACACCGCACCCGGGCGAGGCGGCCGCGATGCTGGGCCTGTGCAACGCCGAGGTCGGTGCCCAGCGTTTCGATGCCGTGGCCCAGTTGCAGCGCCGCTACGGTGGCAGCGTGGTGTTGAAGGGAGCCGGCAGCCTGGTCCACAGTGGCGGCACCACGCCGCCAGCCCTGTGCACCGATGGCAACCCGGGCATGGCGACCGGCGGAATGGGCGACGTGCTCACCGGTATCATCGCCGGCTTGATGGCGCAGGGGCTCGAGCGGCGCGATGCCGCCGAGGGCGGTGTCTGCCTGCATGCGGCCGCGGCCGATCGCGCGGCCACCGACGGTGAACGCGGACTGCTGCCGTCCGACCTGGTCGAGTGGCTGCGCTCGCTGGTGAACGGGAGTTGAAGACGGGGGAGGTGTGTTCGGTGAGATTGTGCTCGGAAGCGGAACAGGAGGCATTTGGTGCTGAACTGGCGTCGATTTGCAGCGAAAAGCCGCTGACCATCCACCTCGTTGGTAACCTGGGCGCGGGCAAGACGACCCTGACCCGGGGCTTCCTGCGTGGCTGTGGCTACGGTGGCGCAGTCAAGAGCCCGACCTACACGCTGATCGAGCCGTACGCGATTTCGCCGCTACCGGTCTACCACCTCGACCTCTATCGCGTGGCCGATCCCGGCGAACTGGAGTACCTGGGCCTCAGGGACATTCTCGAAGAGCCCGCCATCTTATTGATCGAGTGGCCGGAACGTGGTGCCGGCTGGCTGCCGGATGCCGACCTGACGCTGACCCTGGAGCATGTCGCTGGCGGACGCGAAGTGACTTGGCGCGGACACGGGGCGGTCGGGGAATCGGTCGCAGACAAGTTAACCCGCAAAGCTACAGCAGAAATTTAGAAACAATCGTTATCTAGCCGTTTTTGTTGGGGAATTCATAAATCTTGTGCTAGGCTGAAAGCATCGTTCCGGGTCAATCACGACAACGCTGTGACTTCACTGATGCGCAAAGCACTGCTGCTGATGATGCTGACGCTGCTGTCGGGCTGGGTTCCAGCCGCCGAGCTGGAGGGCGTGCGCCTGTGGACGGCACCCGACCACACGCGGCTGGTTTTCGACACCTCGGCACCGGCCGAGCACAAGGTTTTTGCGTTGCGCAACCCCGAGCGGCTCGTCATCGACTTCCGCGACGCCCGGCCCGGCAAGCGATTCGGCGAAGTCCGGATCAACGACAAGCACCTCGGCGGTATGCGTCATGCGGAGCGGCCGGATGGCAGCCTCCGGGTGGTGCTCGACCTGAAGACGGCGGTGCGTCCCAAGACGTTCCAGCTGCAGCCAAATGAGAGTTATGGGCATAGATTGGTGGTGGATCTGTACCCGGACGAGGCCACCCGCACGCTGCGGGTGGCCAAGTCGACCAGCGAGATCGAACGCTCGCGCGACGTCGTCATAGCCGTCGATGCCGGCCACGGCGGCGAGGACCCGGGTGCCAGCGGGTCGCGATATCGCACCAAGGAAAAGCAGGTCACGCTGGCGATGGCGGAGCGCCTGAAGCGGCTGATCGACGCCCAGCCCGGCATGACCGCGGTGCTGACGCGGACCGGTGACTACTATCTCAGCCTGCGCAAGCGCATCGCGCTGGCGCGCAAGCACCGGGCCGACCTGTTCGTCTCGCTCCACGCCGATGCCTTCCGCGACCGGCGCGTACGTGGCTCGTCGGTCTACGTGTTGTCGCGTCGCGGGGCCTCGAGCGAGGCCGCCCGCTGGCTGGCCTCGAAGGAGAACGCGGCCGACCTCGTCGGTGGCGTCAGCCTGGACGACAAGGACGATGTGCTGGCCTCGGTCCTGCTCGATCTCTCGCAGTCGGCGACGCAACACGCCAGCCTGGGTGCCGCGGACAAGGTCTACAAGGAATTGCGACAGGTCGGCAAGGTCCACGGCAAACGCGTGCAGCAGGCCGGCTTTGTCGTGCTGAAATCGCCGGACATCCCGTCGATCCTGGTCGAGACGGGGTTCATCTCCAACCCGGGCGAGGAACAGAACCTGCGTGACCCCCAGTACCAGGAGCGCATGGCCAGGGCGGTCATGGAGGGCATCAAGATCTATTTCGAATCTTCGCCGCCGCCCGGGACCTGGCTGGCCGAGCAGCGACGCAAGGTTCGCAAGCATGTCATCGAGCGCGGCGACACGCTGTCCGAGATTGCCGACCGCTACCAGGTCAGCATCGCCCAGTTGCGGCAGACCAACGACATACGCAGCGACAACCGCATCCGTATCGGCCAGGTGCTTGTGATCCCGGGCACCTGACAACCGCCGCCGGTTTGTCAGGCGGAGTTCGTCAACCAGCGATTGAGCTTGCGGATCAGCGCGATGTCGGTGGCATCGGCGACAATTTTTGGCAACAGGAAGTCGGCGTAGGACGGCTCCGTCGGGTCGGGGATTCCCTCGAGCCTCTCACCTCGGATCACGCGTGCCTGGAACTCCTCCAGCGATGCCGACGTGTACGACGAACCGGTCTCGCCGTTGAAACGTTTCAGCAGGACCTGGGCCTCGTCGAACAGGTCGCTGTAGCCCTCGCCGATGATATTGCCGATCGCGTTGTCGAGCCTGGCAAGCAGATCCTGTTCGCGTGCCAGGTCGTAGTGAATGAACTCGAACTGGCGCAGATCGACCGGGGCTGATTCCGGGTCGTCCTGGGTCATGAAGATGATCGGCTTGTCGAGTGCGCGGGCGATGCCGAGTTCGTAGAACACGTTGGGGTTGGCGTGGGTAATATCGCCGATGATCAGGTCCGCCGAGCGGATCTCCTTCTCGACCTTGTCCATCAGTGCCTTCGTCAGGATGCTGGTATCGCCGCGCCGGACGATCAGGCCGTGGCGTTCGTTCAGGTAATGTTGCAGGTAAAGGTAGAAAAAGTTCAGTTCGCCGCGGAACGGCATCACGACGAAGCAGGTGCGTTGCGGATTCACGACGTCGCCCCGCGACGGGCCTCGAGGTGCCGGGCGGTGCGCCCTAGGCGCTCGGCGAACGGCGACAGGTTGTGCGGGTCGTAGGTCAGCAACTGGTAGCCCGCAAGGTTGGTCGGAAAGTCCGTGTCGGCGTTCTCGCTGAGCAGCAGGATCAGGGGCTTGCCGAGGCCATGCGCGATGCCGAGTTCAAAAATCACGTTAGGGTTCTTGCGCGTGATATCGGCCACCACGATGTCGCTTGCTCGCATCAGCCGGGTGATCTGGTCGATCCAGGCCGCGCCGGCGAGCGCGTGGTCGGGGAAGTTGGCCTGCGATGCCTGTTCGCGGATGACGCGGTCGATCGTGTCGCGCAGCCGTTGCGATGCACTGTCCAGTGGCAACAATGCCAGGTAACGCAGGTGTTCGCGTGTGCTGTCATCGAACGCTGCCGGCGCCGTTTCGGGGGTACCGCCAGCGGTATCCGCCGGGCGTTTCTCGCGCGTTGCATAAAGTGCCTGGCCGTGACTGCCGGCCTTGCGCGAACGAATGACCGCGGGCGATTGTTCGAGACAGCTTTCGACAGCCTTGAGTGGCAGCCCGGTGTCGCCGGCCAGGCCCTTCGCAGTGCGCCAGCGGTGCGCCGAGTTCTCCAGGGCCGACAGAATCTTGCGCTCGTTTTCGCGTTTGCTGCTCAAACTGGTCTCCGGCAGTTCAAGAGCGGCAGTGCCGCAGGCATCGCCGCCAGGAGTGCTGTTGCTGCGTTGCCGTCGAATGGTGGACCAGACCATCATCCGTGTCGAGAGGGGCGGTGGTGGGTGCCGTGCCGATTGCGACGGTCTTTCCTGACCGGGAATAGAACCGCCGTGCTGGCGTCTTTTCACCCGGACCCGGCGTACCGTCACGGTGCCCGGTAACTCGACAACAATACCTATTGGAGGACACCCATGCGATTCTTTCCCCTGCTGCTGGCCCTGGTCATGGCACCGGCGGCCCAGGCGAGCGATATTCATCGCATCGTGCTGCATCTCGACGAAGCCGACCCGGCACGCCAGGAACTGGTGCTGAACAACGCGTCTAACATCAATAAGTTCTACCAGGACAAGGGCGAGGAGGTCGAGATCGAGATCGTCGCCTACGGCCCCGGCCTGACCATGCTGGTGCCCGGCAAGTCCACGGTGGCTGATCGCGTCACCAGCATTTCCCAGAATTTCGACAACGTCCAGTTCAAGGCCTGTTCCAACACGCTGACGAAAATGTCGCAAAAAGCCGGCAAGGATGTGAAGTTGATGCCGCAGGCGAAGATGGTTCCGTCCGGCGTGGTTCACCTGGTTCAGCGCCAGGAAGAAGGCTGGTCGTACATTCGACCCTGATAGCGCAGTCCCGGTAATGATCGGCCGGCCCGCTGCAACCACCTGTCGCAGGTGGCTGCAGCGGGCTTTTTTCTTGCTTGTCGGCGGTGGCAGAATGCAGTCATGCAGCCACGCATCCACGCCCTGCCCACCCAACTCGTCAACCAGATCGCCGCCGGCGAGGTCGTCGAACGGCCGGCCTCGGTGGTCAAGGAGCTGGTCGAGAACAGTCTCGATGCCGGTGCCACGCGTATCCAGGTGGACGTCGAGCAGGGTGGCGTCAAGCTGATCCGAATCGTCGATGACGGTTGCGGAATTACTGCCGATGACCTTCCCCTGGCGCTGTCGCGTCACGCGACCAGCAAGCTTGCAGAACTCGCCGATCTCGACCGGATCGCGAGCATGGGCTTCCGTGGCGAGGCGCTGCCGGCGATCGCTTCGGTGTCGCGGCTGACGCTGGCCTCACGTGCCGAGGGTGCTGACCGCGCCTGGGAGATCCACGGCGAAGGCGATACGCCGCGACCGGCGGCACTGGATGGCGGCAGCGTGGTGACCGTGCGCGACCTGTTCTACAACACGCCGGCGCGGCGCAAGTTCCTGCGCACCGACAAGACCGAGTTCGGTCACGTCGAACAGGTCGTCAAGCGCCTGGCGCTGGTGCGGCAGGATGTCGGTTTCGACCTGCGACATAACGGGCGCGAGGTCTTCGCCACCCGGCCGGGTGGTGATCGCGTCACGCACGAGCGGCGCCTGGCCGGGCTGCTGGGCGAGGGATTCGTCGACCAGTCTGTCCACGTCGAGCATGCGGCGGCCGGCCTGAGCCTGCGCGGCTGGGTGGCCCGGCCGACGTTCTCGCGTAGCCAGGCCGACATGCAGCACTTCTACGTCAACCGGCGCATGGTGCGCGACAAGCCGGTTGGCCATGCGGTTCGACAGGCATTTCAGGACGTGCTTTATCACGGTCGCCATCCGGCCTATGTGCTGTTTCTGGACCTCGCGCCGGCACTGGTGGACGTAAACGTGCACCCGACCA
>JAGRGW010000304.1 GCA_020445315.1 Gammaproteobacteria bacterium
GCAGTCGAACCGGCTCCCTGCCATCACGAAGATAGCACCCCGCCCGGGGGCTTTCCCGGAACGGTATCGCAAGATTAAACGATGCCCTGGGCGGCCGTCAGTTCGGTGGCAAGGCAGCACCTGCGAATGGCCAGTCAACCTGGAGAAAGGGGCCAGGCATGCCGGAAACGAATTCGACCCATTGATGCGCGGCGGTCACGGGCACCATGTGCTCACGACGCTGTCGCGGCAGATGGACGGCCAAGCGCAGCCTGTTCCCGCGGACCTCTCGCACAGAAATCGTAAAACTCGTCGACCGGCAGTGGCTTGGAGTACAGGTAGCCCTGGAAATAGGGCACACCGGCGCGCGCCAACAGGCCCGCCTGGGCATCGGTCTCGATGCCCTCGGCGACCAGCTTGAAATTCGACGCCCGCGCGAGGCTGACCAGGGCCGTCACGATGGCCTCGTCGGAGACACTGTCCGGCAGGTCTTTGACGAACAGCCGGTCGATCTTCAGGCCGTCGATGGGCAAAAGCTTGAGGTATTTCAGCGACGCGTAGCCGGTGCCGAAATCATCGACCAGGATCTGCACACCGAGCTGCTGCAGTCGCTTCAGTCGCTCGACGCCTTCCTCGAAACGCCCGATCAGGGCCGTCTCGGTGACCTCCAGCGTCAGGCAGGCAGGTTCGAGCCCGGTCTCCAGCAACGCCGCAGCCACCTGGCGCTCGATGTCGTCGCTACTCAGCTGCACGCTCGAGAGGTTGACGTTCAGCGTCTTCAGCGACAGGCCGGTGGCCTGCCAGGCCACCATCTGCCGACACACCTCGAACAGCGCCCACGCGCCAAGTTCGGCGATCAGGCCGCTCTGTTCCGCAACCTCGATAAAGCCACCGGGCATGACCAGCCCGACACCCGGGCGCTGCCATCGGATCAGCGCCTCGGCACTGGCCACCTGGCCGCTGCGCACGTCGATGACCGGCTGGTAGTGCAACACGAGTTCGTTGTTGGCGACGGCACCCTTCAGGGCCTGTTCGACGTCCATGCGACCGACCAGCGAGTCGCGCATACCGGGCGTGAAGTGCAGCAGCCCCCCGCGGCGCGACGCCTTCGCCACGTAGCCCGCCGCGTCCAGGCACTGCAACAGGCCTTCAAAGCTGTCCGCATCGCGGGGATACAGCGCACTGCTGTGGGTCGAGGTCAGCCGCATGCTCCGCGAACCCAGCGTAATGGGGCTGTCGAGTGCACGCTTTATCTGCCCCGACAATTCGTCGACCGTTTCGGTGACCGTGACAGGGTCATCCCCCTCGACCATCAGGATGAACTGGTCACCCGAGAAACGGCTCAGTACGACGGCCCCGGGCAGCGTCTCGCGCAGTCGTTGACCGACACGCATCAGCAGGCGATCACCGGCGGAATGGCCGATCGAGTCGTTGACCTGCTTGAATCGATCGAGGCCGACGAGCAACAGCCCCAGCGTACTGGCAGAACCGGCGCTGTCATTCATGGCCGCTTCGAACAGTTCACGAAAGCGGGCACGGTTCGGCAGGCCGGTCAGCCAGTCGTGGTTGGCGCGGTGCATCAGCATGCTGTCGGTGGCCAGCTTGCTCAATGCGATCGCCAGGACGTCGGCCACCCGTGAGATCTGGCGGCGCTCGCCTTCGGTCGGAACCGGAACGACGATGTGGGCGCGGACGAGGTCGTTGTCGACCACCGGCAACACCTGCAGGCTGCGCGGATCGCCCCAATCGTCCCGTCCCATGGCACAGGACTTGATCTGCTCGGTCGACAGGTCGTCCCCGGTTGCGGGACACTGACCGACTGCCTCGTCCCGCAGGGGACGGCACCAGATGCGACCCGGGTTCTGCCACAACTCTTCGCAGACGATGCCGCAACGTCGCTCACCCATCAGGTAGTCCAGCGCGCTCGCGGCCGCGGTGATGGCGCCATCGATCTGGGTGGTGACCTGCAGTGCACGATCCAGCCGGGCGAAGGCATCCAACTGGTCGAACTGGTCACCAATGCGCGAGGCCATGGCATCGAACGCGTCTCCCAGCCGTTCGAACTCGTCGCCGCTGTCCAGGTGCACCCTGGCCGAAAACTCACCCCTGCCCAGCCTGTCGGTGGCCACCGTCAATGCCTGCAGCGGCTTCAGGTTCCGGCCGATCATGCGCCGGGCAAGCAGGTAACCCAGCATCAGCGCGACTGCCGCCGTACCGGCGAACACGCGGTCGAAGGTCTTGATCGCCGACAGCGCCTGCGATGATGGAATCCCGACCAGCACGGTCCAGCGTTCGAACTGGTAGAACGGCTGCAGGAACAGCGACCAGGCGGCGGTCAGCATCGGCTCGCCGTGGCCATCGTCGAGCGGCGCCGGGCGTCCGCGACTGGCCACCAGCGAGGCACTGTTGTCGACCCAGGTCGCGCCGTTGGGCTTGTTGCAGTACACCGGGCGACCGTGCTCATCGAGCACGCAGACGCGCTCGGGCCGCTCGGCGATCCCGGTCGTGTCCCACAGGTGCACGGTGTCCAGTTCGGCGCCGACGAACCCCGGGCCCCGCGCGGCGGGCAGCGGCACCAGCAGGAAGAAGCGTTGTGCGGACGGGCCGGGAAATGCAAACAGCAACGGGCCCGGCTTTTCGACCGCATCGACCGATGCGCGCAACAGCGCCCGGTCCGCGGGCGACAACGGGCCATCGCTCGTCGCCGCGTCACCCGGCACGAAGCGAAAGAGAAACCTGACCCGGTCACCGAGATTCAGACCCAATGCCGGGTCCGCCACTCCCGCTTGCCCCGTCTCGTCGCCTTTCGCCGCCAGCAGGCGCAGGTGATCGGTCAGGAACTGCAAACGCTCGAAGATGTCCATGCCCATCGACTTGGCCAGCTGCTGTGCGTCGTTCAGCGCGGCCTGCTCGAGACGCTGGGTCACCATGTAATAGGAGATCGATGCCAACAGCAGCAGCGGGAGCGCTGCCGCAATGACGAAGGACAGGTTGATTCGGTCGCCGACGCTGAGCCGGGTTCTGACTGACGTCGTTGCCCCGCCCGATCCCACCTAGTGATCTCCGGCGAGCCCGATGAAGTCGCCGTCGTTGGCACGGACGATGTCATCGAGCGCCTTCTGCGCCGTGAACTGGGCAGTCGTCTCGCCATCCGGCCCCACGCTGTAGAGGTCGTAGTCGGTGTTGACCGGGTTCATCGACCTGTCACGTCGGCGATCGCCGTTGACGCCGGGAGCCGGGTTGCCGTCGATCCAGAGGTAGCGGTAGGCATTGCCCCAGGGATCGACCAGGTTGATGCCGGCAGCGGCCAGGGTCGCCGGCGGGTCGTCGTCGAGAAACCGATCATTGATAACCAGTTCCATCTGCCGGATGTCCTTGATTGCGGTGCCGATGCGCGCCTCGAGCACGTAGCCTTCGTAAAACGGGACGGCGAGCGCGCTGAGAATGGCGAGGATCGCCACCGTAATCACGATCTCGATCAACGTGAAACCGCCGGGCGTCGAAACCCGGGGCGATACGATTCGCGCCAGCCGTGGACGGGAAGACGGGGTAGTCATGGTCGCGGTATCGGCCGAACCAGACACGGCTTTAGCCCAACCGGACAGTCATCCGAACGTCGATTATCCTCGGCCGGGCAGGCCTACAACCCGTCCGGTCAATCTCGTCCCGATCCCGTCGGGTTTTGCTACTCCCGCCAGGAGCGTTGCGGGTCACCGGCCGTAGGCATTCGGCACCACTTCCATCCACGGCTGCTGGTTCAACGCGGGATCCAGATTGGGGTCGTAGAACGCGTCGTCGGTCGGAATGTACTCCCCGCTGTTGTTCATGTAGTAGCGGCTGTAACCGTCGTCGACCTGCCAGGTCTCGCCGGTCGACGGCTGGTAGACCTGGGTCACACCCCCGATCGCGTCCACCTGTCGCTGATGGCCGCTGTCGATCATCCCCTGCCGCCTGCGCCAGCTGTCCATGCTGCTGTCGAGCGCCGAGTCGGACGCCTGCCGCTGAGTGGCCATCCAGCCGTCGAACTGCTGCTGCTTCTGCTGCTGCCTGGCATTGAAGCTGCGCGTGCTGGCGGCGGCCTTTTCCTGTTCGCGGCGATTGAAGGCGGCGATCTGCTCCGGGTTGGCCTGGGTGTTGGCCAGGGCGAACAACAGCGCCTCCCGGTTGCGCTCGAAGTGCCCGGCACGGCCTTCCATGATGTTCATGTAGTACGAGGTAGCGGTCGAAAACTCCGATGCGAACACGGTGGCGCGCACGACGACAACGCCCTTCAGCCCGGCATCGTCCTCGTAGATCACGCCGCTGGCCGAGCTCGTCTTCTGCATCGGCGCGACCGACCAGTACTGCGCGTTAAGCCGTTGGTCACGCTCGGCGATCGCCGGGTAGTCTTCGATACCGACAACGCGGTTCCCGCTCTGCTGCAATTGCGGTATCAACTGCTGCTCGATGATCTGCCCGGCGGTGGCGTAAACACCGTCGAAGTAGCCGCCCATGACCTCCTTGACACGGGTCTCGCCCGGGCCGATCCATTCCTGCGGCGTCAGTTCCCAACCCGCTGGCAGGGGCACCCGCGCGGCCAACATGCCGGCCTTGGCGTCGTAGACGGGATGCCAGGTGACGTCCTCGCCGGCCGCAACCGAGGTCGCGACCATCCCGCACAGCAGGACCAGGCAAGATGCGAGCATCAGCCCCGTGCGGGACAACCCTCCCGGGTGCGCTGTCGACCGTCGCCGGGAAGGCCTGGCACCCGGTGTCCGCGCACAGAAAACCGGTGCCGGTGAACACGAGCGGCAAATCTCGAAACTGATCGGGTGAAACACGAAAACGCTCCCTTTTCCGGGTAAGGTTCTCGCATTCAGGCACACTCGTGGCCACCCGGCAAGCCATCGACCATGGAATATCAGTACTGTCCGCGGCAACCGGGTGGAAACCCGTTCACTTCCCGAACAGCAGCGGCACCACGTCGTCGAACGTCGTCGCGAAATGCACCTTGAGCCCTTTGCGGATGTGATCGGGGATCTCGTCGTAGTCGCCCCGATTGTCCACCGGCAGGATCAGTTCCTTGATCCCGGCCCGCTTCGCCGCGATGACCTTCTCGCGGATGCCGCCGACCGGGAACACCTCGCCGGTCAGCGTGATCTCGCCGGTCATGGCCAGCTTGCGGACGGCCCGGCCCAGCGCCAGCGACAACAGCGCCGAGGCCATCGTTATCCCGGCCGACGGTCCGTCCTTGGGCGTAGCACCGGCAGGCACGTGCAGGTGAATGAACGATTCGCGGAAAAACTCGGGGTCGGCACCGAGTGTCTGCGCGTGACTGACGACGTGGCTGTAGGCGATCTCGGCGGATTCCCGCATCACGTCGCCCAGCTGGCCCGTCAGCTTGAACCCGCGACTGAAGCCGTGCGCCCGGGTCGCCTC
The DNA here is from genome assembly GCA_020445315.1 of Gammaproteobacteria bacterium. GTDB lineage: Bacteria > Pseudomonadota > Gammaproteobacteria > Chromatiales > Chromatiaceae > Thiosocius. Next base: position 5,398 of record JAGRGW010000304.1, read on the forward strand.
GATACTCAGCGTCGCACCGCCCATCGCGGTCCAGGCCAGGCCGGTGACGACGCCAGGCCCGCGCAGTGTCCGTTCGTCGCGGAACACCGGTGCGCCAAGGTAGCCGGGGAGATCGTCCGGGCCGACCGTTATCGGCGTGTCGGCACCGTCGAGGACCTTGACCACGGCCTTGCGCGCGATCTTGCCAAGCTGCTTTTCCAGCCGCCGCACGCCCGCGTCGCGGGCATAGCCATCGATGATTTCGCGCAGCGTGGCGGCCGGCACCTTGAGCTGGGATTTTTTCAGTCCGGCGCGCCCGATCTGGCGCGGCAGCAGGTAGCGCCGTGCGATCTGCAGCTTCTCCTCGGCGATGTAACCCGACAGCTGGATGACCTCCATGCGGTCGAGCAGCGGCCCCGGGATCGTGTCGAGCTGGTTGGCCGTGGCGACGAACAGCACCTTGGACAGGTCGAAGCGCAGATCGAGGTAGTGGTCCATGAACTCGACGTTCTGCTCGGGGTCGAGCACCTCGAGCAACGCCGA
>JAGRGW010000305.1 GCA_020445315.1 Gammaproteobacteria bacterium
GAGGACCCGATCGAGTTCCTGCACGAACACAAGAAATCGGTTGTCAACCAGCGCGAGATCGGGCTCGACTCGATGTCCTACGAGAACGCGCTGAAGAATGCCCTGCGCGAGGCCCCGGACGTCATCCTGATCGGTGAAATCCGCGACGCGGCGACGATGCAGCACGCGATCGCCTACGCCGAGACCGGCCACCTGTGCCTGTCCACGCTGCACGCCAACAATGCCAACCAGGCGCTCGACCGGATCGTCAACTTCTTCCCCGACAGCGCCCACCGCCAGCTGTACAGCGACCTGTCGCTGAACCTCAAAGCGGTGGTGTCGCAGCGCCTGATCCCGACCGTAGACGGCCAGCGCCGGGCAGCCGTCGAACTGCTGATCAACACCAGCTACACCGCCGAGTTGATCCAGAAGGGCAAGATCCACGACCTCAAGGAGGCCATGGAGCAGGGCCAGCAGCGCGGCATGGTCACGTTCGACCAGGCCCTGTACGAACTGTACAGGGAAGGCGCGATCTCGCTCGAAGAGGCACTGAACCATGCCGATTCGCGCAACAACCTGGCCCTGCGCATCCGTCTCGACAGCGGCATGCCGCAGCCCCCGGCGGAGAAGAAACCCGCGGCCAAGATCGCCGACCTGGAATTCGATTCCAATTCCAGCAAGGCATCCTGAACCGCACGGTCCGTCGCATAGGCGATAATCCCTGCCATCGATCACCGACGACGGCAGGGAGACCCGCGTGAACCCGTTCGAATCCTTTGAAGTCGCCCGGCTTCCGGAAATCCACTTCGGCAGCGGCACCTTCGACCGGCTACCCGAGATCCTGCAACGCTACGGCCGTTCCGTGCTGCTGGTGACCGGCGCCGCGTCACTGCAACGGACACCACGCTGGCAGCGGCTGCTGGACGCGATCGACGCGGCCGGCCTCCAATGGCAGCACGTCGCGGTCGGCGGTGAACCGACGCCGGAACTCGTCGACGGGGCCGTTGAGCGTTTCGCCGCGACCGCCATCGACGTGGTCGCCGGTATCGGCGGCGGCAGCGCGCTGGATGCGGCCAAGGCCATCGCCGGCCTGCTGCGCAGCGGCACACGCGTGCTCGACCACCTCGAGGGCGTCGGTCGCGGACAGCCCTATACCGGCCCCGCAACACCTTTCGTGGCCGTGCCGACCACCGCCGGCACCGGCAGCGAGGCGACCAAGAACGCCGTGCTGTCGCGGCAGGGTGAAGACGGCTTCAAGAAATCGTTTCGCCACCCCGATCTGGTTGCACAGATCGCGATCGTCGACCCCGACCTGCTCGACAGCTGCCCCAAGCACCTGGTCGCGGCCAATGGCATGGACGCGTTCACCCAGCTGCTCGAATCCTACGTCTCACTGCGTGCGAGCCCTTTTACCGACGCCCTGGCGTCTTCAGGCATGCAGGCGTTTCGCGACGGCTTCTGGCCGGCCTGGACCGACGACGATCCGATGGCTAAAACCGGCTACCAGCGCCTTGCCTACGCCTCGCTGTGTTCCGGCATCACACTGGCGCAGTGCGGCCTCGGTTCGGTGCACGGACTGGCTTCGCCGCTCGGGGCCTTCTTCCCGATCCCGCACGGTGTCGTCTGCGGCACGCTCGTGGCCGAGGCCACGCGGGTCAACATTCACGCGCTGCGCCAACGGCAGGCCGACGGCCCGGCACTGCGCAAGTACGCCGAGGCCGGCACGCTGTTGAGCGGCCACCCGTTCGTCGACGAAACGGCGGCCCAGGACGGTCTGGTCGAGCTGCTCGACACATGGACCGACAGGCTCGCATTACCGCGGCTGCGCGAATTCGGCGTCACTGATCGCGACATCCCGCGCATCGTCGCCAACTGCCGTGGCGGCAGCATGCAGACCAACCCGCTGGTGCTCGACGACGACGAACTGGCCGGGCTGGTCGCCGCACGGCTCTGACGTAACGCTGAGCAGGGCCATAACGGCCTTGCCAGTGCACGGGAACACGAACAGCGGCTTGCCGCATGCTTCGTTTGCGATCGGCTGCAGAGAACGAATATGGCAAACCACAGCATACTGCGGTGGCTGCCGGTGAATCAGCGTCTTCCTGACCCTGTCGGAATCAAAAACCGATACCGATACCGGCACCACTCCCGTAGGTGCCGAAACCGAAGCCGAAATTGACCCGGGGCTGGCGCGGCGCCGTGCCCGCGGCGTCCGCATCCGGCCACAGCTTGACCCGGTCGCCGGCAACGAGCGGGTAACGGTAAGCGGCATCGCCAACCTGGCCGTCCTCGATACTGCGCACGCGCCCATGCACCTCGATGCGGCGCTCCGGCGCGTATTCCCTGGGTTCGAGGAAGCCCGGTTTCTCAACGATGAAGCGACCCTGCGCACGCCCGTTCACCAGCGGCTCGCCGGTATCGCTCAGCGGAAACGACAGCACCTCGACGCGGGTGTGGTCACGCAGGTTCTCGACCCGCACGATGCGGCCACCCCAGTGCACGTCCTGCGCGGCCAGGTTGCCGGCGACGACGTCGTCCGGGGTCAGCCCGGTATCTTCCGGTGCCGGGGTCGTTGCGCAGCCGCCCAGCAGCAGGATCGCGAGCAGACAGGTCGGCGAGAGGATCTTCATAGCGGTCACCAGTAAGGTCGATAGCGATAGGGCCCCCACGGGCCCCAGGGCCACCAGGGGTCGTAGAACCACGGGTCACGCCAGTAGACCGGCTCGACCGGTTCGTGGGCCGGCCAAAGGTGGAAGCGCTCGACGACGACAACCGGGTAGCGGTACGGGAACTCGCCAACCGGTCGCGTCTCGGCCTTCGCCAGCGTGCCGCGCACCGCCAGGCGCTTGCCCGGCGCGTATTCGGCGGGATCGACGAAACCGTCGATCCGCGCCAGGAAACGTATGCCGTCGCCACCCTCGGCCGCCGGTTCGGCATTGTCGAGCAGCGGCCGACCGAAGATTTCGACATCCGTGCTCGCGGGATCGTTCCGCACGCTGAGGATCTCGCCACCCCAACGCACCGCGCTGCCGACGAAAGCGTCGGGCCGCGCCTGCGCCTCGCGCTGCGACGGCTGCTGCGGCAGGTTGTCCTCGAGGCCTGCCGGTGGCGCCGTTGCACAGCCACCGAGCAAGACCGCCAACACGGACGACAGGACAATACCGCGAGGCACCCGCCGGGTCTCCGACATTCCTAACATCCACCGTTCTCCCACGTCGTGCGACGACGCGTCCAGCCAATCAGGCCTAAACCCTTTGCGACCGCCATCCGATATAGCATCATCACCCGATGGAAAAGGTAACACGCCATGGTTGACGAGAACCTGCCGTGCTGGGTCTACCGCAGCCCGCGCAAACAGGAAATGTACCTGTATCTCGCCCGCGAGGACGATTTCGACAGCCTGCCCGAGGCCCTGCTGCAGCAGTTCGGTGACCCGGTTCTCGTTATCGAACTGGAACTGAACCCGGAACGGCGCCTCGCCCGCGAGAACGTCGACATCGTCATGTGCAACCTGCGCACCAAGGGCTACCACCTGCAGATGCCGCCCAGGCTCAACCCGACGCTGTATCACGGCAACCTCGACTGATGCGCGAAATCCTACTGGTGACGCTGAACGGCCGCGACGCCCCCGGCCTGACCGCCGCGTTCACGCAGACGCTGGCCGAGCACGCCGTCAACGTACTCGACATTGGCCAGGCCGTCATCCACGACTGGCTCAACCTCGGCATGCTGATCGAAATACCCGACGCGGCCGAATCGGGCGCGGTCATGAAGGAGCTGCTGTTCTTGGCCCACCAGCGCGGGCTCGAGGTGAATTTCTCGCCGATCGCCGAGGCCGACTACCAGGAATGGGTCGCCGGCTATGGTCGCCCGCGTTTCATCGTCACGCTGCTCGGGCGCAAGCTCAGTGCCGCCAATATCAGCCATGTCGCCGCCGTCGTCTCGCGTTACGGCCTCAACATCGACGCCATCACGCGCCTGAGCGGCCGCTTCTCGCTGCGCGATGACGACGAGCACAAGCGCGCCTGCGTCGAGTTCTCGATCCGCGGCAACAGCGATGATATCGAGGGCCTGCGCCACGACCTGCTCGCGATCACCCGCGACGACGAGGTCGATGTCGCGTTTCAGGCCGACGATCTGTACCGGCGCAACCGCCGCCTGATCGTGTTCGACATGGATTCCACGCTGATCCAGTGCGAGGTCATCGACGAACTCGCGCACGCCGCCGGTGTCGGCGAACAGGTTTCCGCGATCACCGAGGCGGCGATGCGCGGCGAGATCCCGTTCAACGAGAGTTTCGAGCGGCGCCTGGCCACGCTGAAAGGGCTCGACGAGGCCGTCCTGCAGCAGATCGCCGAGGACCTGCCGGTGACCGAGGGCGCCGAGCGCCTGATCTCGACACTGAAACGGCTGGGCTACCGGGTCGGCATCCTGTCCGGCGGTTTCACCTATTTCGCCAGGCACCTGCAACAGCGCTTCGGCATCGACTGCATTTCGGCCAACGAACTCGACATCGCCGATGGACGCCTGACCGGCGAGGTCAAGGGTGAGATCGTCAACGGCGAGAAAAAGGCCGAGCTGCTGCGTGACATGGCAGCACGGCTCGGCATCGACATGCGCCAGACGATCGCCGTCGGCGACGGCGCCAACGACCTGCCGATGCTGGCCATCGCCGGCCTCGGGGTCGCGTTCCATGCGAAGCCGACGGTGCGTGAAAACGCGCGCCATGCGATATCGTCGCTCGGCCTCGACAGCATCCTCTACCTGCTCGGCGTGCGCGACCGGGAGATCACCGCGTGAAGATACCCCTGTCGATCCTGGCGATCGTCGCCGTTTTTCTCGGCCTCTTCTACCTGCTGGCACCACCTCCGGGGCCGGACGCGATGCAACAACGCACCGATCTGCCCTGGCAGGTCAGCGTCGAGCCAGACGGCACCAGCCGGGTGTTCGACCTCCACCTGGGTCGGGCGACGCTGGCAGACGCGATGGCGAAGTTCGGCGGCGTCGAGGGACTGGCCGTGTTCGAGCCGAAACAAGGCGCGATGGCGCTGGAGGCGTTCTTCGGCAACGTGCAGTTCGGTCCACTGCAGGCCAAGGTCATCGTGCGCCTGGATGCGGATGAAGCCGAACTCGCCACGCTGCGCGACACCGCCACCCGGCGTGAAGGCTCGCCCAGCGGCGACTGGAAATACCGGCTGGCCGATGGCCCGGACGTGCACCGCGACCGCCTGCTTCGCGGGATCAGCTACATCCCGGGCACGCGCGGCCTCGACGCCGAATTCTTCCGCCAGCGCTTCGGCGAACCGGCGGCGTGGTTGCAGGAAAGCGAGCAGGCCGTCAGCTGGTTCTACCCGGAAATCGGCCTGTCAATACTGATCGACAGCGAGGCGCGCGAGGTCCTCGAGTACCGCGCACCGCGTGATTTCGTCATGCCCGAAGCCGCCAGGACGGACCGCGACGCGCCGGCGAACTGAACGCAGTCCCTTGACGCATTATGTTCCCGTGCTGTTCGTGCTCCTGTGGAGCACGGGTTTCGTCGGCGCCAAGTACGCACTGCCCTATATCGAGCCGTTCCACCTGCTGTTCATCCGCATGCTGATCACGCTCGCGGTTTTCCTGGCCCTGGTCGCCGCGTTTCGTCCGCGCCGTCCGAACGGCAGGCAGGTCATCCACCAGATGGTTGTCGGCAGCCTCGTGCACGGCGCCTACCTCGGTGGCGTGTTCGTCGCCATCGACCGCGGCATGCCGGCCGGAATCGTCGCCCTGCTGGTCTCGCTGCAGCCGTTGCTGACGGCGCTGCTGGTCGCCGTCGGTGGCGGCACGGGTTTGAACCGGCGGCAATGGAGCGGCCTGCTGCTCGGTTTCGCCGGGGTGTCGATGGTGCTGCTGCGCGACCAGTCCCTGGCCGGGCTCGATGTCGGTTGGGATGCGCTGCTGGCCGCCGGTGTGGCCCTGATGGGCATATCGATTGGCACGCTCTACCAGAAACGCCACGGTGCAGGCGTGGACCTGCTTGCCGGATCGTTCTTCCAGTACCTCGCGACCGCCATGCTGATGGGCTGGCTGAGCTGGTCGTTCGAGTCCGGCGACACCGACTGGACGCCACAGCTGCTGCTGGCGCTGGCCTGGTTGGTCCTGGTGTTGTCGGTCGGCGCGATCCTGCTGCTGATGTGGATGATACGCGAGGGCGAAGCGGCGCGGGTCGCCACCTATTTCTACCTGGTGCCGCCGGTCACCGCGCTGCAAACCTGGTTGCTGTTCGACGAGACACTCGGTGCGATCGCCATCGCCGGCGTGGTGGTCACGGTGTGCGGCGTGTACCTCGTCATGCGCCAGCCGAAACCGGGATTCTCCTAACCCGCCCTGACCGCCGCATCCATGCGCGACTTGGCCGCGTCCCAGGCAGTGCCGCCGTTCTCCCGTCGCACCATCATCTCGATCAGGCCGAAGGCGAGCTGGCGCTGAGCATCGTTCAGGTCACGCAGCTTGTCGAGCTTGAACAGGTAGCCCGACCGCTCGTGTTCGAGCGTCGATACCAGCGCGTACAGTGTCAGGGCCGCCGCCGAATGCGGTGCCGCCGAGACCTCCCCGACGACACGCTCAAGCAGTTCGCTCAACCGAGAATCCGGCTGATCTGGCAGGCCACGGCGAAACTCCCTTCGGTTTCGCCGACCGGCGTGCAGCGCAACACCTTGAGCTCGGCCACCATCGGCGGGGTGATATCGTTGACGGGTTTGATCTCGATCTTCAACGACGACTCGGGCGTGATATCGCTGTCGATCCACATCAGCAAACCGCCACCGCTGAGATTCTTGACGATGGCGCCGCCGCCTTCGCCGCCGACAACCTGGAAACTTGCCGGACAGTCAATGTCCATACGCGGGTAATTGCGCTTTTCGCGGTAATCGAGCATCCCCCCTCCTGTCTTTTCTTGTGCCCGAGCGCGGTCCGGATCACCGCGCGCAGGCAACGATTTATTGTTGACGGCCTCGCGGCCACCAATCGGGAGTGTATATCGCGTGCCAGAAATCGCAATTCTCCTGCCACGTCGATTGCGGCGGGATCACTCGCGCCAGCTTGCGAGTTGCCGCATGCAGTCGGCATTCAACTGGCCGGCCCGTTCCATGCTGTCGGCCTCGGTGTAACAACGCAGCTCGGGCGCATTGCCGGAAGGACGCAGGTGGACGATTTCGCTGTTGGCGAAGGTCATGCGCAGACCATCGGTCTGGTCGACAGACGTGATCTCGCCGAGCCCCGGAAACAGGCCCGCCGCCGACGCCGGATCCTCGGCCAGCTGCGTGATGCGACTGTTGCTGAGCGATGTCGGGAATGCTTTCAATCGGTCACTGGCGGTGAAACGCGCTGGCAGCAACTCCGCGAGCTGCGACACCGGCACCCCCTGGCGCCGGGCCAGCAGCAGAACGGCTAGCGCGACGATGATCGCGTCCCGCGTCGGCAGCGCCGCCAGCTCCCTGCCGTCGCAGGAGACGGGCGTCTGCAACAGGAATCCACCATTGGCCTCGTAGCCGACGACGGACGAGGCTCCGTCGGCCACCGCCTGCTGCATGGCCTCGATGACGAACGGCGAGCCGATGCGCGTGCGCAGCACCTGGTCGAACCAGCCGCTTTTTTCCAATGCCGTGTTACTGCTGACCGGTGTCACCACGACCTCGGCATCGAGAAAGCGTGCCGTGAGCACCCCGGCGACGTCGCCGCGCAACCAGACGCCCTGTTCGTCGCCGACCAGTGGGCGGTCACCGTCACCGTCGGCGGACACGATCAGGTCGAAACGCTCGTTCTCGGCCCACTGCGTGGCGAGTTCGACGTCTTCGGGCCGCACCGCCTCGGTATCGACGGGAATGAAGGTATCGGAATAGCCGCGACGGATGACATCGGCACCGAGACCACCGAACACCTCGGTCATTGCCGTGGCCGCGACCGTCGAATGCTCGTACACCAGCACGCGCGCGCCGGCCAGGCACGAAGAAGGGAAATAGTCGAGATAGCGCGAGATATAACGTCTCAGCGCGGTACTGTCCGCGGCCGGGAGTTCGCGCCCCTCGACGAACGCACCTTCGTCGTCGAACAGCGCCATGGGGATCGCAACGCTTTGCGCGCGAATCTGCGCCTCGTCGGGCTTCAGCACCTCGCCTTCCGGCTTGTAGAACTTGATCCCGTTGCGATCGTCCGGGATATGACTGCCGGTCACCATGAGGCTGGCGGCACCAGTGGCAAGTGCATACGCCGCCAGCGCAGGAGTGGGTATGCAGCCTGCATTGACCGGCTCGTAGCCGAGATCGGCAACCGCGGTCGCCGCCGCCGCCATGATCCGGGGTGTGCTGGGCCGGAAATCGCCCGCAAGCACCACCTGGTCGCCCGGCCGGATCGCACCCGCCTTCTCGAGGTACTGCAGGAAGCCGACGGTGTAGCTGTAACAGACCCGGTCGGTCATCGCCTCGGCGAGCCCGCGGGCACCGCTGGTCCCAAAACCGACGCCGCTCTGCGACATCAGGTCGGTGATCTGGATGGTCTCGGACTTGTCGCTCATGGTCCCGCGCTTCCGTTGACAGTGGCAACAATTCTAACGGTTTCCGGCGCCTGCGATAGCCTCACGCCGCAAGTGGCGGCACCAAAGCCGAGCCGGTGAGAGACCACCCGGAACCGTGCGGCTGCCATCACCCGCGCACCCGTGGCCGCGATATTTCACGCACGCACGATATATCGCGCCGGCGTTGCCGTCTCCCACCCTGGACGCACCCCGCATGCGCCGCGACCACGCGCCGAGCTGGTCAATATTACTGTCCGGCGGCGGTAATGTAACCGATGCGCGGGTGGTCATATTTCCCGGTTTTGCCATCTTTTCAGGGGTTTAATGACAACAGGGAAAGACAGCCCATGTCACGTGGCCGTTGAGGCTCCGCCGGAAGATGCAACGCCGGACCCGGCTGCCCGGCAGCGGCACCCGTGTCCAGGACGTCGGCTCCTACGGGAACGGCGCACCCCAAAGGCGGAAGCGCATGCCTTTTTTGGGCATCGGCGCGAAATATCGCTTCCGCGGGCCACGACGCGATATTTCGCGTCGAATGGCCGCGCCGGGGCTTTTAAAGTCTATTAGATTTTTTCTTAAACTATTGTTTTTTCTCTTTATTATTGACATGGCACAGCACTTGCTCAAAGCAGATCGCCCAAACAGAGCCCACAAAGCTCACGGATTCGATGCAAGAGCCATTTTCCAAACCAAAGGTGGATGAGATGCACGCAACCTATTCTCCGACCAATGCGAACCAACCCGACAACCGAATCGGCACGCTGCTCAGCGTCCTGGGTCTGGTCGCATGGTTGTCTGCCATGATGCTGGCCATTGCAGGGCCGCTGCTTGGCATAGAGATCCCCGCCATGCTGATCGTCGGAATCGTCGTCTTCTCCGGCGCGTTCTCGGTGCTTTCGCTACCCAAGTTGATCGGCCTTGGCAAACACGAAGACGATCACGGTCATCGGGCTTGACGCGCAATCCCTCGTCTCAAAGTTCTGGCATGTTCTCCGAGCACTGATAAAAACGCCGAACCCTGTGTCAAGCTAGTTACCCCCGCCACCATCGGGGGTATTTTTTTGCCCGACCACCGTGTTGTAAGCGCCCAACTGCCAATGCCACGTCGCGATGTTCCCGCTGCAGATACGAAGCAAGCTCATCGTCTACACCGTCCTGCCGGTGATGGCGGTCTATGCCATGCTGCTGATCATCGGTGTCACCCATGTCTACGAGCAGTCGAGATCCACGGCGCAACAACGCCTGCTGACCCAGGCGCACTACCAGGCCGCCCGCATGGCGCTGGCACTCGGCCAGGTACCACAACTGGCCGGCAGCATCGCCGACCTGGTCGCGGCCGACCCGGCACTGCCCCAGGAGATGCTCTACGCGCACCTGATCGACGGGCTGCGCAGGACCCCCATCGCCGACAGGACAACGGTCGCCTTTGACCGCGGAAAACGCAGCGCCGCGATGCAGCGCGGTGGCACCGTCGGCCACGAGGCTCCCGCTGCGGGCACCGAAACCAACCGCCAACGTGGCTGGCGCCTGGCCGGCGACGACATTCATTTCGATCGCCCCATCATGCGCCGTGGCGAGGAACAGGGATCGGTCGGCATCACGGTTCGCTCCGACGACGTGCGCGAGGTGCTCGGCAGGAATCCCGGCAAGGACATCCAGCTGCTGCTCGGTCCGGCAGGAAACGAATCGGCCGTCGCTTCAAGGTCCGGGCAGGCCGGGCCAGGGATAGTCCCGGAGACCGTGCAGGTCGACGAAGTCGACCGTGTCTACCGCATTGCGCCGCAGGCAGTCCCGGGGGGCTTCTGGGCGGTACGCACGGCCCTGCCCGACCTGCCGCTGTTCCTTACCGCCGTCACCCCGGTGGAGAGTGCGCTGGCCCCGGTCAAGCGCCAGGTGAACCGCCTGATCACGGCGCTGATCGCATCGCTGTTGCTGATCATCCTGATCATCGGTTACGTCGCGCGCCGATTCACCGAGCCTCTCCGTGTCCTCGATGCCCGCGTGCGCAGGATCGGGCAGGGCGAATACCCGGCCGGCGCGGCGCTTTCGGGTAACGACGAACTCGGGCGCCTCAGCGCGACCATCGACCGCATGTCGGGGCTCATCGCCGATCGCGAACAGGCACTGCTGCAGGCGCAACAGGTACTCGAGCAGAAGGTCGACGAGCGCACCCGCGCACTCCAGGCCGGCAATCGCAAGTTGCTCGACCAGATCAGGGAAACCCGCGAGACCGAGCGCGCCCTGCGCCTCGCCAACGAGAAAGCGGAGCTGGCGAACCGGGCCAAGTCCGAGTTCCTGTCGCACATGAGCCATGAATTGCGTACGCCGCTGCACGGCGTGCTCGGCAACGCACAGATTCTGCGGCGCGACCTCGCAACGGGCGACCCTTCGCACGAGAACCTGGTCGCCATCGAGCGCAGCGGTCAGCACCTGCTGATGTTGATCAACCAGATCCTCGACCTGACCCGGATCGAGGCCGGCACGACCAGCATCGTCCGGCAGCCCGCGGATATCCGGGGACTCGTGCGCGACACCGAACTGATGGTGGCCCAGCGCGCCAACGGCAAGGGGCTGCACCTGGCAGTGGACATTAACGACGACGTACCCGCCGAGGTCGCCACCGACGCACTGCGCCTGCGCCAGGTGCTGTTGAACCTGCTCGACAACGCGATCAAGTTCACCGAATCCGGACGCATCGCCGTCATCGTGCGCCCGGCACCGCACGGCGGGCTGCGTTTCTGTATCGAGGACACGGGCAACGGCATCGCGCCCGAAGACCTCGACACGATTTTCGATGCCTTCGGCCAGGGCCGTGGCAGGCACCACAACGGTGGAGCCGGACTCGGCCTGACCATCACGCGCCGCCTCATCGAACTGCTCGGTGGCGACGACCTGATGGTCGACAGCCGACCGGGGGCCGGCAGCCGCTTCTGGTTCGAGATCCCCTCGACACCGATCACCGCCATGCAGGCCGAGCCATCGGCCGAGAGAGTCGCCGAGCCCCCCGATCCAGGCTGCGCGGTCCTGGTCATCGAGGCCGACGAACCGGACCGGATGCTGCTGTCCGGCTGGCTGCGGAGACGCGGCTGCACCGTCGCCGTCTGCAGCACGCTGGCAGCGGCAGTCGACCAGCTGCTCGAAGAAGACTTCGACACCCTGCTGATCGGCATCGGCGCGGACGGCCCCAGGGCCCGGCAGTGGTCGACCGCGATTCACCAGGTGACCGCCTTGCGCCCGCCGCGCATGATTGCCGTGTGTGACGATCCCGCGCTCGACCCGGAGCAGCTGACCCGGGACACCGGGTTCAGCGCCTGCCTGCTCAAACCGTTCACCGAGCAGGAGTTGCACGCTGCGATCCGGCCGTCGCACCACCCGTTGCCGCTGCGCGACGACGCCGATGGCGCCAGGGCCTTCCTGCCACTGTCGGCGTGGCCGCCGAAGCAGGCGGCGAGCGCGGCGGACCGGATCGAGCAGGCCCTCGAGTACGGCGACGTCGGCATGCTGATGCAGCTCGGCGAGCGACTGGCACTCGACGAAACGATCCCGGGCGCGGACCTGAGCCTGCTGTCGCGCATGACGACCGCATTCGATTTCGACGGTATCCGGCGCTTCGCCGTCGAACTGCGAAACGGATCGGGGTTGCCGCAACCGGCGGAATGATAAGATGGTCGCACGACGGTCAACCCGAAGCTGACAACGACACAACGCCCGTATGCTGAACCCGGCCCAGTCCAACAACAGCACGATACTCCTGGTCGACGACAACCCGACCAACCTGCAACTGCTGTTCGGGACACTGAAAGGCCTGGGACACAAGCTGCTGGTCGCCAAGAGCGGCGAAGACGCGCTGAAAGTCGCCCAGTGGGCCCATCCGGACTTGATCCTGCTCGACATCCTGATGTCCGGCCTGGACGGCTTCGAGACCTGTGCGCGGCTCAAGCAGGATCCGGAAACGCGCGACATCGCGGTGATTTTCCTGTCGGCCCTGGACGACACCGACGACAAGATCAAGGGCCTGTCGATGGGCGCCGTCGACTACATCGCCAAACCCTTCCAGTCCGAAGAGGTCATTGCACGGGTCGAGACCCACCTGACGATCGCGCGCCTGCGCAGCGAGCTGGCCGAACGCAACCGCCAGCTCGAGGCGGCGAACCAGCCGCTGCTCGACTCGGTTGGCGACGGGATCTACGGACTCGACATCGACGGCAACATCACGTTTGCCAACCCGGCCGCCATGCGCCTGACCGGTTTCAGCGGCGACAGCCTGATCGGCCACGCGATTCACGAGCTGCACCTGTTTGCACGCTGGGACGGCAGCCCCTACCACTTCATCGAGACCGGCATCTACCAGACGCTCAAACAGGGCGTGGCCAACCAGAGCGATGCCGACGTTTTCTGGCGCCAGTCCGGTGATCACTTCGCCGTCAGCTGGACCTGCACGCCGATCAAGCGCGACGGCGAGGTGCAGGGCGCCGTGCTTGCGTTCCGCGACATCACCCAGCGCAAACGCCAGGAGAACCAGCTGCGCGACGCACTGTCGGAGGTCGAGCGCCTGCGCGACCGGCTGCAGGCCGAGAATGCCTACCTGCAGGCCGAGGTGCGCAGCGAGGGGCGGTTCGACAGCATCGTCGGCGAGAGCCCGGCGCTGAAGGCGGTACTCGACCAGATCGACCAGGTTGCGCCGACCAACAGCTCGGTGCTGATCATCGGCGAGTCGGGTACCGGCAAGGAGGCCATGGCGCGCGCAATCCACGACCTCAGTGCGCGTCGCGACCGCCCGCTGATCAAGGTGAACTGCGGTGCGATCACACCCAGCCTGATCGAGAGCGAGCTGTTCGGCCACGAGAAAGGCGCGTTCACCGGGGCACACAAGCAACGCCAGGGGCACTTCGAGCTGGCCGACGGCGGCACGATATTCCTCGACGAGATCGGCGAACTGCCGCTCGACGCCCAGGTCAAGCTGCTGCGCGTCCTGCAGGAGCACGAATTCAGCCGGCTCGGTTCCGAAACGGCGATCCAGGTCGACGTCCGGGTCATCGCGGCGACCAACCGCGACCTGGTCGACATGGTCGAGCAGGGCACGTTCCGCATGGACCTGTTCTATCGCCTCAACGTGTTCCCGCTGACCGTGCCGCCGTTGCGCGACCGCCGCGAGGACATCCCGCTGCTGGTCGCCAAGTTCCTGTCGGACCAGGCCCGTGCCCAGGGCCGCGCGTTTTCGCGCGTGTCGGAAGACGGCATGAAGCTGCTGATGACCTACCACTGGCCCGGGAACATCCGCGAACTGCAGAACGTCATCGAGCGCGCGGCCATCCTGGCCCGCGACAAGGTCGTCCCCATTGCCCCCCACCTGGTCGACTCCGGCATTCCGATGTCGGCTGCACCACACCCGGGGGAGCCGGTCGGCACCAGCGTGGCAGGGGCGGACGACGAGTTCGTGACCCTGGCCGAGAACGAGGCCAGGTACATCAAGCGCGTACTGGACCATACCGGCTGGGCCATCGCCGGCAAGGGCGGTGCGGCCGAGGTACTCGACCTGCCCGCGAGCACCTTGCGATCACGCATGAAAAAGCTCGGCATCGAGCGCAGCGCCTGATCGCGCGCCAACAGCGGCGCACTTTCTTGCGCCTGCTGAAAGGCCATGGGTACGGGGTACACTTGACCCACCAAACCGCGAATTGACCAAAGGTGTACCGCTATGCCCCGATTCCTGCGCAAGGCCCGGCCTGCCGTGTCGACCGGATTTCTCTGTACCCTTGCGTTGGCGACGGCGCCGTCGGGCGCCGCTACCGACGACGGCTTTCGCATCATGAGTGAACAGGAGGCAGACGCGCACCGGCAGGTCATGGCGTCGATGGACGACGCGGCCCGAGAGGCCTATCGCAACGCCCAGTATGCGCAGCTGCGCCAGCGCGCCGCGGAAAACGGCTTCAGCCTGCCGGAGACGCCGCCCTGGTCGGAACAGGCAGCAGACGACAATTTGCAGGCGGAGTTCGTGGCCCGGCACGAGGCCATGCGGGCCCGGCTGGATGCCCACCGCGCCGCGCGACAGCCACCGGCGGAACCGGCGACAGATCTTGTCGTGGCCACTGAAACGGTCATCACGCCAGTGGACGAACCGGCCACAGCGGCAACAGCGGAAGAGACCCGGCCGGTCGCTAGCGCGGACGCAACCGTGGCCACCGCGACAGGCACGATTTCCTCGCCGCCGATTACGCCTGCAGCCGCGATGCCGGCATTACAGCCGGCAGCGGCCGAAGAGCCACTCGCTGACCGGGCCGGCGACACCACCGCCGAGCCCCGTCCCGTGACGTCTGCACGGCCGGCCCCACCAACCCCGCCGGTGATGCCGACACCGCCCCGCGCACCCGCGTCACCGGCCCAGGGCACGGCCCGGACCACTGCCGACGAGCCCGGCGCTGGCGCCACCGACACGACGGCGGCATACCGCAAGCAGATGCGCACGCGCTTCGACGACTACCTGAAGGAACGCCAGGCGCAGCAGGACGAGAACCTGCGACTGCAGCGCGAGCAGCACGAGGCGCAGATGCAAAACCGTACCTGGTTTCAGAGCGGCCCGAGGATACCCCCGTATCCTTACCCGTCGGCGCGCAACTACCCTCCGCGATACCCGTCGGCACCACCGGCGTACCGGTCTCCGTACTGGCAGCCTCAGCGCTGAGTCCGGGTTACTCGACGGCCTGCATCAACCGCTGGATGCGCCTGACGTAGTGCCGCGTTTCGCTGGGCGCATGCGCCTCGACCTGGTCCCAGCGCTTGACCACCTGCTTGCGCGCCTGTGCGCGCCTGTGCGCCTTGAGGATATTGCCGTAGCCGGCGTTGTAGCTCGCGAACGCGAAGTTCAGGCGCTCCGAGGTGTGGATGTCGGACTTCTTCTTCCACTTCCGGTACAGCTGCCGGTCGTAAAAAATACCGGCCGCGATGTTCCAGCGCGGATCCTCGATATCCGCCATGAAGCGGTTGCGCTCACGGATCTCGTCGTAGGTCGCCGGCAGTATCTGCATGATGCCGCGGGCCCCGGCCGGACTCAGCGCGTCGGCATCCAGGCCCGATTCGGCGATTCCCTGGGCCTTGAACCAGTGCCAGTCGAAATGCGGCCCGAAGTAATGTTTGGTGTATTTGCGAAACAGCGCGTCGTATTCGCTTGACCAGTGATCGTCCTTGACGTGATGGCCGACACCGGCCAGCGCCAGCGTCGGCAACAACGCCATCAGCAACCAGTAGGCCGGGCGCCGGCTCACGATTCAGTTCAGGCCGAGCCCGATGACCAGCCCCATGGCCGTGCCGATGCCGATGAAGATGCCCATGATCATCATGCCGACCGCCATGTTGCCGTCAGCCAGTTGCTGCGGAATGCTGAAGTTGACGATGTGACTGAACACCTTGCATCCCAGCCACATGAACAGCAGGGTCAGGAAGCCGCCCATGCAGGCGTAGAGCATGTTCAGGATCAACGGATCGATCGTGTCGGTCATGACAGACTCCCGGTGTACATCGGCCAAGCATACGTAGCGACCACGCGGGCAGCAACCGCCCCCCCCCTGGCGGCGGTGGGTCAGCGGCGCGATTCGCGTACCCGTTCGTAGGCCTGCCGGATCTCGTGCGTCTTCTGCGACGCCATCTTCATCATCTCTTCCGGCAACCCCTTCGACACCAGCTTGTCCGGATGATGCTGGCTGAGCAGGCGACGGTAGGCACGCTTGACGTCGGCGTCACTGGCATCCGGCGCCACGCCGAGCACGGCGTAAGCATCGGCCAGCGATGGTGCACCGCCGGCGGACCGGTCACGCGTACCGCGACTGCCACCCTGGCCGGCGAAACCGTGCTCGACACGCACGCGGCGTTCGAGTCGGCGGTAATCGAGTTCGGATACGCCCAGCAGGTCGCAGACCTGCCGCAGCAGGCGGTCTTCCGCTTCATCGAGCCGGCCGTCGGCATAAGCCGCCTGCAACTGGATCTCGATGAACATCGCGATCAACGTGGTGCGGCCGTGGCATTCCTGGCGAAACTGCCGCACGACGGCATCGAGGTCGAAATCCGTCGACTTGCCCTGGTTGAACAGGTCGATCGCGGCACGACGCATGTCGGCACTGAGCGACATCTCGTCCATGACCGCCTCGGCCATGCGGATTTCCTCGGGACTGACGTGGCCGTCGGCCTTGGCCACGCGGCCGAGCACCGCGAAAGTGGCGGCAAAAAAGGCCGCCTGCACGCGCTCACGGTCGCCGGCGCCGAGACCGGGTTCGTCCGGTATCGACTTCAGGCCCTTGTCGAAGTTGTGCCCGAGCACGGCACCGAGCAACGCACCGATCGGCCCGCCGAGCATAAAGCCGAAGGCCCCGCCAACCAGTTTTCCCCACCAGTTCAATCCGACCTCCCCCGGAATCGTTCAGCAAAGGCCACCGTCATTTGCCGTGAAGGTACTCCTCGTCGCGGAAAGAACCAACCCAGTGCGGTTTGAACCCGACCATGATCGAGATCATCCAGCCGTTCAGCACGGCCTCGGGAAAGAACATCAACGGCAGGAACAGCAGGTAGTTGTCGATCAGCTTCTGCAGCGTGAATGCATCCGCGGCGAGCAACAGGCCGGTCGCCATCAGCGCGACCACGACCGCGATCAGGCCGGCGGCGAAAAAGGCGTTGATGAACACGTAGATGAAATAGTGCTTGGGCAGGTAGGCCCGGGCCAGGCCGAGCAGGACCTGGCTCAGGGTCGCCGGCAACACGATGAAGACCAGCGCCGTCGGAAAGAAACCCGACCAGTCGTTGAGTCCGAATGCCGTCAATGCCAGCAGGGCCGTGCTACCGGCGAGCACGGCCAGTGACCAGCCGAACATCAGCGTCAGCGTGACCATACCCGAGAGATGCCAGGCAAATCCGGGCTGAATCTCCGTGCGCAGCGTCCATAATAGAAGGAGGCACACGATGGCGCCGAGGAAGACGTTGAGTTGATCGCTGTAGCCGAGGCGCCGCCAGTCTGCCCAGCGCACGGCCCGCCTCATCAGCCACAGGCAGGCCAGCGCAGCGAGCCACAACCAGGACGCAGGGAAAAGATCGCCGGAAACTTCCATCAACACCTACCGGATCCGCCAAGAGACGATATTAACCGATGCGATACCATCAATTGTCCAATACCGACGTGCAGGTCAGCGAACTCTGTCTCGGCACGATGACGTTCGGCGAACAGAACACCGAGCAGGAAGGGTTCGATCAACTCGACATGGCCGTCGACCACGGCATCAACTTCATCGACACGGCCGAGATGTACCCGGTGCCGCCCCGCGCCGAGACCATGGGGCGCACCGAGACGATCATCGGCAACTGGCTGGCACGGCGCAAACGCCGTGACGACGTCATCATCGCGACGAAGGTCGCCGGCCCCGGCCGCGACTGGCTGAAATACATCCGCGGTGGCGCCAACCGCCTCGATCGGGACAACATCCGCCAGGCCGTGTCCGCCAGCCTGCAGCGGCTGCAGACCGATGTCATCGACGTCTACCAGCTGCACTGGCCAGACCGCGAGACCAACTGCTTTGGGAAACTCGGCTACGTCCACCCCGAAGACGACGCCTCCGTGCCGCTGCTGGAGACGCTGCAGGTACTCGCCGAGCTGGTCGATGAAGGCAAGATTCGCCATGTCGGCGTCTCCAACGAGACCCCCTGGGGCGTCATGCGCCTGGTACAAATGTCCGCAGAACACGGCCTGCCGAGGCCGGTCAGCATCCAGAATCCCTACAACCTGTTGAACCGTACGTTCGAAATCGGCCTGGCCGAGATTGCCCACCGCGAGTCGGTCGGACTGCTGGCCTATTCACCCATGGCGTTCGGCGTGCTGTCGGGCAAGTACCTGGCCGGGCAGCGTCCACCCGGCTCCCGGCTGGTCCGCTTTCCCGGCTACGACCGCTACTCGAACGTGCAGGCACAGAAGGCCAGCCACGATTACGTCACGCTGGCGCGCGACTACGGTATCGATCCGGCGCAAATGGCCCTGGCCTACGTCAACAGTCGGCCGTTCGTGACCAGCAATATCATCGGCGCCACGAGCACGTCGCAGCTGCGCAGCAACCTCAAGAGTGTCGACCTGGCACTGGGCGCCGAGTTGCTGGGTGAAATCGAGGAAATCCACCGGCGGCACCCCAACCCGAGCCCCTGATCCAATGCAAGCAGCCGGCGTTGCACAAGCCTCCCGGCGTTACCGGATCGCTCAAGCCACGACGGCCCGGGCCGCTACATTCTACGAGGGGATCGCCGGTATACAGCGGTACCCGCGACAACGGCAAGCGGCAGCGGGAGAACGAAGATGATCAGGTATTACGACTTCGCGACCGGGCAGATCGTCGACGACGGGCCGGCGCCGGCCGACACCCGGGTACCCGAAACCGCCACCGGTATCGCGCAACTTCGCCTGCTGACGGTTGCCGAGGCCAGCGCAAACGAACGATGCCAGCGACGCTTCGACGACGTCATCGGCGCGTCACTGGTCGCCGCGCTGGACGTCTGAGCGACCATCCGCAGCGGTATCGGCAACCGGCAGGCTCACCCGCAACCGGTTGCCCACGACACTGAGCCCGAGCGGCTCGAGTGACTGCCCCACGCAGGGTCCACGCAGGCAATAGCCGTCATCGATACGAAACAGCGCGCCGTGTATGGCGCACTGGATGAAGCTGTTGTCGATATCGAGAAACTGGTGCGGCTGCCATTCGAGCGGCGCGCCCGTGTGCGGGCAGCGATCCAGGTAGGCCGCCAGTACCTCGCCCTTGCGCACGACGAACAGGCGCATTGGGGACGATTCGCCTCTATCGATGTCGAAGCCCCGGCTGCCGGGATCGGCAATCTCGTCGAGGCCGCACAAGTCGTGCAGCGCAGCATCGCTCACAGGCCGAGACCGCGCACGAACCGGATCAACAGGTCGCCGTTACCGGTGACGAGGCCCAGGCCGGCCAGGCCGGCAATTGCCAGCGCTGCCCCGACCAGGCCGGACAGCCAGCCACGTCCACCCGCCGCCCCGCCGGCGCGACCGCCCGCGGAGACAAGGCGATCGTCGCGCAGGTCATTGACCCGGGCCTGTTCCGCGTCGCGCTGCGTCTGCACCAGGGCCTCCTGCAACTGCGAACGCGCACTCTCGGCCTCGCGCCTGATCGATATCGCCTCGTCGGCGTCGGTCTGGGCCTTCTCCAGCTCACGTAGCGCCTGGTCGAGCTGACGATGCGCATCCTCGAGTTCGTCTTCGAGCATGTTGTGCGCCGCCTGGGCATCGTTGATCTCGCGCTGGCGCTCACCCAGTGACGCCTCCAGGGCCTCGATCTGCTGTCGCATGGCCTCCTGCGAGACCAATTCACGCCCGCCCGCCTCGCTCAGCCTTCTCGCCTGCTGCTGCGCACGCTGCAGTTGTTCCCGCATCTCGGCAACATCGCGCACGGCCTGTTCGCGCACCATCGTCAGCTCTGACCTGAGCGCGTCGATCTCGGCCGCACCATCGTGTTCGCGCCTGGCCTTTTCGAATTGACTCACGTACTCCTCGATCACGCCGCGCAACTGCTCCACCTCGCTCTCACGCGCCGCAAGCTCCGCCAGCAGTTCCTCGTTGTGCGATATCGACTCGGGCCCGGCCGGCTCGGCGTTCCCCGTGTCCGCCGTTGCCCGCTGCAGGCGCTCCAACTGTTGCCCGGCGGCGTCGAGACGATCACGCAGGCGTTGCTGCTCGTGTTCGTGGGTCAATACGGCCTTCTCGTGAACGCGATGCAGATCGGCCAGCTGGTTCTCCAGGTCGACGAGGCGGGCCTGGTCGCTGTCGTGCGTACTGACCTGCATCTGCAGTGCTTCCAGCTCACTGCCGGCGGCATTGAGGGCGCGGATCAACTCGGCCTGCTCTTCGCGCGCGGCGGCCAGGGCCAACTCGCGTTCTTCGAGCTTGTGCTGCAATGCCGGATCACCCGCAGCAGCCTGGCCCTGTGTCGCCTGGTCCTTTTCACGCTGTACCTGTTCGCTGCGTAGTGCGCTGATCTCGTCGCGCATTGCCGTCAGCTCTGCCTCGAGTGCCTCGACAGCGGCACGATGCTCGAGCGCCTGCGAGTCCATTTTCTGCTGCAGGTCCGCGGCGGCATCGCGCGCGCGCTGCAACTCGCCCTCGTCGACTGCCGGCGCAGTGGATTCGGACAGCTGCGATTCGAGATGTTCGTTGGCACTGCGCAACATGTCGAGTTCGAGCTGCATGTCGTCGGTACCCGCAGCGACGGCCGCCTGCGCGTCGGCCAGCTCCCGTCGTGCTTCCTGAAGGGCCTGCTCTGTCTCCGCGAGTCGCATCGCCGAGGCCTGGCTGTCGTCATCGATACGCCGTTCGAGATCAACGATGCGCTGCTCGGCATCGGTCAGCGCCTGTTGCTGTTCGGCCACAGCCTGGTCGTGCTGACCGGAGGCCTCGCTGGCGGCGGTACGCTGCGCGTCCAGCGCCTGCTCCAACTCGGCTGCACGCTGCTCGGCGGTCTGTCGCGAGGCCTGCGCCTCGTCGACGCGGGCCTGCCACGCCTGTTCCTGTTCAGACTGCTGCTGTCCCGCCTGTTCGGCGGCCTGCTGCACTTGCTGCTCCGCGGCCGCCGCGCGCGATTCGGCCTGCTCGAG
>JAGRGW010000306.1 GCA_020445315.1 Gammaproteobacteria bacterium
GCATCATCAATGCCACGGCGCGCAAGCTGAACATGTCGATGGACAAGGTCGTCGTCACCGTCGACCAGCATGGCAACACCTCGGCGGCATCGGTGCCGCTGGCACTGGACGTCGCCGTCCGCGACGGCCGGATACGGCGCGGCGAAGTGCTGCTGCTCGAGGCCTTCGGCGGTGGTTTCACCTGGGGCTCGGTGTTGCTCCGGTTCTGACGTGGGAACAAAGCAATGACGAAAATCGCGGTCACCTTTCCCGGCCAGGGCTCGCAGGCGGTCGGTATGCTGGCGGAACTGGCTGGTGTGCACCCGGTCGTGCGCGAGACGTTCGAAGAAGGGTCGGACGCACTCGGGCGGGATCTCTGGCAGCTCAGCCAGCAGGGCCCGAAAGAGACGCTGAACGAGACCGAGAACACCCAGCCGGCGCTACTTTGTGCCGGTGTTGCCGTGCAGCGCGTGCTGCAACAGCAGTCGGCGCCACAGGCCGCGGTCATGGCCGGCCACAGTCTCGGCGAATACAGTGCCCTGGTTGCAGCCGGCGTGCTGCCACTCGGCGATGCCACGCGCCTGGTCGCGATGCGTGGCCGGTTCATGCAGCAGGCCGTGCCGGCAGGCACCGGTGCCATGGCCGCGATCCTCGGGCTCGAGGATGACCAGGTCCGCGCCGTGTGCGAGCAGGGTGCGCAGGGCCAGGTGGCCGCGGCAGTCAATTTCAACTCGCCGGGGCAGGTCGTCGTCGCCGGTCACGCCGAGGCCGTGCAGCGGGTTGCGGAACTGGCCAAGGAGGCCGGTGCGCGCCGCGCGCTGTTGCTCGACGTCTCGGTGCCGTCACACTGCGAGCTCATGCGTCCGGCGGCCGAGCAACTGGGCGAGGCGATGGAGGCATTGGCCTTTTCGGCGCCGCAGGTGCCGGTGCTGCACAACGTCAATGTCGCGGAGGCGAGCGATGCCGACGACATCAGGCGCCTGCTGGTCGAACAACTGTACAAGCCGGTGCGCTGGGTCGAGACCGTCGAGGCGATCGCGGCCCGCGAGATTGGTATCGTCATCGAGGCCGGACCGGGGAAGGTGCTGACCGGGCTGGTCAAGCGCATCGACAAATCGCTGCAGGGGCTGCCGGTGTTCGACCCGGCGAGCCTCGACAAAGCCCTGGAGGCTATCAATGCTTGAAGGAAAAATCGCCCTCGTCACCGGTGCCAGCCGCGGAATCGGCAAGGCCATCGCCGACGCACTCGGTGCACAGGGCGCGACCGTCATCGGTACGGCGACGTCGGATGGCGGTGCCGAGGCCATCACGCAGCGTTTCGCTGACCAGGGAATCGCGGGCGAGGGTATGCGCCTCGACGTGGCTGACGACGCGTCGGTCGACAGCGTGATCAAGGCGATTGGCGACAAGTATGGCGCCGTGACGGTGCTGGTGAACAACGCCGGCATTACCCGCGACAACCTGTTGATGCGGATGAAACCCGACGAGTGGAACAGCGTGGTCGACACCAACCTGACCTCGGTGTACCGCGTGGCCAAAGGCTGCCTGCGGGCGATGATGAAGGCCAGGACCGGCCGCATCATCAATATTGCGTCCGTCGTCGGCGCCAGCGGCAATGCCGGTCAGACCAATTACGCAGCGGCCAAGGCCGGCATGTTCGGCTTCACCAAGTCGCTCGCGCAGGAAGTCGGTTCGCGCGGCATCACCGTGAATGCCGTCGCGCCGGGCTTCATTGACACGGACATGACTCGCGAACTGCCGGAACAGCAGCGCGAGGCCCTGCTGGCGGCGATTCCGCTGGCGCGCCTGGGACAGCCGGAGGAGATCGCATCCGTGGTCGTTTTCCTGGCATCGGATGCAGCGGCCTACGTCACCGGCGAGACGATTCACGTCAACGGTGGCATGTACATGAGCTGACGCGGCCGGGTCGGCCTCGTCAAACGTTGTTTTACCAAGCACTTAATTGATCCAGTCGGCTTTGAAGCCGGATTCAAACTGAATACAATACCGCGTCACCGCGTGGCATCTGGATCACGTATCTCTGGAGGAATTGACAGAATGAGCTCTATCGAAGAACGCGTAAAGAAGATCGTTGTCGAGCAGTTGGGCGTCAAAGAAGAAGAAGTTGTGCCTTCTGCATCTTTCGTCGACGATCTCGGCGCCGACTCGCTCGACACCGTTGAACTGGTCATGGCCCTGGAAGAGGAATTCGAAACCGAGATTCCCGACGAAGAGGCCGAGAAGATCACGACCGTTCAGCAGGCCATCGATTTCGTCGTCGCGCATAGCTGATCGCTGAATCCGATGTCCGCTAACCGGCCGTGCGTTCCGTTGGGGCGGGACCGCGGCCGTTTGACTTGATACGCAGTCTGTCCAAAGGGGTTATCCCAGATGTCAGAAAGAAGGGTTGTCGTTACGGGACTGGGGCTGATCGCGCCGGTCGGTCTTGATGTCGCCAGTGGTTGGGAAAGCCTGCTTGCGGGCAGGAGCGGTATCCAGCCGATCACGCACTTCGATATCGCACCGTTCAGTGTCCGTTTCGGCGGTCCGATCTACGGCTTCGACGTGGAGCAGTACATCTCCAAGAAAGAAGCCCGCAAGATGGATGCGTTCATCCACTACGGCATCGCCGCCGGCGTTCAGGCAATCAAGGACTGCGGTATCGAGATCTCGGACGCCAATGCCAAGCGGATCGGTGTTGCGATCGGCTCGGGTATCGGTGGTGTCACCGGGATCGAAAACGGTTACGGCGCCTACCTGAACGGTGGGCCACGCAAGATCTCGCCGTTCTTCGTGCCGGCCAATATCATCAACATGGTCGCCGGCAACCTGTCGATCATGTACGGCCTGAAAGGCCCGAACATTTCCATCGTTTCGGCGTGCAGCACCGGTGCCCACAACATCGGTGACGCCATGCGCATGATCCAGTACGGAACCGTCGACATGATGGTCGCCGGCGGTGCCGAAATGGCGACGTCACCCACCGGGCTCGGTGGCTTTGCTGCGGCACGGGCGCTGTCGACGCGTAACGACGACCCGCAGGCGGCCAGCCGCCCGTGGGACAAGGACCGCGATGGCTTCGTGCTCAGCGACGGCGCCGGCGTGCTGGTGCTCGAGGAACTGGAACACGCCAAGGCGCGTGGTGCGCGGATCTATGCCGAACTGGCCGGGTCGGCGATGAACTCCGACGCGTACCACATGACATCCCCGTCGCCGAATGGCGAAGGTGCCGCCGATTGCATGCGCCTGGCGCTGGAAGACGCGGGCCTGAACACGACCGATGTCCATTACATCAACGCCCACGGCACCTCGACGCCGGCGGGTGACGTGGCCGAGACCCAGGCGGTCAAGCTCGCGTTTGGCGATCACGCCAGCAAGCTCGCCGTCAGTTCGACCAAGTCGATGACCGGGCACATGCTGGGCGCTGCCGGCGGTGCAGAGGCCCTGTTTACCGTGTTGGCGATCCGTGACCAGGTGTTGCCGCCGACGATCAACCTCGACAACCCGGATCCCGAATGCGACCTCGACTACGTGCCGCACACGGCACGTGAGACCAAGGTCGACGTCGCGCTGTCGAATTCGTTCGGGTTCGGTGGCACGAACGGCACGCTGGTATTCCGTCGCTTCACCGACTGAGCGGCGCCGCCTCGATGCGGGACGCCGCGGTGGCGGGGACTGGTACCCTGGTCGATGGCCAGCCCGATGCGTGGGTTGGTGTCAGCGACCGCGGATTGCAGTTTGGTGACGGCCTGTTCGAGACCGTTGCCGTTGTCGATGGCAGACCCTGCCATTGGCAACTGCATTTGGCCCGCCTGGTCGAGGGTTGCAAGCGCCTCCGACTGCCCACGCCGGACTGCGGCCTGCTGGGTCGCGAGGCCGCGTCGTTGTGCGCCGGTCGCCAACGGGCCACGCTCAAGATCTATTGGACCGCCGGCGATTCGCCGCGTGGTTACGCGCGCCCGGCGCGGTTGTCGCCACGGCGCATCGTGCAGGTCTTTGATCCCCCCCCGACAACACCCGAAGCCGGTCCCTGGCGGCTGACCTGGTGTCGCCAGCGCTGGGGCGAGAACCCGCAACTCGCCGGCATCAAGCATCTCAATCGCCTCGAGCAGGTACTCGCCCGCGACGAAGTGGTCGGTGCGGGATTCGACGAAGGGCTGATGCAGGGCCAGGACGGGCGTGTCGTCAGCGGCACCATGACCAATTTGCTGCTGCAATCAGACGATCGGCTCGTGACGCCGTCACTCGATGCCGCCGGCATTCGCGGTGTCACGCGCAGCCTGGTCGTCGGGTTGGCGCGCGACCAGGGCATGGCCGTCGACGAACGGGTCGTCAGCGTCGACGAGGTCAACGAGGCCGATGCCGTGTTCCTGTGCAATTCGCTGCTGGGCATCGTGCGCGTCGCGTCGATTGACCAGCGGGTGTACGACGTCGCCGTCGCCGGGCATGCCCCTGTGCTCGCGGCCGGGCGGTTGGTTCATCAGCCGGATGTCGGGGGCTGGGCATGCTAGCGCGCCTGTTCGGCCTGCTGGTCCTGGCCGGCAGCCTCGTCGTCGGCTGGGCCTGGATGGAGTACCGCGAGTTCCTGCAGACTCCGTTGAAGGTGGCCGGTGGCAGCGTCGTCTACGACGTGCCGGCAGGCCAGTCGTTCGGCGCGATAACCCGCGAGCTGGAACAGGCCGGCCTCGTCACCAACGCCCGCTACCTGCAGTGGTACGGTCGCTATCGCGGCCTGGCGAGCCAGGTCAAGGCGGGGGAGTACCGCCTCAGCGACGGCATGACCGCCGACGAGTTGTTGGCCCTGCTGGTCTCGGGGCGCTCCATCAGTTACAGCCTGACCCTGCTCGAGGGCTGGAACATCCGCCAGGTGAGGGCGGCCGTGGCCGGTCACGAAGCGCTGCGGCAGACACTCGACGGGGTCGACAACGACGCCCTGATGGAGCGGCTCGGGCGACCGGGCCTGCATCCGGAAGGTCGCTTCTTTCCGGATACCTACCGTTTCGACCGTGGAACGACCGATGTGGAGTTCCTGCAACGGGCCATGCGCACGATGGACGAAGAACTGGCGCAGGCCTGGCAGGCACGGGTCGAAGGCATACCGCTGCAGTCTGCCGAGGAGGCCCTGATCCTCGCGTCGATCATCGAGAAGGAAACGGGCCAGGCCAGCGAGCGGCCGCAGATTGCCGGCGTGTTCAGCCGGAGGCTGCAGAAGGGCATGAAGCTGCAGACCGATCCGACCGTGATCTACGGCATGGGGGAGCAGTTCGACGGCAACATACGGCGCAGAGACCTGCGCCAAGACACGCCGTACAACACCTACGTGCACGCGGGCCTGCCGCCGACGCCGATCTGCATGCCCGGTCGGGAGGCGCTGCGGGCAGCGGTCGACCCGGAACCGGGTAACAGTCTCTATTTCGTTGCCCGCGGTGACGGCTCGCACGCGTTCTCGGCAACGCTGAAAGAACACAATGCCGCCGTGCGCAAATACCAGCTGAAACAATGACACACGGCCGTTTCGTCACCAT
>JAGRGW010000307.1 GCA_020445315.1 Gammaproteobacteria bacterium
CCTGGAACTCGTCGATGAACACCGACAAGGTGCGCGACATGCTCGTCGACCGGGACGAAAACGGCGAGTACAAGATACCGTTCATCATCGTCTGCGATGCGTTCCAGTCGGAGACCGTGGCCTTTGCCGACCTGGTGCTGCCGGACACGACCTATCTCGAGCGTCACGATGCCCTGTCGATGCTGGACCGGCCGATCTCCGAGTACGACGGCCCGTGTGACTCGGTGCGCATTCCGGTGCTGCCGCCCAAGGGCGACTGCAAGACGTTCCAGGACGTACTGATCGAACTCGGTTCGCGGCTCGGTCTGCCGGCGTTCGTCAACGAGAAGGGCGAACCCAAGTTCCGCGACTACCCGGATTTCGTCATCAACTACGAAACCTCGCCCGGCTCGGGGATCGGGTTCCTGTCCGGCTGGCGCGGCAAGAGCGGTGAGAAGTTCCTCAAGGGTGAGCCCAACCCACGCCAGTGGGAGATGTACGCGAAAAACAACTGCGTCTACCACTACGAGTTGCCGAAGTCGTACCAGTACATGCGCAACTGGAACAAGGGTTACCTCGAATGGGCCCGGGCGCATGGCATGACGCGTTTCGCCGAACCGATCAACGTCCACATCTATTCCGAGGTGCTGCAGAAGTTTCGTCTCGCCGCCCAGGGCAAGCGACCGGGTAAGCAACCGCCGCCACACCTCGCGAAGCGCATCGAGACCTACTTCGACCCACTGCCGTTCTACCACGAGCCACTCGAAGTCGAGTTGATCGACCGCCACGAGTACCCACTGAACGCGCTGACCCAGCGGCCGATGGCGATGTACCACTCGTGGGACAGCCAGAATGCCTGGCTGCGCCAGATCCACACCTACAACTACCTGTTCATGAGCCCGAAACTCGGCGCCGCGCAGGGGTTTGGCGACGGTGACTGGGTCTGGGTCGAGTCACCGCACGGCAAGGTCCGCTGCATGGCCAGGTTCTCCGAGTCGGTCGAGCCGGGCACGGTCTGGACCTGGAATGCCATCGGCAAGTCGGCCGGTGCGTGGGGCCTGGCACCGCAGGCCAACGAGTCGCAGCAGGGTTTCCTGCTGAACCACGTCATCGCCGAGGAACTGCCGCCGTGCGAGGCAGGTCGGCACCTGTCAAATTCCGATCCCGTGACCGGGCAGGCGGCCTGGTTCGATGTCCGGGTCAAGGTCTACAAGGCGGAAGACAGCGAGCCGGCGGCCAGCTTTCCGCAGTTCAAGCCACAGAAGCGATTGCCCGGCCAGGAGGGCAGACGCAGCAAGTGGCAGGCCTTCTTCGCCGGCCAGTTCCGGCGCAAAGCCGGCATCAAGTAAGCAGGAGACAGCCCCATGACACAGTTGGCCTTGGTCATAGACCTCAATGTCTGCGTCGGTTGCCACGCCTGCGTGACGTCCTGCAAGGAATGGAACACGTCCGGTTGGGCCGGCACGATGGTCGATCATCGGCCGTACGATGCCGATCCCACCGGCACCTTCTTCAACCGCGTGCAAATGTTCGAGGTTGGCGAGTACCCGAACACCGAGACCGTGCACTTTCCCAAGAGTTGCCTGCACTGCGAAGAGCCACCTTGCGTGCCGGTTTGCCCGACGGGCGCCTCTTACAAGCGTGCGGACAACGGTGTCGTGCTGGTCGATTACGACAAGTGCATCGGCTGCAAGTACTGTTCATGGGCCTGCCCCTACGGTGTGCGTGAACTCGACGAAATGCAGAAGGTGATGAAGAAGTGCACCTTGTGCATCGACCGCATTACCGACGAAAGCCGTCCCGAGAACGAGCGCAAGCCGGCCTGCGTGCTGGCGTGCCCGACCAATGCCCGCCTGTTCGGTGACGTGCACGATTCGGATTCGGCCGTATCGGTGGCGATTCGCGAGAACGGTGGCTACCAGTTGATGCCGGAGTGGGGCACGCAACCGGCCAATCATTACCTGCCGAGGCGAAAGACGCGGATACAGATCTTCGAGGACGAGCTCGAACGCGCCGACAACCCGTTGAAGAAAGAGGCGCCGCTGCCGGCTGCAGAAGGGGAGACGCTCGATGACGTCGCTTATTGACCGGTTTGCCGTCACTACGTCGGTCATGGGTTCGCGGCCCGTGGCCTTTGGCCCCTGGCCCTGGAGTTTTCGATGAATCCCGCTTTCTCCGTTATCTTCCTGACCACGCTGATTGGTGCCGGGCAGGGCCTTTTCATGGCGCTGGTCACCGGCCAGGTCTATTCGCTGGCCAACCTGCTCGAGCCGCAGGACAACGTCAGCTTCTACGCCATGGGTAGCGCCCTGGCGCTGGTCCTGCTGGGTGGCGGCCTGATCGCGGCCGTATTCCACCTGGGCAAGCCGAGCTATTTTTTCACCCGCGCCTGGCGTGGTATCACCCAGTGGCGTACCTCGTGGCTGTCACGCGAGTTGATCGCATTGCCGGCGTTCATGCTGTCCGTGTTCTTGTACGGCGTCGCCCACTACTTCGACATGACGCGGCCACTGTTCGTTATCAAGGACCTGGTCCCGGTCGATGCCACGCTGCTCCTCGGTGTGACCGGCGCGGTGCTGTCGGTCGTGCTGTTCGTGTGTACGGCGATGATCTATGCCAGCGTGCGTTTCCTGCAGGAGTGGTATAGCCCGTTGACGGTCGCCAACTTCATCCTATTCGGTCTCGCCTCGGGGTTCACGCTGGCCGCGGCGTTCTCTGCCTGGAGCGGGATCGCGCTGGTGGGGTTTTTCGGTACCTGGGCCGTGATCTTCACCGTGCTGGCGGCGTTGACGCGCGGGTTCTCGATTTACCGCAACGGTCGCATCAAGCACAAGTCGACGTTGCAGACGGCTATCGGCGTACGCCATACCAAGATCAAGCAGCGTTCGATGGGATTCATGGGCGGTTCGTTCAACACCCGGGAATTCTTCCATGGTGCCGGACGTGGCACGGTCGTCAGTGTCCGCCTGTTCTTCGTCATCATGGTGTTCGTCGTGCCGGTCGTGCTGCTGGCCGCGTCCAATGCCATGCAGTCGGCGCACCTGCCGATCGTCGCCTTCGTCGCCCAGTACCTGGGCCTGATGGCGGAACGCTGGTACTTCTTCGCCGAAGCCAGGCACCCGCAGAACCTGTACTACCAGACTGTGGGTTAGACCCGCGCTCCCACTGACCGTGATGGACGCGCGCGATACCAGACGATGGCCATCGCGATTACCGAGCCGGCGAAGGCCAGCGCGGTGTCTTTCTGCGCGTCCCATTCGTCGCCTTGTGTGCCCAGGTAGGCGGCGCCCAACTCGGGGCTGACGACGACAGCCACGACGCCCTCGAGCGCCTCGTAGAAGCCGCTGAACCCCAGCACCGTCACCATGACCATCAGATACGACCACGACTGCCTGACACCGGCAGCGCGCGTCAACAGTTCGTGAAACGGGAAAGCGATCAGCAGGCCAAAGCTGAAGTGCACGATGCGGTCGTAGTGGTTGCGTGACAGGTCGAACCAGTCCTGCAGCCAGAAGCCGAACGGTGTTTCGGCATAGGTATAGTGCGCGCCGACCAGGTGCAGGCTGATGAAGACAGTGAACAGCCCATAAGAAAGGTTGGAAAAGGCGAACCGGCGATAGGTCACGATCAGTATGGCCCCGTAGACGAAGACCAGCAGGTTCTCCAGCAACCAGTCGAAGCGGTACAGGGGAGCGACTGCCGTCAGCAGCCAGAGGCCGGTGACCCAGGCCAGCATCAGGTGCAGCTTGCGGTTGTCAGCGAATCTTTCTGGCATTCTCCGACACCCCTGAATGTCTAACCAGAGTATGGCACGCGCTCCCGCGTGACCGCGCCATCCGTGTCGGTCGACACCATGGATCAGCGGCGCTTTGATGATGCGTTTCGCTCCGCGCCTGCCGCCGGATCCAGATTGGTGCGAACGCGGCCTTGGTTCCCGTGTCGTGTCAGAAAAAATTACATATTCCGCTTTTCTATAAATTGAGAAATCGCTAAGCGGCTGTTTTCAATATAATAATAATAAAAGGCGTATTTTTTGCTTAGGAAATAAAAAACAGCCTGGACGGTTGCGGGATCCTACACGCATCGTCCGGAGTGAGAAAAAGCCGAGGACGTTCGACACGCCCACTGCGATGATTCGCACGGCGGCCGTGGTTGTGTTGGGAATCACCAGCTCCGCGGCCCGGGTGGGGGGTGTCTGATTCCACAGGCGAAACAGGAACCCTACCGGTTATCGGGCGGAGTCTGCTTGGCGGGCTGCGACCCGGTCGGCCCATGCGTGGTTGCCGGCCAGCCGGTCCGGTCGTCGGTGCAGGTTGATGCCTCGACGATGTTGATGTTGACGGGAGTTGGGCTTTCGCGCCAAGGAAATCCTCGGCGCAGTCCCGGCCCCGCAATAAAGATGTTGCTCCTTGATGACCTTGTGACCCCGCACCCGCGGGGTTAGTTTTTCTCTTTCTAAATCACTTTCCCGGTCCGACGGGACCTTGCGTGGGGCGACTTCGGTACAATGCCGCGCTTTACACATGGGCCGAACGGGTTGAGAGTCGATGCGCCTGATCGAGATCGTTGCTGACGCCGGTCATACCGACACGCTTTCCGGTCTTGCCGACCAACACGAGGTCACCGACTACTGGTGGGGCGCGCAGTCCGACGACGGGCGGCGTGCCTTCCGCATGCTGGTCGATGACACCGTGCGACAGCCGGTCATGGATGCCCTGCAGGGTATGTTCGGCGGTTCGGAGAACGTGCGCATCGTCGTGTTGCCGGTCGACACCGTGCTGCCGCGTGACCCGGAGCAGGCCGACCGTGCGGCTGCTGCGACCCGCGAGGAGCTTTACACGCAGATCGAGAAAGGCGCACGCATCGACAGCAACTTCATCCTGCTGACCGTTTTGTCCACGATCGTCGCCGCGATCGGCCTGGTCGAGGACAACGTCGCGGTCGTGATTGGGGCCATGGTGATCGCCCCGCTGCTCGGTCCCCATATCGCGCTGGCATTTGCCACCTCGCTCGGCGATGGCGAACTGTCGCTGAAGGCACTCAAGGCGAGCCTGGTCGGGCTGTCCATCGCGTTCGCCCTGTCCGCGGTGATTGGCATCCTCTGGCCAGTCGACATGCTGCGTGGACAGATGTTGATCGCCAGCACCGAAATCATCGCGCGAACCGATGTCGGCCTCGACAGTATGGCGCTGGCGCTGGCGTCGGGCGCTGCCGCGGTGTTGTCTCTGACCACCGGCCTGTCGTCGACCCTGGTCGGGGTCATGGTGGCAGTCGCCCTGCTGCCGCCGACGGCGACGTTCGGCATGTTGATCGGTGCGGGACACTGGGACCTCGCGTTGGGTGCCTTGCTGTTGCTGGCGGTCAACATCGTCTGCGTGATCGTGGCGGCCAAGGCTGTCTTCCTCGCCAAGGACGTGCGTCCGCGGACCTGGCACCTGCGACGAAAGGCGCAGCAGTCGGTGTTGTTGTACGGTCTGATCTGGGCCGGGCTGCTGGCCGCGCTGCTGGTGGTTATCCTGTTGCGCAGGCACCTGGCCGGATGAACCGTTTCAACACGCGGCGTGCAGCTACCACGATGGAAGTCAATCGAAAACCCGAATTGCTGGCCCCCGCCGGCACCCTGCGCAACATGCGCTACGCATTTGCGTACGGTGCCGACGCCGTGTACGCGGGCATGCCGCGCTACAGCCTGCGGGTGCGCAATAACGATTTCCTCGAGAACAACCTGCGGATCGGCATTGACGAGGCGCACGCGCAGGGGCGACAGTTTTTCGTTGCCACCAACGTCATGCCGCATGGCGCGAAGCTGAAGACCTTCCTCGACGACATTGCACCGGTCGTGGCGATGCGTCCGGATGCCCTGATCATGGCCGATCCCGGTTTGATCATGCTGGTGCGCGAGCGCTGGCCGGAGATGCCGATTCACCTGTCGGTCCAGGCCAACACCGTCAACAGTGCCGGGGTGAGGTTCTGGCAGTCGATCGGCCTGACCCGGGTGATCCTGTCGCGCGAACTGTCGCTCGACGAGGTCGCCGAGATCCGCCAGGCCTGCCCCGACATGGAACTCGAGGTCTTCGTGCATGGCGCGCTGTGCATCGCCTATTCCGGCCGGTGCCTGCTTTCGGGGTATTTCAATCACCGCGATGCCAACCAGGGCACCTGCACGAACTCCTGTCGCTGGGACTACAAGATCGCGCGCGAGGATCTCGACGCCGTTGCCGAGATCCCCATCGACACGATAAGGCGGCATCCGAAGGCCGACGAGGTGTACTACCTGGAGGAGCGCGAGCGTCCCGGGGAGTTCATGCCGATCTTCGAGGACGAGCACGGCACCTACATCATGAACTC
>JAGRGW010000308.1 GCA_020445315.1 Gammaproteobacteria bacterium
GCCGAGGTCAAGGCCTTCAACGACGAAATGCAGCAGCGGATGCGTGAGATGCAGCAGCATATGCAGCAATCAGGCGGACAGCGCCCGGGCATGCCACCGCCGCGCTGATATCACTACTTGGAGCAAATTGCCGCTCAGTTGACTCGGATCAGCGCCGATCGACCGCGTTCGGCATAGCATTTGGCTATTGTTTGACATCAGTCGGGAGGCCGATATGGAACTGTGGTCAGAGCTCTTTTCGGACTGGGTGGGAATCCTGTCTTTCGGTGTGATCGCGTTCATCATCCTGATGGCGATATTCTTTTTCTTCTTCTTCATGGGCCGTTCGGGCGACCCGAAGGCCTGAGCAACTCACCAGACTGAATCGGCTTTCCTGCCAGCCAGGCCGCTTGACCGGCTGGCAGGGAGCGCGTTCTGACCGAACCCAGGGTGGGGCACCGACGCCGATACTGCACCCGGTTGCTCGTTGCGGGCGACCGTGAAACCGTTTGCCCGCAAACGCCCCCACTGGAAACCGGCGAGCCCCAACAGGATCACCCGCGTCCCCGCCCACACGCGCACGCCGATGACTTCGGCGTTCAACTGCTGCCCTATCACCCGTGCAAGCACCAGCGTCACCAGCGTGATCAGCACCACGCGGCTGGCCTGCGAGTGTTTCAGCAGGTAATAAGTACATGACGAAACCGGCGACCGACCCGAATACCTCGAGGTAAAGAATCGCGCCCGGCGCACGCGGCGGGGTGGTCGCCCAGATCAGGATCACCCCCAGGTAGGCCGCCGGGACAGACACCCGCTTCTCCTGCCTACACAACAAAAAAGAAAAAGGCCACAGTTATCGGCTGCGGCCTTTTTGTTTGCGTCAGACGTTGTCGATCGCCGTTCCGATTACGCAGGCACGTCCCTCGCCATTCAACTGTATATCCAACAGCGGACAGGGACCAAGGCGGCGATGGACGGTGCGTACCGCATGCGCCACTTTTGCCGCACGAACAGACACCTCAGCAAGCGCAACTTGCCGAAATGAAAACGCCTAAATTCCTGGCGCGGTTACAGGAGACAGGCAGCGCCGGTTGATCCGGCACGACCCATTCAGTTGTAACCGGGAATCGCGATGTGATCTTTCACGCGACTGTCGTCGCACTCGGTGTGCGACAGAAACTCGCGTGCGGAACGCTTCTCAGCCTTCCGCTCTGCGCGCTTTTCCCTCTCTCCCCAATCCAGCCGGCTAGAGGCCTCTTTTATTTCGTCCCAACTGACCGGAAGGCCTTCATTCTCAAACGACATTTCGCTCTCCCCAGAGCTTGCAAACGTACCCGAATACAAAGCATTGACAATTATGCTCTTGCACTATATTAGACCAGAATAATCCACGACGTGGTACGAAGTCCGGACCAACGGGCCACTATTGACTCGTTCGAATCCCATCTTCTCCCCCAAACGGTGCAGTTCGGCGAATTCTTCCGGCATGTAATAGCGTTCGACCGGCAGGTGCGAATCTGAAGGGGCAGGATGACCGCCGATTGCCGACATTTGACACCCGGCTTGACGCAGATCATGCATTGCCTCGTGGTTTTCCCCAACCGCCCCCACCAATCCGGCCGTCAGTACAGGTTTGGTGCGAATTTTGGGATTTAGTTCCCCAAAACGGGGGGCGGTTACGGTGATCTCTCGTACTCATCACCAGTTCACGCCCGCAGATGGGACCTGGGCGCCATTCGATGTGACCATCGAACCGATCACGCGGCTGCACCGGCAAGTTCCTCCGGCACCCGCTCGCCGGGGGGACGCGAAAACCGGGGGCGGGACCCTGACCTGGACACAACTGCCAGCCTCACCAATGGCCATAACGCTGACCGCGGGAAGGGCCAAACCAGTTTTACGCG
Organism: Gammaproteobacteria bacterium; assembly: GCA_020445315.1. Classification (GTDB taxonomy): domain Bacteria; phylum Pseudomonadota; class Gammaproteobacteria; order Chromatiales; family Chromatiaceae; genus Thiosocius. Next base: position 1,884 of record JAGRGW010000308.1, read on the forward strand.
GGTCATCACGGCCACGGATGTCGCGACGGCATGGTTTTAGTCGCCCCGGGAAAGACACCGCGGCCAGCCGGGCTGACCCGAATCCCCCATGACCCACGGTCGAACCTGCGCGACCTCGTAAGACGCACCCGTCCGGCACAAGCGCCGTCAACGACCAAAAATGTCGCAACCACGTGAGCAATCGGCAAAAAAGCTGCACGCGTCACCGCGTGCAACAAGCCCGGCAGCGCCGGGGGAGTTAGCCGTTTCGACAGCGTTACCGTTTCTTCGGCATGTACAGGTCGGTAATGGTCCCCTCGAACGCCTCCGCCGCCATCCCGACGGTCTCCGACAGGGTCGGGTGCGGATGCACGGTCAGGCCGATGTCGGCCGCGTTCGAGCCCATCTCGATGGCATGCGCTGCCTCGGCGATCAGGTCGCCCGCACCGACACCCACGATACCGGCGCCGATGACACGCTCGGTCTCTTCGTCGAAGATCAGCTTGGTCATGCCCTCCTCGCGCGCCAGCGACAACGCCCGGCCGCTCGCGGCCCACGGGAACACCCCCTTGCCAACCTTGAGCCCCTGCGCCTTGGCCTGCTCCTCGGTGACACCGACCCACGCGACTTCCGGATCGGTGTAGGCCACCGACGGGATCACGCGGGCATCGAAGTGGCTCGGCAAGCCGGCAGCGGCCTCGGCCGCGGTCTTGCCTTCGTGCACCGCCTTGTGTGCCAGCATCGGCTGGCCGATGACGTCGCCGATCGCAAAGATGTGCGGCTGGGTGGTGCGCATCTGCGTATCGGTAACCTGCACGAAGCCGTGCTGGTCGACCGCGACACCGGCCTTGTCGGCATCGATCAGCTTGCCGTTCGGCGTGCGGCCAACGGCGACGAGGATGCGATCGTAGACCTGGGGCTCGGCCGGCGCGTTGTCGCCGTCGAACGTCACGCGCATCCCCTCAGGAGTCGACTCGACGCCGGTCACCCGGGTCTTCAGCAGGATCGCCTCGTAGCGCTTCTTGATCCGGTTGAACAACGGCTTGACGACATCCTTGTCGGCGCCGGCGACGATGTTGTCCAGCATCTCGACGACGGTGACCTTCGAACCGAGCGCGTTGTAAACGGTCGCCATCTCCAGGCCGATGATGCCGCCGCCGATGACCAGCAGCCGTTCCGGCACGTCCTCCAGCGCCAGCGCACCGGTCGAATCGATGACACGCGGATCTTCCGGAATGAACGGCAACTTGACCGCCTCGGAACCGGCCGCAATGACCGCCTTGTCGAACCTGACCACCTGCCGGCGACCGTCTTCGGCAACCACCTCGACATGGTGCGCATCGAGGAAGCGCCCGACGCCGTTGACGACCTGGACCTTGCGCTGTTTGGCCAACCCGGCCAGCCCGCCGGTCAGCCGACCGACGACTTTTTCCTTCCAACCGCGCAGCGCGTCGATGTCAACCTCCGGCCTGGCGAAGCGGATGCCGTGTGCGCCCATATCCTCGGACTCGTCGATGACCTTGGCTGCATGCAGCAGGGCCTTCGACGGGATACAGCCGACGTTCAGGCAAACGCCACCGAGCGTGCTCCAGCGCTCGACCAACACCGTGTTCATGCCCAGGTCGGCGGCACGGAATGCCGCGGTGTAGCCACCGGGCCCGGCGCCGAGCACCAACATTTCACAGCTGACGTCGGCACCGCCGGCGTGCGTGGCGGCCGCGGGGGCCGTTACCGGTTGCGCCGGCGCGGTCTCGGCCTTCGCCGGTGCGGCAGCGACCTCGCCGGCGGCATCCACCAGGCAGATCAAGGTCCCTTCCGAAGCCTTGTCACCAATGGCGATCTTCATCTCGGTGATGGTCCCGGCCAGCGGCGACGGGATGTCCATCGAGGCCTTGTCCGATTCCAGCGTGATCAATGCATCGTCTTCGGCAACGCTGTCGCCGACGCCGACCAGGACATCGATGACATCGACGTCACTGAAGTCCCCGATATCCGGGACCTTGATTTCAATTGGGTTACTCATATCCAGGTTCTCCGGGCATCACAACATGAGGTTGCGCACGTCCGACAGCACGAACGCGATATGGCTGACGAACCGCGCCGCGTAGGCACCGTCGATGACGCGGTGGTCGTACGACACCGCCAATGGCTGGATCAACCGGTCGACGATCTCGCCATCGACCCGTTTCAGCCGCTCCTGCGAACGCGTCAGCCCGAGAATGCCGACCTCCGGCGCGTTGACGATCGGCGTGAAGTTGGTGCCGCCGATACCCCCCAGGCTGGAGATCGAGAAGCAGCCGCCCTGCATGTCGTCCGCCTTGAGTTGACCGTCGCGCGCCCGCTTCGACACCTCGCCGAGTTCGCGTGCAAGTTCGAACAGGCCCTTGCGGTCGACGTCACGGATCACCGGCACGACCAGGCCGTCCGGCGTGTCAACGGCGATGCCGATGTTGTAGAAATGACGCTGGACCAGGTTCTCGCCAGCGTCGTCCATCGCCGAGTTGAACTTCGGGAACTCCTTCAGGCCGGCGACGACGGCCTTCATCATGAACACCAGCGGGGTGAAGTTGAAGCCCATCTCCTTGGCCTTGCCCTTGATCGACTGGCGATAGGCCTCGAGTTCGGTGATATCGGCCTCGTCGAAGTGCGTCACCTGCGGCACATTCAACCAGGCCTTGTGCAGGTGCTTGGCCGACAGCTTGTTGATGCGACTCATCGGCACTGTCTCGACCCTGCCGAACTTCGACCAGTCGGGCTGCGTTATCTGTGGAATGCCCCCTCCACCGGCAGGCGCCGCTGGCGCGGGTTTCGCAGCAGACGATGCCGCAGGCTGCGCGCCGCCCTTGTTGGCGAAGTTGCGCACGTCGGTGTCGGTGATTCGGCCATTGCGCCCCGTGCCGGCGACCCTGGCCAGGTCGATACCCAGTTCGCGCGCCATGCGCCTGACCGACGGGCTCGCGTGGGCCCGGCGAAACGCCGCGGCGTCCTCGATACTGGCCGCCGCCGGCACCCGCTCAGGTGCACGCGCGCCAGCCGCTGCCACGGCGCCCGATGCCGCGGGTGACTTGGCTGCGCCACCGGCCCGCTCGAGCACGAGGATCAGGCTGCCCTCGGAAACCTTGTCACCGACCGCGACCCTGACCTCCTTGACCACGCCGCCGGCCGGGGCGGGGATATCCATCGAGGCCTTGTCCGACTCCAGCGTGATCAGCGGGTCGTCCTCGCTGATGGTGTCACCGGCGTGAACCAGGACCTCGATGACATCGACGTCGCTGAAATCGCCGATATCCGGCACGTGCACGTCCTGCAGCGCGGCACCGCCGTAGCCGCCGCCGGCGCCACTCGGGGCAGGCGCAACGCCGGCACCGCCCGAAACCTTGGGTTGTGCGTCGGCACCGGCAACGTTGACGCTGGCCTCTGCACTGCTTTCCAGGAGCAGTATCGGGCTGCCTTCCGATACCTTGTCGCCAACGGCAACCCTGACCGCCTTGACCACGCCACCGGCCGGAGCGGGAATATCCATCGAGGCCTTGTCCGACTCCAACGTGATCAGCGGGTCGTCGATGGAGACGGTATCACCGACCGCGACCAGTACATCGATGACATCGACATCGGAGAAATCACCGATGTCGGGAACGAGTATTTCTTTTGCCATGATTGTTTGCTCCAGGCTCGGTGATCAGGCGTAGAGGGGATTCGGCTTTTCCGGATCGATGCCGTACTTCGCCATCGCTTCCAGCACCTTCTTCGCATCGAAGCCGGCGGCACCCTGGTCGGCCAGGGCCTTCAGTGCGGCTACCGCGACGTAGTGGCGATCGACCTCGAAATGCCGCCGCAAGGCCTCACGGCTATCCGACCGACCGAATCCGTCAGTGCCCAGCACGCGGAAATCACCCGGCACGAACGCACGGATCTGCTCGGCATAGTTACGCACGTAATCGGTCGCGGCGATGACCGGCCCCCTGGCGCCCTCCAGACACTGTGCCACCCAGCTCTTGCGCGCGACCTGGTCCGGGTGGAGCAGGTTCCAGCGCTCGACATCGGCACCGTCCCGCGCCAGTTCGTTCAGACTCGGCGTCGACCAGATGTCGGCATCGACGTCCCAGTCTGCTTTCAGCAGGTCGGCTCCCGCGATGACCTCGTTCAGGATCGAACCGCAGCCCATCAGCTGCACGGTCGCCTTGCCGCCGCCGTCGGCGGCACGGAAGCGATACATCCCCTTGACGATGCCTTCCTCGGCACCCTCCGGCAACGCCGGGTGGCTGTAGTTCTCGTTCAGCGTCGTGATGTAGTAGTAGACGTTTTCGCCTTTCTCGTACATGCGCTTGAGACCGTCGTGGAAGATCACCGCCACCTCGTAGGCGAAGGTCGGGTCGTACGAAACACAGTTCGGAACGAAGCCGGCGAACACCTGGCTGTGGCCATCCTGGTGCTGCAGGCCCTCGCCGTTCAGCGTCGTGCGACCCGACGTTCCGCCAATGAGAAAGCCCCGCGCCAGCATATCGCCGGCCGCCCAGGCCAGGTCACCGATACGCTGGAACCCGAACATCGAGTAGAAGATGTAGACCGGGATCATCGTCACGCAGTTGTTGGCGTACGACGTCGCGGCCGCGATCCAGGACGACATCGCGCCGTCCTCGTTGATGCCCTCCTGCAGCATCTGGCCACGCGACGACTCCTTGTAGGGCATGATCTCGCCGGCATCCATCGGCTCGTATTTCTGGCCCTCGTGTGCGTAGATGCCGACCTGGCGGAACATGCCCTCCATACCGAAGGTGCGTGCCTCGTCGGGCACGATCGGCACCAGGCGCGGACCGAGCTCCTTGTGCCGGGCCAGCGTGACCATCAGGCGCACCAGCGCCATCGTCGTCGACATCGTGCGCTCGCCGGTGTCCTTCAGAACCGGCTCGAACATCGACAGGTCGGGAATCGCCAGTTTCTCGACCTCGATCGGTCGCTGCGGCAGGTAACCACCCAGGGCCTGGCGGCGCGCATGCAGGTACTGCATCTCGGGACTGTCCTCAGCCGGCCGGTAGAAACCGGCGTCGTGCAACACCTCGTCGCTGACCGGGATGCTGAAGCGCTCCCGGATCTTGACCAGTTGCTCGTCGGACAGCTTCTTCTGCTGGTGCGAGATATTCATACCCTCGCCCGCCACGCCCATGCCGTAGCCCTTGACGGTGTGGGCCAGGATCACGGTCGGGCGATCGACCTCGCGGGTCGCGGCATCGTAGGCGGCAAACAGCTTCTCCTGGTCGTGGCCACCACGCAGCAGGTCGTAGTAAATCTGGTCGTCGGTCATGTCGGCGACCATCGCCTTCAACTCCGGGTACTTGCCGAAGAAATGCTCGCGCGTGTAGGCGCCGCC
>JAGRGW010000309.1 GCA_020445315.1 Gammaproteobacteria bacterium
ACCAGAAGCGGTCGCCGTCACGCAGACGCGTGAACTGGTCCGAGACGATCGCCGCGAACACCTCGCCGAGCATCCCGCCATCGACGTGGTTCTCCGACAGGCCGCCGATCCAGAGATCGACATCGTCGATGTCATCGTAGACGCTCATCAGCATCTCCTTGACACCGGGCATGAAGACGGCGTCCTCCCAGTCCTCGTAGGCGCCAAGACCGAGCGCTGCGCGCATTTCATTGAAACTCGGCAGGCCGTGATCGCGGCCGCGCTGGATATTCAGTGCCGCGAGATCGAAACCGACATCGACCGGCGGCCCGAACAGCATGTTGCGGACGTCGTCGACAATGTGCGGATCGATCTCCTGGCCGTTTTGCGTCGCCAAGCCGCGCAGGATGGCCTCGATGCCGCCACCGAGCGGATTCAGCAGCAGGTACGGGTTGAAAAAGGCGTTCTTCAACGCAACGTGCCCGGCCGCCACCTCGAGACCGTTTTCGTCCAGGCGCAACAACTGCGACGACAGCGTCGAATGGCCGAAGCGATAGGCTGCTGTGCTGAATTCGTTGGCGATACCGGGGTTCACTTCGGCGTCGTACCCGCTGTAAGCCTCGGGAGCCGCACTGCCCAACAGCTGCGGCAGGAACTCGTTGTATGTGACGGCCTGCATGATCGCCCCGACGAGCTTGCGCGTGTGCTGGAACAGGGTTTCGTCATCGTAGTCGGGGTGCTCGCTGGCCAACAGTGCCGCCAGCCGGTTGTGCTCGCGGTTGAACAGCGTGTGCATCGAGGTCAGGCCGATCTGCTCGTTGACCCGCTCGTCACCGGACCGGAACTCGAGCTTGCCGTCGACCGTGTGCATGTCGAGCAGCGCCCCGGCGTCGGTGATGGACATCTTCAACTTGCCATCGTAGAAGGTACGCAGCGAATCCGACGTGGCCTGGTCCGAGCCGTAGATCTGCGAGCCATCGACGAAAGCCGTGATCGCGTTGACCTGCTGCCGCGGCGTCGACATGCCACTGCTGTGATCGTAAACCGATCGATCGAAAGGCATCTGGCCACTGAAATGGCTGTCACCGGCCGGGATGTCGATCGGCAGGGGATCGGTATCGTCCATTCGGGTCAGATCGAGATCGTGATCCAGGAACTGCCCCCACTGCATCAGCATGTCGCTGGCCCCGAGCGGGTTGGGACGAGGCCCCGGCTGCGCCACGACGGCGTTGCTGACCGCCCGCGGGTTCGGCCGGCCGACGTCGTCTACCCGCGACACACCATCGACGTAACTGGCCACCGCGTAGGGGCGCAGCAACGCGCTGTTGGCACTGCCCCACTCGGGATTGTCGAGGTTGTTGCACTGGCCGTCGGAACGGCGGAACTCCGTGCCGCTGCCGCTGAATTCACAGCCGCCGGTACCATCCGGCGTGGCCACGACTGCCGCCGTCGCCAGGTTGCCGGCTCCCAGCAGTATCGTCGTTGCCAGGAAGGCAGGGAATTGGATTCTCATGGTCATCGTAAAACGGTTACATCATCAGCAAAACACGTTGTTCGACACGTTCTTGCAATAACCGAACCAGCACAAACAAGTCGCGCGTGTTCAATAGGTTGCAGAACGCTCTCCGGCCCCGCCAGGGACCCGACTGCAAAATAAGCTGACAGCCGGCGACAACGGCAACGCGGCCGGCCGGCGCGCAGCGGCCAAAGCGCGGCGCACGCGCCATGTGCGCCCGGCCGCCGCTACGGTTATCTTGTGTGCTCCGTGGTCACACGACGAGGGCGCCGATGCGCCCGGGCATGCGATGGTGCGGCCATCACCGTTCGCGGCGGCGCAACGACCGTCGCACGACCGGTTGGAACCACGGACTGGATAACGACAAGAAGCCGAAACCTGCCAACGACATGATGCCGTCCTCCGACAGTTCGCCGCACCAGCGCGCGCTATTGCGCGAGGCCCTCGCCGGCTCGTGGCGCTCACTGCTGGCGGTGACCGCGTTCAGCGCCGTCATCAGCATCCTGCTGCTGACCCCCGTTGCCTACGCCCTTGCCATCTTCGCGATCGTCCTGCCAGCCGACAGCGCGCAGACGCTGATGATGCTGACACTGTTGCTCGTGTTCCTGCTGCTGGTGACCGGCAGTCTCGTCTGGGTACGGGCACAACTGCTCTCGACGATTGGCACACGGATCGAGAAGCGCCTCGCCTCCCGGGTCTTCGACGTCGTGTTCGACCGTGCACGCACCAGCGACGGCAGCATCGCCAGCACCGATCTGCTGAACGACCTGGGCCGACTGCGCGTATTCCTGGCGGGCCCGCATGCCGCCGGCCTGTGCGACGTCCCGTGGGTCCCGCTGCACGTCGCCGCGATGTACTGGCTGGAACCACGGCTCTGCGCCGTCGTGGTAATACCGGCTATCGCCATGCCGGCAGTGGCCTGGCTCGGGGCCCACCGTGCGCGCCGGGACAGCCGTCGCGCCGACGACATCCGCGGCGACGGTGACGAGCAGGTCAGGCACCACCTGCGCCACCCGCTGGTCGTCGATGCCCTAGGCATGCTGCATGGCCTGCACGACCGCTGGCTGCCACGTCGGGACGAGTCGATCAACCTCGACACCCGGGCGGCACGCAACACCCGGTTGTTCACGGCCGTGGCGGAAACGCTGTACACGGTTGGCTGGACATCGGTGCTCGGCGCAGGTGCGTGGATGGCGTTGCACGACCAGGCCCAGACAGGCGTCGTCATCGCGGCCACCCTGCTCGCAGCCGTGCTGCTGGCCCCGTTGAGGCCTTTGGGTGACGCGCTGGTACACCTGGATCGCACCCGTGCCGCCTACCGCCGCCTCGCTGCGCGGGTATCCCCGGTCGAGGCCCAGGCACCACTGCCGCTGCCGCCGCCCAGCGGCCTCGTCTCGTTCGAGCAGGTCACCATCGCGCCGCCGTCGGCAAGGGATCCCATACTGCGGCACGCCAGTTTCACGATCGAACCCGGCACGACGGTTGGCGTCATCGGTCCCAGCGCCGCCGGCAAGTCGGTACTGCTGCGGGCGATGCTCGGCCTGTTCCCGGCGCACCAGGGGACGATCCGCATCGATGGCGCAACGCTGGCGCAGTGGGATCGCAACCTGCTCGGACGTCACGTCGGCTACCTGCCACAGGCTGTCGATCTGCTCGCGGGCACGGTGGGCGAGAACATCGCCCGGTTCGGTGAGCTCGACGCCGGCCGCGTCGTCGCAGCGGCGCGCCAGGCCGACGTGCACAGGCTGATACTGAAACTGCCGCAAGGCTACGGCACGCCGCTGTCGCGCGACCTGCTGTCGGCCGGCGAACGACAGCGCATCGGGCTCGCAAGGGCGCTGTACGGTTCCCCCCGCCTGGTCCTGCTCGACGAACCCAACGCACATCTCGACATGCAGGGCGACAAGGCCCTGGAGCGCGCGCTCTCGGGACTGAAATCACGCGGCGCCACGGTCGTCATCGTCACCCACCGCCAGACCGTGCTCGACCTGGTCGATCGCGTCCTGGTCATGGCCAACGGCCGCATCGTCGAAGACGACACGCCGTCGAACATTATCGCCCTGCTCAGCGGTACGCCGTCGCTGACCAGCAGCCCGGCGCGCGCGGAACAGCCGCTCCCTTCGGTCCGATGAACGACACTCCCGCGACTTCCAACAGCAGGGCGCTGGTGCCAACGCGGCAGCAACTCGCGTTCAGCCGGGTTTACACCGAGGATCGCGCACAGCGCCAGGCGGGCACGCTGATACTCGCCATCCTGCTCGTGGGCGTGCTGGCCTGGGGCCTGACCGCGCCGATCGCCGATCCCGTCGTTTTTGCAACGGTCGTCACGCTCGAGGAGGAGCGGCAGGCGTTCACCCACCCGCACGGTGGCATCGTCAGCGAGCGCCTGCCGGGACATGGCGACATGGTCGAACGCGGGCAGGTTGTGCTCAGGCTGGACAGTGCCGGCATCGAGGCACAACGGGAACAGGTCCGGCGTGAACGCCGCGACACGCTCGCACTGCAGTCACGCCTGCTGTCCACGCAGCAACAGGGCGAACTGTCCGCGGCCGACGCTGAAACGCACCAACGCCGGTCGGCGTTACTGGCCGAAAAGACGGCCGGGCTGGAGCGCCAACTCGGTGCCCAGGCCCGGCTGAAGGCACTCTACGAAACGGAACGGAAAGCACTCGCAGGACTCCCCACGGCTGACGGCGAACAGCAGCACAGGCTGCGCGATGCCGAGCGGCGAGTCACGGAGCAGGAAGCCCTGCTCGCCGAATTGGACGCCCGGCTCGCCACGGCACGCCTGGAGCAACTCGCGGCCGAATCCGAAGAGCGGCAACGCCAACAGGCCGAGCGGCAACTGGCACGGGCCGCGCTGGAAGGCGCACAACAGAAACTGCAGTTGCTCGAGCGGCGGCAACAGGCACTCGACGAGGCGATGCAGGCGACTGTCGTGCGCGCCCCCGCGGCGGGCCGCGTCGATTTTCCGCCAACGCTCGAAGCAGGCCGGGCAATCGCGCCCGGCGAGGTGGTGTTCAGCATCCGGCCGGGCAATGCCGACCTCGTCGCGTCGGCCGGCATGCCCCCGCTTGCGGCACGACGGGTAGTCGCGGGGCAGCAGGCCAGCATCCGGCTGCCTGGCGCGACTGCCGGTGATCGCGTGCGACTGCGCGGTCAGGTCAGCGACGTGTCGCTGTCTGCCGACGGCACGTCATCGTGGATCACGGTACGGATCCCGGCGCAGATGCAGCGGCCGTCGTTGCACAACCCCGACACCGTCCCGGGCCGGTACCCGGCCGAGATCGTTGTCGACAACGAAAATCGTGCGCTGATCCAACGCCTGCTCGACGCCCTGTAACGGCCGGTGACAGCCGCCCCGTGACTGTCGGAGTGAGACCGAATAACGATGCGAAGCAAATGCTTATGCGTGATTCCTAAACACCGCCATAGCATTCAAATCACAACATCTAGTGTTTTATCCAGTATGAAACACAATTTATTGTGGATTCTGCTGTTCTTTCGTCTAGACTTCGTCGCATTGGCCGCCGGCGCGGGACGACAAGGTCCGAGTCCAGTCCGGCATCGCCGCCGTCAGTACTTCTGGAGGTTACGGGTATGCGTTGCAGTCATTGCCAGGGTCCAATGCAGCAGACCGATGCGGTTGCCGAAGGCAACGTGAGGCAGGTCTGGTACCAATGCCGGGTCTGCGGCTGTCACCATGTCCAGACGCATCCCTGCGAGACGACACTGCGACGGCTCGGCAACGGACTGCGTTGCAGCAGCGGCCACCCGGTCCAGAACCCGTTGCAGGTGGGATTCGGCTGACACGCGCCTGGCTGCGGCGATCCGGGGGCGGTCTTCCCGGGTTGGCATGCACGCGCCACCTTTTTCTCAATCAGGCGCCTGAGCGGCCGCTATCACAGACTTGGAAGGTAGAACAACCGCTCAGGGGCATCGCCGCCATGGCATCCACCAGCCTGTTTCGAAACGCCGCCACGCGAATCGGTATCGCCGTTGCCGTGACCCTGGCTTTGTTGGCCGTCGAACCGGCGCTGGCAAACAAGTTCGAGACGATCGGCAGCGGTGTCAGCGGCTCCGTCGCGATCAAGCGTGAATGGCTCAAGCTGTTTTTTTACATCGCCGCCGGGGTCTGCGCCCTCGGCGCCGCCCTCGCGGTGATCGTGCCGCACCGCAACCCGCTGTACCTGAACCATCGCAACTGGAAGGTGTCTTCAGCGGTGATGGCGCTGTTCGCGGTGGTCTTCGTGACCACTGGCATCGTCATCTGAATCGGCGCCCCCGCGGTAAATATTCGATTGCCGCGCACCTGCTCTGCGCTACGATCGCGCCGCCCCCGCGAACTGCCCCGTATAGACCAGGAATTCCTTTGCCGTCCACCGCCGCAACATCGGGCTGACCGTGGTCGCCTCGGGCGGCTCGCCGTCCAGCGCCTGGATCGCATCCGACTCGGGCGGCAGGCGATCCCCGTAGAACTGGTCGATGCCACCGATCCAGCTGATATTCCTGATCAACCCGGGCGGAAACACGTTGCCGCGATGGTAGAAACGCACCGTTGCCCGGCCATCGAGCTTTTCTGTCAGCCACCGGTGCCACGCCGCCGGGACTTCGAGGTGGCGCATCAGCCTGTCCTGCGACGAACTCGTCGGGTGGCCGTGAGCAACCGATATCCCGATCATGTAGCCGACCTGCTCGCGTCCGTTCCTGACCTCGAACGTGTTGTCGACCCAGTACTGCGTGCGCGGCTGGAATTCGTCCCAGAACCTGTCGGTCCACATCACCGATGGCGCGGCGCCGGTCTTGAAATCCCGCTCCGCGACCCGTTGCGTGAAACCCCAGCCGGGCGCGAGATCGGTTTCGATGTGGTACGAACAGGCATCCAGGTGCGCCTGCGCCATGCCTTTCCACTCGACCTCCGGCAGCGGGTGAGCCGGCAGGTTGCCCGTCGCCGCCGTACGCGTCTGCAGGCTGGCGATGACCCCGTTGCTGCCGGGGGTGATGATGCGATTGTTGCGGACGAGGGCGAAATCGGTACCGCTCATGCCGTCGTACGCGGCGGACCCGCTGTACTCGCGCGGACTGCCGGCGGCGTTGCTCACGGCAACCCAGGCGTTGGTGCCGTCCGATCCCCTGATCCCGTCCATGCCGGTGGCAAAGGTGCTGTTCTCGACCAGCGTCCGGCGGCTGATGTTCTTGATGGTGTGTTTCGCCCGCCCCTGTCGACTGAAGCGACAGCCCGAGATCACCGCAATGTCGCCGTAGTCGAGGTAGACGGTATGACTCGAGGCATCGCGAAACTCGGAATCGACCAGGTAGGTACCGCCGAGATGGGGGGAGAAATAGCACCCGACACCGCGGAACAGCGCCCTGCCGCCGTTACTGTGGATGAAGCAGTTCCTGATCAGGAGGTCGGCCTCTGCGCCCTGCGCGACGGTATTACCGGCGAAGCCGCCGATCTCCAGGTTTTCGATGAACAGGCGCTGCCGTCTCGAGGCGGCGAAGAATGTCGGCGGTGAGCCGTATCGGTTGCCGCGCTTTCGCAGCGCCAGCACACGCGGCCTGGCGCCATCGGCGGGGATCCCGTACAGCCACAGGTCGTCCCAGTTGCCGTTGACGCGGAACGCGGTTTCGTAATATTCGCCCGGCGACAGGATTGCCAGGATGCGCCTCTGCCGCAGGCGGTTCAACGGCGCAAACACGTCGGTCCCGGGCGCGAGTGTCACGACGTGGAACCCCTGCGCCTCGCCGAATGCCGTCACCCGGTCGACCAGGCGGGCCTGCAAGGCTTCGCCGCTGACGGCCGGCCCGGTGCGACCGTCGAACAACGTCAATTCGGCCGCCGCGTCGGGCGACCGGATCCGGCTCTTGACCGACTCGTGCGGATAATAGTCGTCGATGTCGGGGACCTTGGTCATCGTTGTGCGAGGGTACGAACACGGCGTGGCCGAAGCAATGACTGAGACGGGAATCTTTTGCCGGTATACTGCCGGTTCACGCGGCGCCTCGCGCCGCAACCTGATCTGACACCACGTTTCGGTAAACCAGCATGGACATCGGGCATCTCACATCGCACTACGCCAGCATTATCGAGGGGCTGGGCGAGGAACTCAGCCGCGAAGGCCTGCAGAAGACGCCGGAACGGGCAGCAAAGGCCATGGCCTACCTGTGCCGCGGTTACAGCCAGGACCTGCACTCGGTGGTCAACAATGCCGTGTTCACGTCAAGCAACGACGACATGGTCATTGTCAAGGATATCGAACTGTATTCGCTGTGTGAGCACCACGTGCTGCCGTTTATCGGCCGCGCGCACGTCGCCTACCTGCCGCGCGGCAAGGTCATTGGCCTGTCCAAGATCGCCCGCATCGTCGACATGTACGCCCGCCGCCTGCAGATCCAGGAGAATCTCACCGTGCAGATCGCCAATGCCATCAGCGAAGTCATTCGGCCAGCCGGTGTCGCGGTGACCATCGAGGCCGAGCACCTGTGCATGAAGATGCGCGGCGTCGAGAAACAGAACTCAACGATGAAGACCTCGGTCATGCTCGGCAGCTTCCGTGAATCGCAGGCCACGCGCATGGAGTACCTGCAGCTGATCGCCGACTGACGATCGTTTTCGGGGTCGATCCCAAACCCACCCGCATGCAACCGGAAGCCGACGACGTCCTGCTGACTGTCCGCATCGAGGCCCGCGTCGCCGAACTGCTGACACAGGCAACCTCCCTGCTTCGACGCCACGGCAGGCGATCGCTGCAACCAGTCCTGCGTTACGACCTGCGCGGACAGGCCGCCGGCCAGGCACGCTGGCAACAAGGCCATCCACCGGAACTGCGCTTCAACCTCGCGATTGCGCGGCATCACGCCGACGACTTCGTTCGCGTGACGGTCGCGCACGAGGTCGCCCACCTCGTGACCTACCAGTGCTACCGTCGGGCCCGCCCGCACGGCCCCGAATGGCAGTCTGTCATGCGGCACTTCGGGGTCGCCGAGCCGCGCCGCTGCCACAGTTACGACGTCGACAGCAGCCAGGCCAGGCGACAGCGCCGCTGGCACTACGAGTGTCGGTGCCGCATCCACCAACTCAGCACCACGCGCCATCACCGCGTGCAGCGCGGACAGGCCAGCTACCACTGCCGGCGCTGCGGCGACACGCTGACCTACGCCTTGCGCGGGCCGCTACCCGTGACCATCGGCGACTGAAACCTCGACTTGTTTGCCCTGGTCAATCCACGGACACATGGAAGGCCGGCAGGCGAATCTTCCAGATCACCGCTGCCAACCTGAGACCGGCAACCAGCATGATGCCGAAAATCGCGGCCACCGATGCCGGGACCGCCAGCGTCTTCAGCAACAGGTAGCACAGCACACCACCGAGGGCCGCGACGGAATACAGTTCCTCGGTGGGGCGAAACACCAGTGGCACCTCCCGGATCAACACGTCCCGGATAATGCCGCCGGCGACACCGGTGAGAATCCCCATGACGATGACGACCACCACCGACGCACCCTCGGCCTCTGCGATCTGCGCCCCCAGCACCGAAAACAGCGCCAGCCCCAGTGCGTCCGCGATCCGCAGCGCGTTGGCCGGGACCGGCAAGAATCGAACATGGACGATCGTGACGACCGCGGCACCCAGGATGACCCAAAGGTAGGTCGGATCGGCGATCCAGAAAACGGCATCGCGGTTGAGCAGGACATCGCGCAGCGTGCCGCCACCGATCGACGTGACGACGGCCAACGCGACGACGCCAACCCAGTCCAGCCCCTTCTGTCCCGCGGCCAACGCCCCGCTGATCGCGAACACGGCCACGCCGAGGAGGTCGAAAGCATGGATCAGGGGCAGTTCGGTCAGTGCCACGGTCAGTCGAAACGATCGAGCAGCGCCCGATCGAAGTTGCCCGTATCCGTCGACAGCCCCGCCGCCGCGAGCCGCCTGTCGTGGTGGCGAATCCTGTCGATCAACGTGTCCATCGTGACCAGGTTGTCGTCCATTTCGTACAACTGCTTCGACCCACGGTAGAAGAAGTTCAGCACGACCATCGCGTCCGGATCACCCGCCTCGACGGCGGCCTCGATCTTCTGCTGCTTGCGGTAGATGAGGTTGAGCACCTGCTTCAGGTCCCAGATATAGACCACCTCGGTCATGAACGGGTGTGAACGGAGCTTCACGAGCACGGCCGCGACGACCACCGCCGCCACGACCACGCCGGCGACGTTGAGCCAGAAGTTGGACTGCCCCGGCGTACTGAACAACCGGATCAGGACAGCCGAAGTCCCGATCGAGATCCCGACGAGTGCCACGACAATCCCGGCGAATACCCAGTTGAAGTGCCTGCGGTAGCGCTGCTTATCGATTTCTTTCAGTTTCATGGCGGCCATTCTGACCGAATTCGATGACGCTGTAACAACAAGTCGGCGGTCGTCCAGATCGTGGCCGCCACTCAATACTGCCGCACGAAAGAATTTCAACCTGCACGACTTGTGCACAGCCCATTGCGCGTTAGGCTATGGGCTCTGAATCACCAGCGCAGAGAGCCCCGATGAGCGAAAAATTCCCCGCCCTCGCCTTCCACAGCATGCCGGTCGGCGCCGGATACGCCCGCCCCGAGCAGCAGTTCCCTGCCGGGCTGTCGGCGCAGTCACCAGCGCTGGATGCCATGACCGACCTGCGCAAGGTCACGGCACTGACGGTCGAACGCACCAACACGCTCGCGGCAACGCGCGAGCGCATGCAGAAGCTCGGTGTGCGCATGCTGCTGGTCACCGGGGCCACCGGCGCGGTCATGGGAATCGTCACCGTCACCGACCTCGACAGCGGCCGGCCGGAGATCATCGCGTCCAAAACCGGCGAACAGCCGGACGAACTGCAGGTGCAGGACATCATGACGCTGCGCGGCCGCATCGAGGTGCTGCCGCTGGCTGACGTCAGCGGGGCCAGCGTTGGCCAGGTGCTCAGCAGCCTGCGCGAGGCCGGTCGCCGGCACGCGCTGGTGCTGGATGCCAGCGCCGGAGACCAGGCCGGAGCCATCTGCGGGATCTTCTCGCTGACCCGGCTATGCGGCCAGATCGGGCTCGACGTCCGGCCCGGTGCGGACATGGCCGATATCGAGGCCGCGTTGAAGACCGTTCTGGATTGACGCTGTCACGATCGACCGGGGGTGACCGCGCCTAACCGGTCAATAGCTGTCCTGCAGCCACTGCCTGACGGTGTCGAGCAACTCGGCTTCCTCACCGTCGAAAAAATGATCGGCGCCGCCGACGACGACCTGGCTATACGCCGCCCCGGTCAGCCCGCCCTGCCGGGCGCGCTGCGCGGCAGACGCCAGCACCTCGGGAAGGTCTTCGCTGCCGTACAGGTCGAGTACTGGCAGTCCGACCCCGGGAAGCTGGGCCAGCGTGTCCATCGGGCCACCGGGGATGCCGCCCGACATCCCGACCGCAACCAGTCCCTCGACGGGCGCGTGTTCGCCGGCGAGGTAGTACACTGCCATCGTCGAGCCCTGGCTGTGGGCCACCAGCACGACGGTCTCGAACCCGGCCTGCCGCAGGTGACCGACAGCGGCGTCGATACGCCCCGGTACCCAGTCGTAGATCGTCGCGTACGCGGCGTGCTCGGCCTCGTTGGCCAGCACCGGCATCTGGATCGACAGGGTGTGCCAACCGGCCTCGGCCAGGCCCACGCGCAGAGGCAGCACGACGGTCGGCCAGTTCGGATGCACTCCCGTCCCGTGCATGATCACGGCCGCACGTGTCGACGGCTCAGCGCTCTCGGTCTCGATCGCCAGGAACGGATGACGGCCGTCATCGAGCTCGATCGCCTCGCCATCGAGCAGCGCATCGACAACCTGTTCCGCCCAGCGCTTTTCCTTGTCCAGGTCGCTGGCCAGTCCCACCTCGGCCAACAGCAGAAACGCGGCACAAGCCGCCAACCTTGAAGTCACCCGATGCATAGCACCCTCCGCGTGTGTTGCCAGGCCGATCGGCCACACATCGATGTAATATGGAGCCCGACCGCGACCGTGGCGGACCATACACCCCCTCAACACCTTGCGGATACCAAAACCATGGAAATTGCGATCTTGGTCGTGCTGTTCCTGGTCGGGACCGTCGCCAGCGCGATGCAGGCGATGAAGTACCTCGACCGACGGCGCCAGCAACGCGACGACCGCACCGGGGACGACGAGAACCGCCCGTGAACGATGTGCGAGGCGTGGTATTCGACGTCGTGGAATCGCCGCTGCATCCCGACCTCGGGCCCCTCTGCGCCGAGTTGGGCCTCGAGCGCCGGGTGTTCAGCCAGCAGCGCAAGGCCATGGCCGCGATGAAACAGCAACCGCCGGACTACGTCGTCGCGGATTTCTACTTCGGCTATGGCAACAACTACGCCGGCGCCAACATCAGCAACCTCGACGTCCTGCTGCGCAGCGCGCAGCGCTTCGCTCCGAACGCCCGCATCGTCGTTTTGGCCGAACCCACCGAGCGACCGCACCTCGACAAGCTCGCGGCCCTGTTCGCGCTGCATGCCAAGCTCGACCTGCCGGCGGACGGGGAGCGACTGCGCACGGCACTGTCGACCGACTGATCCGCGGGCACAGAAGGCGAATATCCATCCTCAAGCCGGCCGCACGTGGTGCCGATAAAACCATCAGGAAACATCATTGCCTCCCCAGGAGCCCCTGCATGAGCCAGGAAATCAACCGCCTGCTGATGGAACTGGAACGCCTGATGCGCGCGGTCAACCGCGAGGTCATCAACCCCGAGATCAAGGAACTCAGCATCGAGGACATGCGCCCGGCGCTGTGCATGGTGGCCAACGCGCGTGCGCGCTACCTAAAGGCCTTCTTCGAGCTCGGCGCCGGCACCGACGGGCAACAGCCCACCGATACCCAGCTGGAGGAACTGACCCGCCTGCGCGTCGAGCACGCCGAACTGTCGGAGGCGGCCAAGGCGCTCGAAACGGCCATCCAGCGCGGCTACATCGACGTCAAGTCAACCTGAGCGCGGAAAACCGTCGATGACGGACAAGCCCCCCGAACGCCGGGCCGCACCACGCTACCCCGTCGACACCCGCATTTTCGCCAGCATCGCCGGGCAGACGGTGCGCCTGCTCAACATCAGCCGCTCGGGTGTCGCCATCCACGGCTCCGGCCTGCCGGCAGGCAGCGAGCACCTGCTCGAAGTCAACCTGGATCACCGGCACGTGGCAATACCGGTACGCATCCTCGACTGTTCCGGTCCGGAACACCTGCACGCCAGCTTCGTCGAACCGGGGCCCGAGCTGCAACTGGCAATTGACCGCT
This sequence comes from Gammaproteobacteria bacterium, assembly GCA_020445315.1. GTDB lineage: Bacteria > Pseudomonadota > Gammaproteobacteria > Chromatiales > Chromatiaceae > Thiosocius. Next base: position 12,796 of record JAGRGW010000309.1, read on the forward strand.
ACATCGCGGATCTCAGCTGAAACAGCCCCGTTTCACCCCACGGGCTGGACTGGACGGCGGATTCGGCTAAGGTTTAGGGCATGTCCCAACCACGCTGTCTCGCCTTGTACCTCGCCCTGTGTACTGTCCCACTCGCGGCCTCGGCCAGCGTGCGCCCGGTGCAACACGACGACTTCAGCAACCGCAGCATCAGCTGCGAGGCGCCGTTCCGGCTGACTCGCGACTGCTCCATACGCCAGGGCGCCAGTCGCCAGATCGTCATCGACGGGCTGCGCATGTCACTGGCCGCCGACCACGACGGCGACACCCTGCTGATCACCGCACCACGCCCGCAGGAAGCGGTCCGCCGGCTGACCGGCACGCTGCGCCACCGCGGCATCTGCGTCCGGCACGTGCAGCCGGTGCACGGCAGCCAGGGCGTAACCGGGTACTACCTGCAGTTCAGCGGCAACGCCTACGACTACCTCAGCCGTTACACGACGCTGGACGGGGCCGATTGGTGAGCGGCGATTCGATACGGGCACAGTGGCACCTCTACCTGGTGCGTTGTCCGGACGGCTCGCTCTACACCGGCATCACCACCGACGTCGACAGACGCCTGGCCGCCCACCGCGACAACCGCGGCGCCAAGCGCCTGCGTGGACGCTCGCCGCTCGAGCTCGTGTTCAGCCAGGCGGTGGGTGACCGCGCCGCGGCCATGCGCCTGGAATACCGGGTCAAGGCCCTCAGCAAGTCGGACAAGGAGCGCATCGTGCGCGGTGACCGGGGCCTGCCACAGGTCGCAGCCGACCGCTGACCGCAACGGCCCCGAACCCGGCGTCAGGGTTCGTCGAGCCCTGCCCCTGCCAGGTCCCCGCGCAACAGCGCGAGGCGATCACTCAGGGTCTGTTCGTCGTAGGGCCGTGCAGCCGAGTGTCCCCATACAGGCCCCGGCCAGGCCGGGTCACCCGCCGAACGCGCGACCACGTGGACATGCAGCTGTGGCACCAGGTTGCCGAGCGCCCCGACGTTGAGCTTGTCACCGCCGCACAGGTGCAGCAGCCGCTCACCGGCCTGGCACGTCTCGTCCAACAGCATCGATCGGTCGCCCGGGCCGAGCTCGAACAACTCGGTGACGTCGGCACGACGCGGCACCAGGACCAGCCAGGGGTATCGACTGTCGTTCAGCAACAGCAGGCGGGACAGCGGCAGGTCGCCCACGTGGACACAGTCGCGGGACAGCTGCGGGTGCAGCACGAAAGAAGACATCAGCGAATCGGAACCCATGACCGTGGAGCGTGCCGCAAGCGGCACGGTCACGCAAACTCAGCGCGCCATTTTCTTGCGCGGACTGAAGAGGCCGAGAATGCCGTGACGGCCGTGTTCCTTCTCCCAGGTCTGGTATTCCTTCAGCACCTGGCGCGACATCATCAGGACACTGCGGACGCTGCGCGCGGTGTGGATATCCCGACGGAGGTCGTCCTGCGTACGTGGATCCGACCAGGGGCCACCCTTGGCCTTGCGAATGAACGACTTGACCTGGTCCTGCAGGCGTTGGCGCAGGTGCTCGACGATCTCCAGCTCGGCATCGGCGCTGGTCTTGCCGGTCATGCTACGGATCAGGCGCTCCGCCGAATCCTTGTCGACCAGACCGGCCCGGACACAATCCTCGCGCAGCAGTTGCTGGATGGGCTCGCGTTCGACCTGCAGCTTCTCTTCCATGCTGCGCGCCTCCGGCACGTAGCCGCTCGGCCGCCGGTTGCGCGATGCCGGGACCTCGGCCGCAGCCGGAGACCCGGCCACCGCGGTATCCGATGGCGGTGTCCCTCGCGCCCGCGTCCGGTCGGGCAGCGTCCGCAGCGACGCCTCGAGCAGTTCGAGTTGCTGCCGGATCATCGCCTGCATGGCGTCCGGCGCCAGCGTACCCTGCTCGACGACCTGCCGGCTCACGGCCTCCAGGACCGCCTCGCGATAGACCCGCAGGCTGTGGGCGTCACGTATCCCCAGCCGGGTCAGCAGCAGCATGACCTGGCCGGCGATGTTCATTTCCATGCAGTCGTCCACCATGCGCACCTCGCGCCCACAGTCGATAAAGGGGCGTATCGGCTAGAATCAACAGAAATTGAATCCTGCCGGTGACCCCCGGGCGCGAGGTGCTCCCATGAATCCGAATGCCAGTGGTATCTGCTGGGCCTGCGGCGCGCGGCTCGTGGCCGTCGACTACGCGCGCGAGGGCGAATGCCCGCAATGTCGCAAGCAGACCCACGTCTGCCGCAACTGCCGGTTCTTCGAGCCGGGGCGACCGAACGACTGCCAGGAACCCGTCGCCGAGCCGGTTACCGACAAGCAGCGCGCCAATTTCTGCGACTACTTCGAACCGGCCAGTGATTCGCACCAGCCCGCTGCCGACGCCGACGCGCTGCGAGCGGCGGCCGACCGGCTATTCGACATTTGACGGGTTAACGCGGCTATACTGATCCAAATCAAGGTAAGCGAGGCGACTCGCGGGAAACATTCGAACCTTGATGTCGAGCGGAGAGCATACGTGGATTGGGTGAGCCTGTTGATCGGCGGCATATTGGCCGTCATGTTGGTGTTGCTGGTGGTCCGCCTGCCGCTGGCGATCGCCGGTAACCTGCGCGCCGGTCACCGCTTCCGCAAGAGCATGGCCATGGCGCTCGACGAGTTGCGCCTGTCGAGAATGCTCGGTCACCTGGGCATCGACCGCGACAAGTACCTGCACGAGGAATCGGCGCTGGAGATCAAGCGCCACATGCAGCGCTGCGATGCCTGCGATGCCAAGGACAATTGCGACCAGGCGCTCGAACAGGACAAGGACCCGCGCCAGCCGGCAGAC
>JAGRGW010000310.1 GCA_020445315.1 Gammaproteobacteria bacterium
TGATCCGCACCCGGCAGACCGGGCTCGGCGACTGGCTGCGGGACGCGGACCGCGACGGCAGCCTGACCGTGCCGGACCCGCAGTGGGCGGCCGACCAGCTGATGGGGCAGCTGAAATCGTTCGCGTTCTGGCCCCACATGGTCGGTGGACAGGCGGTGCCGGATGCCGACGAGCGCGCCCGCATCGTCGAGCGCACGGTCGACATGATGCTGGCCCAGTACGGTCGGGGTTTGCCTGCGACGGACGGGCAGGCCACCATGCCGTCGGGTTGAGTTGTCGACTCGCTGAATCGAGGTTGCCTGATGCCCGGAACCGACCGTCGCTGGTACCTGGCCGGCCTGCTGATATTGTTGCTGCCGGCCTGTGCGTCGCTGTGGCCCGCGCCTTACGGGCAGGCGGTGCCCGATGCCGACCCGGTCCGCGCCGATGGCGGGCCGAATGTCATGCCGCCGAACGCACCGTCGATCCTCAACGGGCACTGGGCCGACTACGACGGTCACCCGGGCATCGACGTCATCGGTGACGTCGGGCTGCCGGTGCTGGCGCCGGCCGACGGTGTCGTCACGGCGTCGTTCCTGGAGCCGATGTATGGGCACAACATCGTGATCCGGCACGGTCACGACGCCGACGGCGCGGAAATCCAGACCCGGCTGGTGCACCTCGACAGCCGCCTGGTGGAGGAGGGCGAGCGGGTCCGTCGCGGCCAGCAGGTCGCGACGTTGGGACGCACCGGCGTCCTGGCCGGTGGCATTCCACACCTGCATTTCGAGGTGCAGCGCCGCCTGCCGCAGTCGCACCGGTTGTTCGAGACGGTCAACCCGCACCGCTACTGGGTGAACGGCCCCGGCCACGTGACCTGCTACGAGGAGGGGGCCGACTACCCGGCGGAACCGTTCCTGGCCACGTACCCGGCGTTGTGTCGTTGAGGCGCTGAGCAAGCCGCCGGCGAAGCGATGCGCTTGCACCGGGGCACCAGGGATGTGCTAATCCTTATCACTGCCTGTTCACCGAAAACGCGCGATCCCGCCGACCGGGAGGGCAGCGCATCCGTCAACCAACAAGAACGAGTTCAAACCCATGCCGAGCAACAACTCCAAGCGATCGTCCCGCGTTTTGGTGACCCTGGCCGTGGTCGGTCTGCTGTTCATCGCCATCCATTTCGCCAGCATTGCCGTTTTGCACCGGGTCGTCGAAGACCAGTTGCATCCGGCCTTGCCGAAGGGCACATCGATTGGGAAGGTGGAACTCGGACTCCTGTCCGGCCTGCTCGAAATCACCGACTTTGAATTGAAGAACGACGGCGAGGTGAGACTCGCCGCGGGCACCATGCTGGTCGATATTGGCACCTGGCGCCTGCTGTTCGGCGAGGTGCAGATCGAGCGCGTCGACCTGCTCGATGCCTACGTGCGGGTAGACCGCCGCGAGGACGGCAGCTTCGATCTCGGGCTGCCGCCCTTCGGTGACCCCGAGGCCGCCGCGCCGCCCGCCGAACCGTCGGCACCATTGAACCTGACGTTGATCCGCGCGCGCCTCGAGAATGTCCGCATCGATTACCGCGACGGTGACAACAAGTCAGAGCTGGTCGTCGATCGCATAAATGTGGGTACTTACTCACTCATCGAGCAGGGCCAGCGTGTACCGGTCAGTTGGAAGATGCGCTGGGAAGACCATGTCATCGCCGGCGAGGCCGAGGTGGCAATGGACGCCGACCAGGTCCGGTCGGCCAGCGGGCGCCTGAAAACCGACCTGATCGACCTGTCGCGGGTCAATGCGCTGGCGCGGGCCGGGCAGCCGGTCACCGGCCAGGTGGGCTACGACGGCACTTTCGCCTGGCAGCCGGACAAAGCCGTGCTGACCGGCGGACTGAAGGCACCGTCGTTCGCGTTCAACCTGGCCGAGCGCCGCATCCAGGCGACCAACCTCGCCGTACCGGAATTCACGCTGGAAGCCGTGCTCGAGCCCGAACTGCGGGTGACCTTTACCCCGGCCAGCGATGCGACGGTGGAAATCTACGACAGCGAGATGGATGGCCACGCCGTGACCGGTCGCGACATCGCGATCGCGGGCCAGTTGCGTTACGCCGGCGAGGGCGTGCTCGAATTGCAGAATGCCGACTACCGCTTCCGCGAACTCGGCTGGCAGGATGCCGGCAGGAAGCTGGCGATCAACAGGCTGCGGATCACCGGCGTGGTGCAGCAGAGCCTGAAGGGCGATACGCCGTTCCCGGCACTGGACGCGAACGTCTCGATCGCGTCGACCGGTTTTACCGACAGCAGCGCCGGCCTGGCCGTCGAACTGGACGATATCCGCCTGGAGCCGGTGTCGCTGTCCCAGTTGAACGCGCAGGGCGCGCGTGATCTCGGCGGGCGCCTGCGCGTCGGCGCGAGTCGCGTCAAACAGGGCGAGACCGCGCTCGACTGGAAGGCCGTCGATGCGCGCCTCGGTGGCCAGGTCGGCACCGACGTACTGCGCTTCGCCAGCGACCTCGGCATGACCGCGCTGCGCGTGGCCCACCCGCAGCTGGGAGACGCGCCGCTGGCGCTGGATGCGATCAAGATCAGCGGCCTGAAGCATGCCGACCAGACCCGTTTCGACGCGCTGCGCGTCGAGGGCCTGGAACTGCCCTCCGAGCCGGCCGAAACGGGCCTGAAGATCGCGTCGATCGCGCTGGGCAAGGGGAGTTACGCCGCTACAGCCGGGGTCGACCTCGACAGTATCGTCATCGACGGGTTGCAGACGGCGGTGATGCGCGACAAGGCGGGGCAGTGGCGATATGTCACCAGCAGGCCAGCTGCCGCCGCGCAGGGCGCGGCCGAGGCATCACCGACGACCGCAACCAAACCTGCGCCCACGGCCGCTGCCGACAAGGGTCTGCCATGGCGGGTCGGGTCGATCCGTATCACCGGTGACAGCTTCCTGTCGGTGTCGGACCAGCTCAACCCGGACACGGTGTCGCCGCGTTTCCGCATCGAGAAGTTCGACATCGGCGCGATCGCCAGCACCGCACCGGACGCCGACACGCCGTTCGATATCGTTCTGCGGCCGGACCAGTACTCGGAGTTCGTGTTCAAGGGTACCTCCCGGCCGCTGTCGGACCTGTACCTGAAGGCCGAGGGCCACATCCACGGCTTCGCGATGAAGGCATTCAACGGCCTGATCGCGAACGATCTCGGTCACCGTTTCGTCGAGGGTCAGCTCGACAACGATTTCACCATCAGCATCGACAGGCAGAAGCTCGACATGGGCAACAAGCTGGCGATGTCGACGGTGCAGGCCGAGGCGATCGAGGGCAAGGAGGGGCCGCCGCTGGCGATGGCGATCGCCCTGCTCGAAGACCGCGACGGCAACATCAAGCTCGACGTGCCGGTTTCCGGCGACCTGGGCGACCCGGAGTTCCGCGTACTTGGCGCGCTGAACCCGATCATCATGAAGGCGGTTGCCGGTACCGCGGCGCTGGCCATTCAGCCGCTTGGTTCGGTCTTGCTGGTCGGCACGCTGGTTGCCGACCAGGCGCTCAAGGTGTCGTTCGAGCCGGCGCTGTTCGAGCCCGGGCAGGCCGACTTGAATGCCGATGCCAACAAGTATCTCGGCGAGCTGGCGAAGAAGCTCAAGGACAAGCCCAAGCTTGGCCTGCGTTTCTGCGGCGTGGCGGTCGAGGCCGAGCGCCAGAAGGACAAGGACGGCAAGTACCTGGACAAGGAAGAAGACATGCTGGCGCTGGCAAACCGGCGTGCCGAGACCGTTAAGGCCTACCTCGGCAAACAGGGAGTCGGCAAGAAGCAGCTGCGGTTGTGCCGACCGGCGCTGGATGCCAAGGCCGAGGCGCGCCCGCGCGTCGACATCAAGTTCTGATCCGCGTCACCACCGCCCCGGGAACCGGGCGGTGGTGCTGAAGCGCCGGCCGCGCACAAGTTTTGCTCCCAGGCACCGATAACCCCGGTAAGTCACTGAACGAAACCGAGGCGGCCACTGCCGCCTTGCTGATAAGGAGCAGACCCCATGGCGGTTATCGACGTCCCCCAGGTGTTGCAGATCATGGTCAAGAACGGTGCGGCCGACGTGTTCATGTACACCGGCGCCAAGATCTCGATGAAGACCCCGAAGGGATTTGCGCAGCTGGGCGAGCCGCTCGGTCCGGGTGATGCGGAACGCGCCATCCGCGAGATCCTCACGGACGAGAAGCTGAAGCACTTCGAGGAACGGGGCGAGGTCGATTTCTCCCTGTCGTACAGCGGGATAGGCCGGTTCCGTGGCAATGCCTTCCGGCAGCGCGGCGAGGCCTCGCTGGTGTTGCGACACATCAACACCGATGTCCCCAACATCGAGGGACTCGGCATGCCGAAGGTGCTGGAGCAGCTGGTCATGCAGCGCAACGGCCTGATCCTCGTTGTCGGCGCGACCGGTTCAGGGAAATCGACGACGCTGGCGGCGATGATCGATTTTCGCAACGCCAATGCCGGCGGTCATATCCTGACCCTAGAAGACCCGATCGAATACATGCACCTGCACAAGAAGTCGA
>JAGRGW010000311.1 GCA_020445315.1 Gammaproteobacteria bacterium
GTCTGGGACCGCGAGCAGGCGAAAAAGACGTTCGGCGACATCGGCGAGTCGTACAAGGTGCAGATCATCGAGGACATCATCCCGGAGGGTGAAGAGGTCTCGATCTACCGCCAGGGCGACTGGTTCGACGTGTGCCGCGGTCCGCACCTTCCGAGTACCGGCAAGTTGCCCAAGGCGTTCAAGCTGATGAAGCTGGCCGGCGCCTATTGGCGCGGCGATTCCAACAACCCGATGCTGCAGCGCATCTACGGCACCGCGTGGCGCAGCAAGGACGAACTCAAGGACTACCTGCACCGGCTGGAGGAGGCCGAGAAGCGCGACCACCGCAAGATCGGCAAGGCGCTCGACCTGTTTCATTCGCAGGACGAGGCCCCGGGCATGGTGTTCTGGCACAACCGTGGCTGGACCATCTACCTGACCGTGCAGCAGTACATTCGCGACAAGCTGCGCGACCACGGCTATCAGGAGGTCCATACCCCTCAGGTGATCGACCGTTCGCTGTGGGAGAAGTCGGGTCACTGGGACAAGTTCGGTGACATGATCTTCACCACGCATTCGGAAAACCGCGACTACGCGATCAAGCCGATGAACTGCCCGGCGCACATCCAGATCTATAACCATGGCCTGAAGAGCTACCGCGACCTGCCGCTGCGCCTGGCCGAGTTCGGTTCCTGTCACCGCAACGAACCATCCGGCACGCTGCATGGCCTGATGCGGGTACGCAACTTCGTTCAGGACGACGCACACATCTTCTGCACCGAGGAACAGATCCTGCCCGAGGTGCTGGCATTCAACGACCTGCTGTTCGACGTGTACAAGGATTTCGGCTTCGACGACATCCTGATCAAGCTGTCGACCAGGCCTGAAAAGCGTGTTGGATCAGATGAGTTATGGGATAAAGCCGAGAAGTCACTCGAAGACGCCCTAACGCAAGGCGGGCTGGACTGGGAACTGCAACCGGGCGAGGGTGCCTTCTACGGTCCGAAGATCGAGTACTCGTTGAGGGACTGTCTCAACAGGGTCTGGCAACTCGGTACCATCCAACTGGATTTCTCGATGCCGGAGCGCCTTGGCGCGACCTATATCGCCGAGGACAACAGCAAGAAAACGCCGGTCATGCTGCATCGGGCGATCCTCGGGTCGCTGGAGCGTTTCATCGGTATCCTGATCGAACACTACGCCGGTTCGCTGCCGTTCTGGCTGGCTCCGGTGCAGGCGGTCGTCATGAATATCACCGACCGTCAGGCCGAATACAGCGGGGAAGTCGCGAAAAGCCTTCAGGATAAAGGCTTTAGAGTCGATTTAGACTTGAGAAACGAGAAGATTGGCTTTAAGATCCGCGAGCATACGCTGCAGCGCACGCCTTATCTGCTCGTGGTCGGTGACCGCGAAATGGAAAATCGCCAGGTGGCGGTACGTACGCGCAGTGGCGAGGATCTCGGATCGATGGACATCGAAGCCCTCACGGGGCGGTTCGACGAAATGGTCCGTTCCCGCACGTGACAGGCAACGCGCCAGCGAGAGCCCCACGGGGCCGCAAGGCTGGCGTAAGTTGGGCTCGATACCAGAAAGCACTGGCAACAGCCGGTGCTTTCTTTGTTGTTGAAGCCCGGGTTTAACGAGAGAGGAAAACGGCTATCGCCAGACAAGCGGAGAAGCGGAATCGACTCAACGGGGAGATTACCGCGCGTGAAGTGCGCCTGATCGGACAGGACGGGGAACAGGTCGGCATTGTGTCCATAGAAGACGCGATGCGAACCGCCGAAGACGCCAGCCTGGACCTGGTCGAGATCGTTCCCAACGCAGAACCGCCGGTCTGCCGTGTCATGGATTACGGCAAGTTCGTTTTCGAGCTGAAAAAGCAGAAGTCGGAAGCGCGCAAGAAGCAGAAGCAGGTCCAGGTCAAGGAAGTCAAGTTCCGTCCGGGCACCGAAATCGGTGACTACCAGGTCAAGCTGCGCAACCTGCGGCGCTTCCTCGAGGACGGCGACAAGGCCAAGGTGACGATGCGGTTCCGTGGACGCGAGCATGCCCACCGCGATCGTGGCCTGGAACTACTGGAAAAGATCGAGGCCGATCTGCAGGAGATCTCGCAGGTCGAACAGCGGCCGATGATGGAAGGTCGGCAAATGGTCATGGTGCTGGGGCCGCGCAAGAACAAGTGAAGCGCGGCGTAGCGCAAGGAACAAAACAATTCAATCCGGCGTCACCAGAGACAGCCGGTGGGTGGTCGGGCCAACAGGCATTGCCTTGGCCACCCTGTTGGAAACCCTGAGAGCTAGGAGTACAGAAAATGCCGAAGATCAAGACCAATCGCGGTGCCGCGAAGCGTTTCCGGATTACTGCCGGTGGCGTCAAGCGCAACCAGTCTCACCGTCGTCATATCCTGACGAAGAAATCGACCAAGCGTAAGCGTCAGCTGCGTTCGCCGTCGATGCTGCACAAGCACGATGTCGCGGCCGCCCGTCGCATGATTCCCTACGCCTGATCGGAGGAGACTGAACGATGTCACGCGTCAAACGTGGTGTGCAGGCGCACGCCAAGCACAAGAAAGTAATGAAGTCGGCGAAGGGTTATTACGGTGCCCGTCGCAAGGTCTACCGCGTTGCCAAGCAGGCGGTCATCAAGGCCGGGCAATACGCCTACCGCGATCGCCGGGTCAAGAAGCGCGAGTTCCGCGCCCTGTGGATCCAGCGTATCAACGCGGCCGCCCGTCTGTGCGACATGTCGTACAGCCGGTTCATCGACGGCCTGAACAAGGCAGGCGTCGAGGTGGACCGCAAGATGCTGGCCGATATCGCCGTGCACGACATGCCGGCGTTCGAACAACTCGCTGAGAAGGCCAAGGCTGCCCTCGCGAGCTGATCGAGGTGGCGGGGCGACGCGCCCCGACGCCCCTCGATTCGGGAACAGGGGGAAGGCCGGTCGGCTTTCCCCTTTTTTATTGGCCGGTCGTGTTGACGTGACCGGACATGCTGAGTTGCCGTTGACCGCTGCGCCGGTCTTTGCCGATGCGCGGATCCACGGTGGTTTCCTGGAAGTGTGGTGAATTCCGACGATGAGTAACGAGCTAGACGATCTTCTCTCGCAGGCAAAAGCGGCCGTGACGGCTGCCGGCGACCTGCGCGCACTCGACGAGGTGCGCGTTCAGTACCTCGGCAAGAGCGGCCAGTTCACCGAGCGACTCAAGCAACTCGGCAAGCTCCCTGCCGACCAGCGCAAGGCTGCCGGCCAGCAAGTCAACCAGGCGAAGCAGGCCTTTCAGCAGGCGCTGGAGGCCCGCCGGCAGGGGCTGGAAGACGCCGAACTGGCCAGGCGCCTGGCATCCGAAAGCATCGATGTCACCTTGCCCGGTCGCGGCAATCCCACCGGTGGTCTGCACCCGGTGACCCGCACGATGCAGCGCATCCAGGCCTTCTTCGCCAGCGCCGGTTTCGAGGTCGCCGAGGGGCCGGAGATCGAGGACGATTTCCACAACTTCGAAGCACTGAACATCCCGGGTCATCATCCTGCGCGCGCGATGCACGATACTTTCTATTTCGGCGACAACCTGTTGCTGCGGACGCATACCTCGCCAGTGCAGATCCGCTACATGAAGGACAGGCAGCCGCCGATGAAGGTGATCGCGCCGGGCCGTGTCTACCGCTGCGACTCGGACCTGACCCACACGCCGATGTTCCACCAGGTGGAGGGCTTCCTGGTCGACGAGCAGGTCAGCTTTGCCGACCTCAAGGGCATCCTGAACGCCTTTCTGCACGGCTTCTTCGAACGCGACGATCTCGAGGTGCGTTTCCGGCCTTCGTATTTCCCGTTCACCGAACCGTCGGCCGAGGTCGATATCCAGTGTGTCATGTGTGGTGGCGACGGCTGCCGCGTCTGCAGCCAGACCGGATGGCTGGAAGTGCTCGGCTGCGGAATGATCCATCCCGAGGTGTTTCGTCATGTCGGGATCGACAGCGAACGCTACCTCGGGTACGCATTCGGCATGGGCGTGGAACGGCTGGCCATGTTGCGGTACGGCGTCAACGATCTGCGCCTGTTCTTTGAGAACGACCTGCGTTTTCTGCGCCAGTTCGCCTGATCAACGAACACCCCCGTCGGCTGCGAGACGAAGCAGCCGATGGTATGAGCAAATTCTGAGCTAGGTAATCCAATGAAATTCAGTGAAGCTTGGCTGCGTGAGTGGGTCAATCCCAAGATCACGACCGAACAGCTGGCCGACCAATTGAGCATGGCCGGTCTCGAGGTGGACTCGATCGAACCGGCGGCACCGCCGTTCACCGGCGTCGTCGTCGGCGAGGTGCTGACCCGCGAACAGCATCCGGATGCCGACAAGCTCAGCGTCTGCAGTGTCGACACGGGCGCCGATGAGCCGGCCCAGATCGTCTGCGGGGCCAGGAACGTTGCCGCCGGCATGAAGGTGCCCGTCGCCGTCGTCGGCGCGAACCTGCCGGGCGACTTCAAGATCAAGAAGGCCAAGCTGCGCGGCGTACAGTCCCTGGGAATGATCTGCTCGGCTTCGGAACTGGGCCTGGCCGACAGCTCCGACGGCATCATGGCCCTGCCGGCGGACGCGCCGGTCGGCTCTGACTTCCGCGCTTTCATGGCCCTTGACGATGCCTGCATCGACGTCGACCTGACACCGGACCGTGCCGATTGCCTGAGCGTGGCCGGCATTGCGCGCGAGGTCGGCGTGCTCAACCGCGAGCCCTTGCACCTGCCGGAGATCGACCCGGTGCCGGCCGCGATCGACGATGTCTTCAACGTGGTCGTCGACGCACCGCAGGCATGCCCGCGTTACCTGTGCCGTGTCGTGCGCGATATCGACCCGGCAGCGAAAACGCCGGGCTGGATGGTCGAAAAGCTGCGTCGCAGCGGCCTGCGCCCGATCTCGCCGGTCGTCGATATCACCAACTACGTGCTGCTCGAACTCGGTCAGCCAATGCACGGTTTCGACCTGGACCGGCTCGAGGGCGGCATTCGCGTGCGCATGGCCGAAGACGGCGAGCAGCTGGCGTTGCTCGACGGTGGCGAGGCGAAGCTGCGCGCGGACACCCTGGTCATAGCCGATCACGCCCGGCCCGTGGCCATGGCCGGGATCATGGGCGGTGCCCAATCAGGGGTGACGGGTGAGACCCGGCACGTGTTGCTGGAGTCGGCCTTCTTTGCACCGCTGGCGATCGCCGGCAAGGCCCGAGCCTATGGCTTGCACACGGATTCCTCACACCGCTTCGAGCGCGGCGTCGATTTCAACCTGCAGCGCCAGGCCATCGAGCGCGCGACCGCGCTGATGCTCGAGATCGTTGGCGGCAGGCCCGGTCCGGTGAACGAGGCCTGTGCCGAGTCGCACCTGCCGGCCATCGCCCCGGTGGTCCTTCGGCGCGAGCGCCTGGCACGCCTGCTCGGTGTCCGTGTCGATGACGTGACTGTCGTCGATATCCTCGAGCGCCTCGGCATGCAGGTCGCAGACGCCGATGGCGGCTGGCAGGTCACGCCGCCGAGTGCGCGTTTCGACATCGCGATCGAGGCCGACCTGGTGGAGGAGGTCGGGCGCATCTACGGGTACGCCAACATCCCGGCCAGCCTCAGTTCGGCGCCGGTCAGTGTCAGCGTCAGGCCCGAGGCGGCATTCGACCTCGCCCGTGCGAGGCAATTGCTGGTCGATCGCGGTTACCAGGAAGCGATCACCTACAGCTTTGTCTCGCCGGAGATCGCATCGGTCCTGACGCCGGACAGCACCCCGATCCGGCTGGCCAACCCGATCTCGGCCGACATGTCCGACATGCG
>JAGRGW010000312.1 GCA_020445315.1 Gammaproteobacteria bacterium
TAGGGCGTGTCGGCCGGCACCGCTGCCAGCATGGCGTTCGCCGGCGTCTCCGGTTCGCGCGTACAGGCCGCCAGCGTGGCGACCAGGGCCAGGCAGGTGAGCCGGACGAGGGTAATCCGCATCGGGGTGGTTCTCCGGTTCGTGAAACGGGGTCAGCGCAACATCGCGATGACCGGCGCCGTGTCGGGCTGCACGCCACGCCACAGCTGGAACGATTCGGCGGCCTGTTCGACCAGCATGCCGAGTCCATCCAGCGCGCGCGCCGCACCATGCGCCCTGCCCCAGGCCTGGAACGCGGTGGCCGTGCTGGCGTAGACCATGTCGTAAGTCCAGCCGCCGTCAGCCAGACAATCGTCCGGGATGCTCGGTACCTGAGAGGAAAGCCCAGCGGCGGTGGCGTTGATGATCAGGTCGAAGGCCTGGTTGTGCAACTCGTCGAGCCCGCAGCCGATGGCCGGGCCCACGGTAGCGGTCGCGGCGGCCAGGGCGTGCGCCTTGGTCGCCGTGCGGTTGGCGATGACGAGGCGATCGGGGCGCTGTTCCAGCAGCGGTCGCAGGACACCGCGCGCAGCGCCGCCGGCGCCGAGCAGCAGGATCCGGGCGCCGACGAAATCGAAGCGGTGATTGCAGCCCAGGTCGCGCACCAGCCCGGCGCCATCGGTGTTGTCGCCGTAGACATGGCTGTCGCGGAACACCAGCGTGTTGACCGCGCCGGCGTCGCGTGCGCGCTCGCTCATCGTGTCGCACAGGTCGTAGGCGCGCTCCTTGAACGGCACCGTGACGTTCATCCCGGATCCACCGTCGGCCGCGAACTCCTCGATATCGTCCTCGACGTGCTCGAGGTCACCGAGAATACGGTCGTACTGGATGTCCTGCTGCGTCTGCGCGGCGAAAGCCGCGTGGATGGCGGGCGACTTGGAGTGCTCGATGGGATTACCGATAACGGCGTATCTGTCGGTCATGGCAAGCGTCTGCTGGTCACGAAAAGCCGGCTATTGTACGCGCTGAGTCCGCGCGGCGGGCGATGCCTGCGCCGGCCGGGTCGACGCGCGGATTCGGCGACGACCCGGATTCGGCGATAACATGGCGCGATGGACGTATCGCACATCATCGACGAACTCAACGAGGCCCAGCGTGCCGCGGTCACGGCACCGCTCGGCAGCGCACTCGTGCTGGCCGGTGCCGGTTCCGGCAAGACCCGGGTGCTGGTGCACCGCATCGCCTGGCTGATCCAGGTCGAGGGCCTGTCGCCCTGGGGCATCCTCGCCGTGAC
>JAGRGW010000313.1 GCA_020445315.1 Gammaproteobacteria bacterium
GGGCGACGTTCGCCGTGACCGAGATGTCGCCATTGGCGCCCAGCAGGATGGCCTCGCGCGCGGTCGCGTCGTCGCCGCTGTAAATCGCAAAATCCGGCGACGTCAGCGAACGCAGCAGGGGAATCCGTGCAAGATCGCCCGTTGCCTCCTTGACCCCGATAATGTTGTCGAGTTCCGCAAGCTTCGCCACCGTCTCGGGCTTCATGTCCACGGCGGTGCGCCCGGGCACGTTGTAGAGGATCTGCGGGACTCCGACGGCCTCGGCCACGGCCCTGTGGTGCAGGTAGAGCCCTTGCTGGGTCGGCTTGTTGTAATAAGGTGTTACCAGCAGGCAGGCGTCGGCGCCGTTGTCGGCCGCGCAGCGCGTCAGCGCGATGGCCTCGCTGGTCGAGTTGGCCCCGGTACCGGCAATCACCGGGATTCGGCCGGCAGCCTGGTCAACGACGAGCGCGATCGCGGCGCAATGCTCCGCCTCGTCCAGGGTTGCGGACTCCCCGGTCGTACCGACCGCCACGATGGCATCGGTGCCCTGCTCGATGTGCCAGTCGACGAGCCGGCGGAAGGCGTCTTCGTCGACGCTCCCGTCCGCTTTCATGGGGGTCACGATGGCAACCAGGCTGCCCTGAATCATCAACAGGCTCCAAACGTTCAGATCAAGCCGGTGATTCTATCGTTCCCTCCGACAGGGTGCCAAGGCGCAATCGTTTCCGGACGGGATTCGATACCCCCATCAAATCCGCCAGCTTGAGCGTACCTCGCGCACAAAGTAGAAAACGCTTATCGAGCCCGAGGGCAGACACCGCGACAACCAGAGTAGTGACATGAGCGATACCGACGACAGCGTCCGCGAGATCCGGATCAACCCCATCGTACCGACCGAATCCGTACTCGTCTCGACGGCACGCGGGATGCGGCCGAAGCAGGCCGAGGAACGGATCGAGCGTGACACCCGCGCACACGTCGAGACCTGTCCCTTCTGCCACGGCAACGAAGACCGCACGCCACCCCAGATCACGGCCTATCCGGACGGCCCCGACTGGCAGATCCGGATCGTGCCGAACCTGTACCCGGTCCTCGGCGACGATTCTTCACAGAAAAACATGGCCTTTGGTCTGCAGCAGGTCATCGACGGTTACGGACGACACGAGGTGGTCATCGATCACCCGAACCACGGCATCGCGGTGCACGACATGAGCCGCGAACACCTCGCCAGTCTGTTCGGTGTCTACCAGCAGCGCATGGCGGAGCTTTACGAATCTGACAAGCGTCTTAAATACGTACTGGTGTTCAAGAATTTTGGCCCGGCAGCCGGCGCCAGCATCCCCCACACCCACAGCCAGATCATCGCGACCCCGGTCGTGCCGGACAACCTGCAGAACGAGGTGCACCACAGCCGCGAATACCACAAAAAATTCAATCACTGCATCTTCTGCTCGCTGATCGACGAGGCACTGACCTACGAGGCCACCATCTACGACCGTGAATCGGGCCAGATCCGGCGCAAGGTCAACGTCGGCCAGTATGTTATCGAGCGCGGCGAGCGGTTTGTCGCCATAAAACCTTTCGCGAGCCGCTTCGAATGGGAGATCCACATCCTGCCGTTGCGCCACGAGGCCGATTTCCTCAAGGCCAGCGCCGAAGACCTGGACGATTTCGCCAATGTCCTGCGGCGCACCATGGCACGCCTGGACAAGGTCGTCGGCGGCGTCCAGTACAACTTCTTCCTGCATTCCGCACCCCACGGCAGCGAGTACGAAGGCTGCGGAGACAGCTACCACTGGCACCTCGAGATCTGCCCGCGGACCAGCATCCCGACCGGCTTCGAACTCGGTTCCGGCCTCTTCGTCAGCACGGTGAGCCCGGAACTGGCAGCCCAGGCACTGCGCGAGGCCGACCCCGAGGCGGACTGAGCGCAATCTGCCCGTTTGCACCGAGACAACGGCTGAGCACATCAGTAAACTGGCTGAGCTATTTCAATTAAGGCTCTGCCATCACCCCTACATGCCCGCAAAGAACAGCCATCTCGTTATTTCCGCGCTCGGCGACGACCGCCCCGGCATCGTCAACCGCCTGGCCAAGGCCATTTACGAAGTCGACTGCAATATTTCCGACAGCCGCATGACCGTGCTCGGTGGCGAATTTGCCATCCTGCTGCTGGTCGAAGGCCCCTGGAACATGCTTGCCAAGCTCGAGGACCAGGTACCGGAACTGCAGGAAAAACTGGGCCTGACAATCACGACCAAGCGCACCAGCGAGCGCGCGGGCGGCGCCAATCTGCTGCCTTACGGTGTCGACGTCGTCGCCCTCGATCACCCCGGCATCGTCTACAGCCTGGCCAGTTTTTTTTCGGAAAAGAACATCAACATCGAGGACATGACGACCAGCTGCTACGCGGCCGCGCATACCGGTACACCGATGTTCTCGGTGCGCATGAATATCGGTATCCCGGCCGACATCCATATCGCCGCGCTGCGCGACGAGTTCATGGACTTCTGCGACAGCATGAACCTCGATGCCGTGCTGGAGCCGATCAAGAACTGAACGCGACAGGAGACACCTGACATGTCCGCACCCGTCGTTGGCAAGAAGATCCCCGATGTCGCTCTGACCCTCACCGGCGAGCGTTCCGCCAGGCTTTCCGATTATCGCGGCAAGCCCCTGGTACTGTATTTCTACCCCAAGGCGAGCACGCCGGGCTGCACCCAGGAAGGCCTTGATTTCAGCGCGGCAATCGCCAAGTTCAGGCGCCAGTCCTGCGTTATCCTCGGCGCCTCGCGCGACTCGCTGAAGGCACAGACCAACTTCAAGACCAAGCAGGGCTTTCCCTTCGATCTCGTCGCCGATCCAGACGAGGTGCTGTGCAATGCCTTCGATGTCATCAAGTTGAAGAACATGTACGGTAAACAGGTGCGGGGCATCGAGCGCAGCACCTTCCTGATCGATGCCGACGGCAAGCTGCGCCGCGAATGGCGCGGGGTCAAGGTCAAGGGTCACGTCGACGAAGTGCTCGACGCGGTCAAGGCACTGAAACAGTAACCGGCCGCCTGACCTTCAGGCCTTCGCCCGCCAGCCAGATCCCGGAGTAACATGGGCATCAAATCACGCGAAGACAAAAAGCTCTTCATCCTCGACACCAACGTGCTGATGCACGACCCGACGGCGATTTTCCGCTTCGCCGAGCACGATATCTTCATGCCGATGGTCGTGCTGGAGGAACTCGACAGGGCCAAGAAAGGTACGTCGGAAGTCGCGCGGAACTCGCGCCAGGTCAGCCGTTTTCTCGACGAGTTGATGACCTCGTCACCGCGCGACGCGATCGATTCCGGTATCGAGTTGCCGCGTAGCAAGCTGCGCGGAAATGGCAACAACGGCAACGGTGACGACAACTGCGGCCACCTGTTCTTCCAGACCCAGTTGCAACCGAAGGAACTGCCGCCGACACTGCCGGGTAACCTGCCCGACAACAACATCCTCGGCACCGCGCTGGCGCTGGCCGAGATGGCGCAAAACCGGCATGTCACGCTGGTGTCGAAAGACATCAACCTGCGTATCAAGGCAGCCGTTCTCGGCATCCATACCGAGGACTATCACAACGACCAGGTCCTCGACGACGTCAACCTGCTTTACAGCGGCCAGTCGGAACTGCCGAGCGACTTCTGGGAACAGCACAGCAAGGACATGGACTCGTGGCAGGACGAAGGTCGCACCTTCTACCGTGTCACCGGTCCTTCCACCGAGGAGTGGTACGTCAACCAGTGCCTGTACATGCCGGGCGATCAGCCGTTCGAGGCGATCGTGCGCGAAAAAGGCGATGGCAACGCCGTGATCGAGTTGGCCAACGACTACCGCTCGAACAAGCATGCGGTATGGGGTATCAGCGCGCGCAACCGGGAACAGAATTTTGCCCTCAACCTCTTGATGGACCCGGCCATCGATTTCGTCACGCTGCTCGGCACCGCCGGTACCGGCAAGACGCTGCTGGCGCTCGCCGCCGGTCTCTCCCAGGTACTCGACCAGAATCGCTTCCGCGAGATCATCATGACTCGGGTCACCGTCCCGGTCGGCGAGGACATCGGTTTCCTGCCGGGAACCGAGGAAGAAAAGATGACGCCCTGGATGGGGGCACTGATGGACAATCTCGAGGTACTGACACAGACCGAAGGTGGCGAGTGGGGGCGCGCCGCGACCGACGACCTGCTGCGCTCGCGGATCCGCATCCACTCGCTAAACTTCATGCGTGGCCGCACTTTCCTGAACAAGTACATCATTCTCGACGAGGCGCAGAACCTGACGCCGAAGCAGATGAAAACGCTGATCACGCGCGCAGGCCCCGGGACCAAGATCGTCTGCCTTGGCAACGTCGCGCAGATCGACAC
>JAGRGW010000314.1 GCA_020445315.1 Gammaproteobacteria bacterium
TGGATCGGCGGCGACCGCGACGGCAATCCGAACGTCACCGCCGAAACCACGCGCGAGGCGATTCTGACCCAGCACCTGACCGTGCTGCGCGCCTACATCAGCCGCACCGACGCGCTGATCGGCATCCTGACCCAGTCGCGGGATTTCTGCACGCCGTCACCGGCCTTCCTGGCCGGCCTGGCCGAGGACGACCGCTACCGCGAGGCATTCGACCAGGAGTTCCCGGCCCGTTTCCCGGAGGAACCGTACCGACGTAAGCTTTACCTGATCGGGCTGCGCCTGCGCCAGCTGGAGCGCCGCGCCAGGGCCTGGCTGGAGGGACGCCCCTGGAACCCGGAGATCGCCGGTTACCAGCACGAATCCGAGTTCAGGCGCGACCTGGAACTGATGCGCGATTCGCTGATCAGCCATGGCGATGCCGATTCGGCCAACATGGAACTGCTCGACCTGATACGGCTCGTGCGGACCTTCGGCTTCTACCTGGCGCGGCTCGACATCCGCCAGGAATCGACGGTGCATACCGAGGCCGTGGCCGACATCCTGGCGTGCCTGGGAATCCACGACGACTACGCGGGCCTCGACGAGGGCCGGCGGCTCGAACTGCTCGGCGGGCTGATCGAATCCCCACCGGGCATCGACGACCGCGGCCAGTTCGGCGAGATGACGCAGGAGGTATTGCGCGTATTCGACGTCGTCGAGGAAATGCAGCGCCTGGTCAGCCCGCTGGTCATCAGCCGTTACGTCATCTCGATGGCGCACCAGGCCTCGGACGTCATGCACGTGATGTTCCTTGGCAGCCTGACCGGCCTGTGCGGCCAGCAGGGCGACGTGTTCCAGTGCCGGATCGGTGTCTCGCCCCTGTTCGAGACGATCGAGGACCTGTCGCACATCGAACCGGTCATCTCCAGGCTGCTGGACCAGTCGGTCTACGAGCGCCTGCTGAAACGCCACGGCAGCCAGCAGGAGGTCATGCTTGGCTATTCCGACTCGGCCAAGGACGGCGGCATCGTCGCCTCGTCGTGGCTGTTGTACCGCGCCCAGCAGCGCGTCATCAGCCTCGGCCGCGAGCGGGGCGTCAACATCCGCCTGTTCCACGGTCGTGGCGGCACGATCGGCCGTGGCGGCGGTCCGACCCACGACGCCATCAAGGCGCAGCCGGCCGGCACCCTGCTCGGCCAGATCAAGTTCACCGAGCAGGGCGAAGTCCTGTCGTACAAGTACAGTAACCGCGAGACGGCGATCTACGAGCTGACGATGGGCCTGTCCGGTGTCATCGACGCCAGCCTGGGACTGATCCGCGAGGTCAAGCCGGACAACCCGGCGTTCCACGACACCATGCAGGCACTGTCAATGCGCGGCGAGCGGGCCTACCGCGAACTGACCGAGGAGACGCCCGGTTTCCTCGATTATTTCTACGAATCGACACCGGTGTCCGAGATCGGCCTGCTGAATATCGGTTCGAGGCCATCGCACCGCGCCCGCGGGGACCGCTCCAAGTCATCGGTGCGGGCGATTGCCTGGGTGTTCGGCTGGGCACAGTCGAGACAGACGATCCCTGCCTGGTACGGCCTGGGCAGCGCACTGGAGAACTGCTGCACGGAAGAGAAGAAACGGCTCAAGATGCTGCGCCAGATGTACCGCGACTGGCCTTTCTTCCGTGCCCTGCTCAGCAACACGCAGATGGCGCTGTTCAAGTCGAGCATGGACATTGCACGCGAGTATGCCGACCTGTGCGGCGACCAGGACACCGCGGACCGCGTGTTTACGCTGATCGACGCCGAGTACCGGCGCACGAGGAAGTGGGTGAAGAAGATCGTCGATATCGACGACCTGCTCGACGACACCCCGCTGCTGAAGATGTCGCTGTCGCGGCGCGACCCCTACCTCGATCCGCTGAACCATATCCAGCTGGAATTGCTGGAACGGTACCGCGATGCCGGTACGCGCGAGACCGAGCGCGACGCCAGCCTCGACCCGTTGCTGCGCTCGATCAACGCCATCGCCGGCGGCATGCGCAATACCGGGTGAGCACCACGGACTGCGCGTCGTTTCAGCGCGTCACTTCGAGGTTGTCGATCAGGCGGGCCTTGCCGAGGTAAGCGGCGATCAGGATCACCAGCTTGCGGTCCCCGTCACCGGGCTCGCCGAGGTCCTCGGCGCGGCGCACGGCGATGTAGTCCGGCGCCAGACCGTTCTCCTCGAGTTCCCGGGCGGCCTGCCCCTGCAGTCCGGCCAGGTCCTTCTCGCCCTGCCGGATGCGCTCGCCAAGCCCCGTCATCACGCGATACAGCACCGGCGCGATGGCGCGCTCATCGGCGGTCAGGTAACCGTTGCGCGAACTCATCGCCAGGCCGTCGTCCTCACGACGCGTCTCGACACCCAGCACCCGCACCGGCATCGACAGGTCCTCGACCATGCGCCGGATCACCATCAGTTGCTGGTAGTCCTTCTTGCCAAACAGCGCGACGTCCGGCTGCACCATGTTGAACA
>JAGRGW010000315.1 GCA_020445315.1 Gammaproteobacteria bacterium
TCGGGCAAGACGACGACGCTCTACTCGACGCTGAAACAGCTGGCGCAACCGGACGTCAACGTCTGCACCGTCGAGGACCCGATCGAGATGGTCGAGCCGGCGCTCAACCAGATGCAGGTCAATGCCAACATCGGCCTCGATTTCGCCACCGGCGTGCGCACGCTGATGCGGCAGGACCCGGATATCATCATGGTTGGCGAGATACGCGACCTGGAGACCGCCGAGATGGCGATCCAGGCAGCCTTGACCGGCCACCTCGTGCTGTCCACGCTGCACACCAACGATGCCCCGTCTGCCGTCGTCCGGCTCATGGATATCGGTGTGCCGCCTTACCTGATCAACGCGACGCTGCTCGGCATCATCGGCCAGCGCCTGGTGCGGACGCTGTGCCCGGCCTGCCGACGCGAGGGCGAGACCGATGCCGAGGCCTGGCACGACCTGATCCAGCCGTGGAAACTGCCGGTGCCGTCACGCAACTGGCAGCCGGCCGGGTGTGATCAATGCCGCGGTTCCGGCTATTACGGTCGAATCGGCATCTACGAGAGCCTGCGCGTGACGCCGGGTCTGCGCGAGGCGGTGCGCGCCGACTGCAGCATTGCCGATGTTCGCCGCCAGGCGCTGCGGGACGGCATGGAGCCGTTGCGCATCAGCGGTGCGCGCAAGGTCATCACCGGGGTGACGTCACTGGACGAGGTGCTGCGCGTCGCCCCGCTGATCGAACTCGGCTGATTCAGCCAATCGCGGCAATCAATTTGGCAGGCTGCGGCGTTACTGGCCTTCCAGCGCGGGGCGGAACAGGTCCGCGTCCGCAGCCATGCCGGTGGACTTGCCCCGCGGCGCGACAGGTGCCGATGCGGTCCGCCCGGGCGCGCGATCGCGTTCGGTGATCGCGGCACCCGGCGCCTGCTGCGGCTTGCCGTCCTGCTGCTTCCGCTGCCGCACCTGGCCTCCGCGAGCGACGTCAGCGACGGGCGGCATCGTGTACGCCGCGTCGGGATACGCATTGCCATACGCCGGCGGCATCGTTGTACTGCGATAGTCGATCGGGGGCTGGACGGCATAGGGTGCTGTCATTGACATGTCCCCGGCCGGGAGCGCGGGATAGTGCCACTGCGGATCGGCCGCAGGATAGCCGTAGGCCGGTTCTTGCACCGGGCGCTGGTCGCGCTTGGAATCCACCGAGAAATCGGCCCGCCTGGGTAGGCGCCCGGCTGTCGGCCCGTCTGCGTACGGCGCCGCCGGGTACGCATAACCCGGGTCGCGGGAAGGCAGGATCGGCGGCACGTCCGAGGCGGGCGTGTCCGACATCGCGGGTGCCGCACCGAACAGGGTGTCGGCGCTGTAAGGGTCGCGAACCGCGCCGGGGTAGCCGTTGTCGACGGGAGCGAAGCCGTCACGTGGCGCGACGTCGCCGGTGGTTTCGGCCGGACCCGGCCAGGCGGCAGCCGGAGCATCATCGGCGGGTGCAAACGGAAAGGGTCCTGGCGGCGGCGGGTAGCCGTTGGCGAGGCACAGGACCGGGTATAGCGCGATACCGGCTGCAGTGCAGAGCGCGAGGATGCGCGTGGCCTGCTGCGCGATGCGGGTTGCGTAGCCGCGGTTGTGTAAGCTGGAAGTCATCGACGCTCGCAATGGACACCCGTTGTCCGGCAGGCAGGTTGTCGGGATCGACAGTATTACACGCTGCCGTCGTGGCGACACAACCGTTGCCGCCGGGGTGGCGTTCAGTACCCGGAGGAGGCCAGTTCGATACCCTGTGGCATCTCGTCGATACGGACGACCTGGCTGCCGATGGTGCCATCGGCGTGCAGTGCCAGGATGCGGAACCCCGGCGGCTCCTGGTCGACGCGGAAGTCGTCTTCGTTGGGTGCGAACTGCACGCAGGTCGACGGCGATGCCATCAGGCGCACGCCGTTGCGCGAACCTTCGAACGTCTGGTGGACGTGACCCCAGAGTATTCCGCGCACGCAGCTGTGGCGGTCGATAACCTCGAACAGCGGTGCCGGGTTGTCGATCGCCATCGTGTCGATCCATGCGCTGCCGACCTTGACCGGCTGGTGATGCATGCAGACGAGCACATGTTCCGGCGCCGAGGCGAGCGCGTCGTCGAGCAACGCAATCTGGTCCGCGGCCAGGTGGCCACCCTCGTCGTTGGGGATGACCGAATCGAGCATGACGAATCGCCAGGCGCCATGGTCCGACACCGGGGCCGTCGTCACGCCCGGCGCGTGCAGGTGATCCTGCATGACGGCGGGTACGTCGTGGTTGCCGGGCAGCGACAGCACCGGAACGCCGAACCCCGCCAGGACTGCGGCCATTTTCTGATAACCACGCGGGCTGGCGTCGTGGACCAGGTCGCCGGTCGCCAGCAGCATGTCGAGCGGCCAGTGCGTGTCACGAAAGTGCGCGATGACCTGCTGGAAACTGTCGAGCGTGTTGATGCCGAGCAGCTGGCCGCAGGGATCGGCATAGATATGCGTATCGGTCAACTGCAAGACCCGCAACGTTCCCGCCGGGAATACCGCGTCTAGCAGGTTACTGTCTGGCTCCGGGCCGGTACTTGGCGGACTCATCGCAGTTGGCTGCCGTTACGTTTTCCGTGCATTGTTTCAGGTTATAGTAGCCCAACAGTCACAGGTCACAAATCAGTCGAGTGACGCCTTTTCCTGCTTTTGTGAACGATTTCCGGCGAAAATGACCCTAAATGAGTTGAGGTATATCGTCGCCGTGGCGCGTGAGCGCCATTTCGGCCGCGCCGCGGAGGCCTGCTTCATCAGCCAGCCTACCCTCAGCGTGGCCGTGAAAAAGCTCGAAGATGAACTCGGTATCAGCCTGTTCGAGCGGCGCAAGGGCGAGGTCAGTATCACCCCGATCGGTGAACAGGTGGTGTCTCAGGCGCAGCGTGTGCTCGAAGAGGCAGGCAACATCCGTCGCATCGCGCGCCAGGGCCAGGACCAGCTCGATGGTCCGTTACGCCTGGGTGCGATCTACACGATCGGCCCCTACCTGCTCCCGCAGCTGATTCCCGAACTGGCCCAGCGTGCGCCGAAAATGCCGCTGATGATCAAGGAGAGCTACACCAGCGACCTCGCCGAGAAACTCAGGCGCGGCGAACTGGACGTCATCATACTGTCGTTGCCGTTCGACGAACCGGGCATCCTGACGCTCCCGCTTTACCGTGAACCCTTCGTGCTGCTGCTGCCGAGCAGCCACCCGCTGACCCAGCAGGAGGAAGTCGAGGTCACGGAACTGGGTCACGAGGACGTGCTGTTGCTGGGCGCCGGCCACTGTTTTCGCGACCAGGTGCTCGAGGCCTGTCCCGATTGCATGCCGCGCCGCTCGATCGACGGCGGGCCTGTGCAGAGTCTCGAAGGCGGGTCTCTCGAAACCATTAGATACATGGTTGCCAGCGGGCTGGGCGTCACAATACTGCCGTGCAGCGCGGCGGGTGCCGAGCGGTTCTCGCAGCGCCTGCTGAAGATCCGGCGGTTCAAGGGAAAGTCGCCGTCGCGCGTCGTCGCGCTGGCCTGGCGCAAGAGCTTTCCGCGGCCGGACGCGGTCACCGCGCTGCGCGACGCCGTGCTTGGCTGTGAAATGTCCTGCATCGAGCCGATCCGCTGAGTTTCAACCGCGCACACCGACCAGTAATCTGTCGCTCGACCGGTGCTAGTTTGCGCTCCGATGCAGCAGCGACGGGGCCGGGGGTGCTGATAGAGAAGTTCTATCGGCCAAATTGCCAGAATCAATTTCATGCCGCGCGACGAGGCGCATATAGTCAATCCGCAACCCGCCGGGTGGATCCGGCATTTCCGAAAACGACTGGAGGACAACACATGTCTCTGAAAGGTTCGCAGACCGAAGAAAACCTGAAAGCGGCTTTCGCCGGCGAATCGCAGGCCAACCGCCGTTACCTTTACTTCGCTGCCAAGGCCGACGTCGAGGGCTACAACGATGTAGCCGCCGTGTTCCGCTCCACCGCCGAAGGCGAGACCGGTCATGCACACGGTCACCTCGAGTACCTGGAGCAGTGTGGCGATCCGGCGACCGGCATGCCGTTCGGCGGCACCAGTGAAAACCTGAAGACCGCAATCGCGGGCGAGACCCACGAGTACACCGACATGTA
>JAGRGW010000316.1 GCA_020445315.1 Gammaproteobacteria bacterium
GCATGACGTCCTTCAGCGTCGTCTCCGAGATCGCCATCGTGCCCGACAGCGAGTGCAGCACACCGACCTTGATCGTATCGGCAGCCTGGACGGCACCGGCGACGCCGATAGCGGCAGCGGCCGAAACGGCCAGCGACAATCGACGCAGTTGCGTAGCGAAATTCATAGTTAACAGGTCTCCCCAGTTCGGTAGGTAATCGGTACTGCCACGCGACCGGAAGGAAAGAAGGGCACAGGCCGGTCGCGATGACGCAGACCGGGCTGACCGGGAATCGATCCGACCCAAACGACAGTCAGCAGAGCGAGTGCAGTAGTTGTGCCAACCACGTAAGAGGCTGTTTGAGTGGGAAAAAAATCGCAGCGGCCCCGACAATAGAGGAACCAGCGCCCCACCCTGGTGCACGGACGGGATGCGTGCGCCCCATCAAAGCGCAAAACACGGTGCAGATTGCCCAACTCCGTGCAACGCTGGGGCGAAACGTGGAGAAATCAGTCCCAGTCGGTCTGTCGCAGCTCGAGTATCGGCACGCCACCGGCATCGAACAGAACAAGCCGGGTGCGTTCGCGGTACCAGGTACGCGCCTGTTCCAGCGCGGTTGCCAGTGCAGCCTCGCGCTGCATGACCGTGTCGACACAGGCACGCCGGGTAGCGGCAACCGGGCCGATCAGGATCTGGTTGCCATGCGTCTCGTACTCGGATACCAGGCGGTTGCAACCGCTGTACCCCTCGAGACGCCCCTTGCTGCGGAACTGCACGAAGGCGCCGGTCTCCACCGGCACGGGCTCACCGTCGATCAGCAGTGGTTTCCACTCGCTGCCCTGAAGCATGGCCGCGTGCGCACCCGCCGCACCGCCGATTGCGAGCGCCAACACCAGGCCCCCGCCGATTGCCTGCCGCACTGCCCCGATCACCACTCGCGCTCCGCCAAGTTGCCCAAAAACGGGGCGCAATCTACCACTGCCGCGGACCGGGACTCCAGTACGCGGCAGTCCGAAGGTCCTGCGCAAGTCATTGAAGCTGCGCGAAACCCCGGCCTGGCCGGGACAGCAAAAGGTTGCGGACCCTCGATCTGCACAAACATTAAGTTGGCGACATGTCTGGCCGCCATAAATCCTGTCGGCACGACGACCCGCGTCGGCAATGCCGGACTTTCGGCGAAAAAAGGGAAGCAACTTCATGGGGCTCAACGTGATTTCCGGGGATCTGGTTGGTGGAATCGGGTGGCGGATCCGCAGGGCCGTCGGCGACAAACGGATCGACGACCTGATGATCCGCCTGGCCGAACGCAAGCGCCCGCTGTTGGGGAACACGACCTTCCTGGCAGTGGTCGGCAGCGGCGGCAAGACGACGGCCAAGGACCTGCTGTACGGTGTTTTGCAGGAGACGGGCACGGGCAGCCGTTCACTCGCCTCCCTGAACGCCTTTCCCGAAGTTGCGAAGATGGTGCTGAGGACACGACGGGCCGACAGATTCTGTGTTGTCGAGTTGAGCGAGGACAGTCCGGGCAGTCTCGAACGTGCATCGCGGCTGGTGCGCCCCCGGGTCGCCGTGCTGACCGTCATCCGTGATGACCATCTGGCCGCCTTTTCGTCGAAGGACGAACTCCTCGACGAATTCAAGGCTTTCCTGGCCGACCTGCCCGCGGACGGCACCGCCGTGCTGAACGCCGACGACGCCAGTTTCGGGGCCTTCGCATCGGTTTCGAACGCCCCGGTGCTGAGCTACGGCACGACGGCAGACGCGGACATCCGGGCGACTGACGTCTGCGCCGACTGGCCCCAGCGACTGGCATTCACCGTCCACAGCGGCGAACAGTCAGCAAGGGTCGAAACGCGCCTCGTTGGGGAACACTGGGTGCATGCCGTCCTGGCGGCTATCGCCGGGGGCGTCGCGTACGGCATGCCCCTCGACCAGGCCGCCAGGGGCGTTGGGCGAATCGAAGCCTACGAAGGGCGGATGCAGCCCGTGGACAACGCGAGCGGCGTCGACTACGTACGCGATGATTTCAAGGCGCCGATGTGGACGCTGCCCTCCTGCCTGGCGCTGCTCGAAAACGCCTCGACCAAGGGACGGAAGATCGTCGTACTGGGCACACTCTCGGACCGGGGCGCGGGCGCCGGGTCGACCAAGAAGTACCGCGATATCGCGGCGAAACTCGTTTCGTTGACCGACATTGCCATTTTCGTCGGCCCGATGGCACACAGCGCGCTGGCCACCAAGAAGGCGTTTCCGCAGAAAACCGTACGGACATTTTCCAACATCGAAGACGCGGCCGGGTTCTTCCAGGCCGAGATAACGCCCGGCGACCTGGTGCTTTTCAAGGGCACGAACAAGCAGGACCATCTCAGCCGGATTTTCCTGGCCCAGACCGGCACGGTCGCCTGTTGGCGAAATACCTGCGGCATCGAGCATTTCTGCGGGGATTGTGGTTACCTCGGACAACCCGTGTCCGAACGGTTCCAACTCGACAACGGCGTGATTGAGGAAGCCGGTCGCTGGTTGGATGGGTGGCAGCGCAACCACGGAACACTCGACGAACACCAGCTGATCGTGGGGTTGGGCAACCCGGCCGGGGAGTACGGGGGGACGCCTCACAACGCGGGGTTCGAAGCCGTCTCGCTGCTGGCGGAACGGCAACGGCTGCATTGGCATGCGATGCCGCTGGGCGAACTGGCGGAAGGGACCTTGAAGGGAAACAAAATCCTGCTGTTCAAGCCGGGTTTCAACATCAACAATGCCGGTCCGGTACTGGGGGCGCTTGCGTCACTGGCCGATATCGCGCTGTCGTCCTGTATCCTGGTACACGACGAACTCGAACTGCGCTACGGCGACATCAAGGTGCGCAGGAAAGGGGGTGACGGCGGCCACCGGGGCCTGGCGACACTGCTCGACCTGCTGCAGAACGATGCCGTCTGGCGCCTTAAAATCGGCGTTCGCAGCACGACGAGGCCTGCCGACCTGGCGAAATACGTGCTGTCAAAAGTCGAAGACGGCGAGCGGGAGAACCACCAGGCCGGCCTTTGCAGGGCCGCCGACCAGCTGGAGCAGATGGTCTGAGCGAACGTGGCTGGCGGGTCAGGGCTTGCCGAAATCCGGCAGGACGTCGCCGGCACCTGAACCGCGCCCATCGTCGGTCGGCTCCAGCGACAGGCCACTGCTCCAGTCGTCGGAGCTCAGCCGCTTGCCGGCATCGGCCGTCTTGATCTGGATCTTCACGTTGCTGGCCGAATCGGCGTACTCGATCGCGGTCTCGGCGCTGATACGGCCGTCCGCGTACAACTTCACGAGGTGCTGGTCGAAGGACTGCATCTTGTATTGACCGCCGCGCTCGACTGCCTCCTTGATCGGGCTGAGGTCGAGCTTGCTGATCAGGTCGGCGATGTAACCCGTGTTGATCAGGACCTCTACTGCCGCCACCTTGCCGCCGTTGAGACCGGGGACGAGACGCTGGCAGACGATCGCGCGCAGGTTCTGCGCGATACGCTTGGCCTGCTGTTCGAGCCCGTCCTTCGGGTAGAAGCCGAGAATCCGCTCCATCGTCGTGATCGAGTTGTTGGCGTGCAGTGTCGACAGCGCCAGGTGGCCGGTGTTGGCGAACTTGAGCGCGAACTCCATGGTGTCGAGATCGCGGATCTCGCCCATCAGGATGAC
>JAGRGW010000317.1:0-1438 GCA_020445315.1 Gammaproteobacteria bacterium
CCTTCCTGCAGACCAAGTTCGTCGGGCAGAAGCGCTTCTCGCTCGAGGGGGGCGACTCGCTGATCCCGCTGCTCGATGAGATCGTGCAGCGCAGCGGCCGACACGGTGTCACCGATATCGTCATCGGCATGGCCCATCGCGGTCGCCTGAACGTGCTGGTCAACCTGCTCGGCAAGGCACCGTCCGAGTTGTTCTCCGAGTTCGAAGGGAGGCATGACGGCGGCGACGGGTCCGGTGACGTCAAGTATCACCAGGGCTTCTATTCCAACATCCAGACGCCGGGTGGCCCGGTACACCTGTCGCTGGCGTTCAACCCGTCGCACCTTGAGATCGTCGCGCCGGTCGTGCAGGGTGGCTGCCGTGCCCGCCAGGACCGTCACGACGAGGATGCGCAGGACCTGGTTCTGCCGATCATCGTGCACGGCGATGCCGCGTTCATTGGCCAGGGTGTCGTCACCGAGACGCTGGGTCTGTCGAAGACCCCGGCCTACGGTACAGGCGGCACGATTCACGTCGTTATCAACAACCAGATCGGATTTACGACCAGTCGCCCGCAGGAGGCGCGGTCGACGTTGTATTGCACCGAGGTGGCCAAGCTGATCCAGGCGCCGATCTTCCATGTCAACGGCGACGACCCCGACGCCGTGCTGTTTGTCACGCGCCTGGCACTCGACTACCGCATGACCTTCCACAACGACGTCGTCATCGACCTGGTCTGCTACCGGCGCCAGGGACACAACGAGGCCGATGAACCGATGATGACGCAGCCGGAGATGTACCGGCGCATCCGCAGCCTGCCGACGACGCTGACACGCTATGCCAAGCGTCTGCAGGCCGACGGGCTGATCGACGACATGCGCCTGGACCAGCTGCGCGAGGACTACCGTAACTCGCTCGACCAGGGGCGGGTGGTCGTGCGCGAGTTCCTGCACGGCTCGCGCACCGGGTACGAGGCACACTGGGCGCAGTACCTGAGCGCGCGCCCGGACGAGCGGGTAAACACCCGTGTCGAACTGTCGCGTCTGCGTGAGCTCGGTCGCCGGGCGCTCGCGCTGCCCGACGGTTTCGACCTGCAGCGCAACGTGGCACGCGTGGTCGACGAGCGGATCCGGATGATCGACGGCGATGCGGCGCTCGACTGGGGCATGGCCGAAACGCTGGCCTATGCCAGCCTGCTCGACGAGGGCTTCGCCGTGCGCCTGTCCGGCCAGGACTCGATCCGCGGTACCTTTGCGCACCGGCACGCCGCCTTTCACGACCAGACGACGTACGAGAGCTACATGCCGCTGGCCCACCTGGCGCCGGGGCAGCCACGCTTCGAGGTCATCAACTCGCTGTTGTCGGAACTCGCCGTGCTCGGCTTCGAGTACGGCTACGCCACCTCGATGCCGAACACGCTGGTGATATGGGAGGCGCAGTTCGGCGATTTCGCCAACGG
>JAGRGW010000317.1:1522-24935 GCA_020445315.1 Gammaproteobacteria bacterium
GAGGGGCAGGGGCCGGAGCACTCCTCGGCCCGACTCGAGCGCTTTCTGCAGCTGTGCGCGGAACTCAACATGCGGGTCTGGGTACCGACGACACCCGCGCAGTTCTTCCACCTGCTGCGCGACCAGATCAAGCGCCGTTTCCGCCGGCCATTGGTCGTGATGACACCGAAGAGCCTGCTGCGTCACCCGCTGTCGAAGTCGTCGCTCGACGCCTTCACCGACGGTGCGCTGGCGGTCGTGCAACCCGAGTCGGACAAGCTCGATGCAACCGTCGTGCGGCGCGTGGTGCTGTGCAGCGGCAAGGTCTATTTTGACCTGCTGGCCGAGCGCCGCCTGCGCGAGATCCACGACATCGCGATCCTGCGCATCGAACAGCTGTACCCGTTCCCGCGTCGCCGCCTCGGCGAACTGCTGGCGGCGTACCCGGCCGCCGCCGAGATCGTCTGGTGCCAGGAGGAACCGCGGAACCAGGGCGCCTGGTACCAGATCCAACATCATCTGCGCGTCGTGACCCGCGACGACCAGATGCTCGGTTACGCCGGGCGCGCACCGTCGGCATCGCCGGCCTGTGGCGATGCCGCTTTGCACCGTGCGCAGCAACAGGCGCTGGTCGACGTGGCCCTGTCGGCGGGGCGCGTCGAGGACCCGGGCGAGCGTCTCGAGGATACCGACGAGCACCCGACGACACGGTCATGAGGCCGTGCGCATGCGCGGATCGCTGTCGATCACCGGGGTTGTCGCTGCCGGGATTATGAACGCAGGCTGTCGGGATCGTTAACGCGACAACCCGCTGGCGGCAGCGATTTGACGTCGAAACGCTGCTCGGCGACACACAGGCCGATCGGCATTGGGTAGACTCAGGATTTTTTACACCCTCCCTTGTTCAGGTTTCGTCGATTTAACGTAAGATCCTGAAAAATCATTAAAAAAATACTTTGGGCATCAAATTTGCCTCGTGTCGGCAATCGCCAACAGGGGGAACCAGCGACATGAAATTCCATTATTGGGCCGTGGCCCTTGCAACTGCCGTGGCTGCCGCCCCGGTTCTGGCCGGATCTCGACTGGGAACGCCGCTGGGAAGGCCACTGGGCGGCGTGCTGGGCGTGGCGCTTCCGGTCGATCTCGGTACCTCCCTGCCTGTGGGTTTGGGCGGTGTCGCAGCCGTCGGCGCGATCAGCCTGATCCTGGGCGTGCAATTGCTCAAGCGGCGCAAGAAGTAACCCTGTCGCGGCCGTTTCGCGGCCGCGGCATGCGCGCATCCGCAGGTGGATTCCGTTAACTTGACCACGGCGGCCATCGTCGCCGTCGTCGCTCTCCTGCTGCTGGAGTGGCTGTCGCCATGGCGGCGGTCCGCCCCGCAGACCCAGTATCGCTGGTTGACCAATGTCGGCCTGATGCTACTCGGCGGCCTGGTCGTCGGCGCAATACTCCCGTTCTCCCCCGAAAGCGTCGCCGCCGAGCTGCGTAGCGGCTGGTTCAACGACGCCGCACTGCCGCCGCTTGTCGAAGCGTTGCTGGTATTCCTGTTGCTGGATTTCTGGCGTTACTGGGAACACCGTGTCTACCATGAAGTCCCGCTGATGTGGCGTATCCATTTGGTGCACCATAGCGACACGGCCCTGGATATCACGACGGCTGAACGGCACCACCCGGTCGAGGCCATCATCGCGGCCGGCACACTGTTGTTGCTGGTGTTCGCACTGGGCTTCTCTGCCGCAGCGCTCGCCGTTTACGTGACCGTGGCGACGCTGTCGGCATGGGTCAGTCACGCGAACATCGTGTTGCCCGATAGCGTCGACCGCCCGCTGAGGACATGGCTGGTAACCCCGGCGGTGCATGCGGTCCATCATTCAGAGCAGCAAGCGCAGACAGATTCCAACTACGGCAGCGTGTTGACGATCTGGGACCGTTGGTTTGGCACCTACACCGACCCGGCCAGTTCGCCCGTTGTCCGTTTCGGCCTCGCTTATTTTCATCGCCCCGCGGATACGGCCCTGGCACCCGTGCTGATGCAGCCGTTCGAGTACCGGCGCGGCATGGCGTATCCGGAGCGGGTGGATGTTCCGGCGGCCGTTCGGTCCGGGGTGGTAATCAGCGAGGCCTGGAAACAGACCTTGTTACAGATGGCCGTCGCGATCGGCCTGGTCGTGATCGCACTGTGGCCGACCATCCAGGATCTCACCAGCGTCTGGAGCAGTACCGAGCCGTACCAGTATGCCTGGCTCGTGTTACCCATGTTCGTCTACACGATTGCCGTCTACCATCGCGAGCGCATCCTGGCGATGACACCGCAGCCGAGCGTGCTCGGCCTTGGGATAATCGGGATCGCGCTGATCCTTTGGACCGTCGCGTACGTGGTGGATATCAGGCTGGGACAACACGTGGCGCTGGTCCTGGTCTTTCAGGGGATCTTGCTGAGTGCGCTGGGGTGGCCGGTCTATCGCCAGTTGTTCCCGATCATGGCCATGCTGTTCCTGATGGTTCCGGCCGGCGACATGTTGCAACCGATGCTTCGGGGACTCACCGTGAACTTCGTCGAATGGTTCGCGCTGCTGTTCAACCTGCCTTTGCGGATTGACGGTTTTGTCGCCTATATCGGCGATCACCGCTACGTCGTCGTCGATGCCTGTTCGGGGTTGACGTTCGTTACCCTCGGCGGCTTTCTGGCCTACAGTTTCGGCACCCTGGTATTCCGTTCATTCGCCAAGGTGCTTGCGCTCGCCGTCCTCGGTGGCCTCCTGGGCGTCCTGACCAATGCCATCCGTGTCTGGCTGATCGTCGGCGTGGACTACCTGCAGGGCTCACAGATGGATATCGCGGCGCATACCGACCTGCAATGGCTGGCCTTGCTGATCGGTATTGGCCTGCTGTTTTTCGTGACTTTGCGCCTGAGTCCGTCGGGTGGCTGGCTGGGTCACGCACTATCGGCAAAGCCATCTGCCCCGCGGCGCCTGAACCGCTTTGCACCCTCGGTCGCCGGGGTCGTCGTGCTATTGGTCGTGTTTCCGGTGCAGAGCCTTGGAACCGGGTACGCCATGTCGACGCTTGATTCGCTCGCGCTGTTCGCCGACCGACAGCCGGGCAGCCGTTGGGTGAACGAACCGGAAACGGCCGGTGAGCGCGTGCTGGTCGTGCCGGTCACGCCCGGCGTCGAGATGCTCCTGTCTGCGAAGCAGGGCATCCATGGCCGTGTCGACGAGTCCGGGCTGTATCCTGGCGAGGCGCAGGGGTGGCGGCACGCAGCGACCAAAGGGTACCGGGCCTGTGATCAGCAGGCCTGCTTCGACTTCGTTCACCTGGAGTGGCGGCGCAGGGATTCGGACGAGGTACGACACGCCCTGTACCTGTACTACGTCGATACGATGTTTACGGATTCCCGGTTGACCTACCGGGTTGCCAGTGGTTGGCAGGGATTGGTCGACCCGGCGTCGTCCAGTGGTCTTCTGGGTTTTCGCTCCGATGTCTATCCACCTCCGGCCCTGATCGTTGCGCAAACCCAACGTTTCAAGTCGATACTGGAAAACGCCGGAGCAGATAACCTGGTTGACTCGTTGGCAGCCGTCACGCGCAGTCAGGTCACCCGATAGGGCCTGCGCCGGCCGGGTAATGCGCCGCGACCAGCGGGTTCTTGCCTCAGGTCAGGCTTTGCGCCAATAGTGCCAAACGCCCGACCGGTAAGTCGACTGGAGGCATGCAGGGCAGGCCGGTCAGAGTGTGGTGTTCGGCATCGGCATGCAGGTGTACCGGAGCCGCGTAGCGGACGCTGAAACTGCCGGATTCCGGTGAAAAGTACCTTTATCAGCCAGGTAGGTCGCGCTAACCTTGGGCTGAGTTGAAAAATCTCGGCAGGGACGCCCATGACTCAGCGAACGCATTTCCAGCATTTCCATTACTTCGTCCTGCCGTTGTGGCTGATGCCGCTATCCGCGCTCGCCGTCCAGCAGAATTTTCAGCGTATCGCGCCCGATACCGCTATGACGAATACCTGGTTCGGCCGGGTCGTCGCCATCAATGGCAACACGGCAGTCATCGGTCGTGGCCTGCCTTGCAGCGCGACCGTTTACAGGTTAGTCGAAACCGATGGAAGGTGGAAGGAACCTGTCGACTTGGCACCGGCGGACGACATCACCGACCACGACTACGGGGCTGCCGTCGCGACGGCCGGTGATATTGCCATGGTCGGTACACCCGGTAACCCGACCGGGGTATCGCGGGTCCGCGTGTTCGAGCGGGACAACTGCGAGGTCTGGCACAAGCAGGAAGCCATTGTCAGCCCGTCCGGCCTGTTCGGTGCCGGCGCCTATTTCGGTAGCGACATTGCCATGGATGGCGAGCGTGCCGTCATTTCCGGCCGAGGCGGGGCAGCCAGCAACACCGGCGACCGCGAAACCGATCCCACGCGCACCGATACCAACAAAAACAGTGTCAGTGATGCCGACGAGTTGGATTTTCGTAGCGACCTGCTGGTAATCACCGGTGTCGTGATATCCATTCTCAACGCGTTGATGCTTTTCACCTAAGAGGACGTCAGGGATGACCCAACGGATATTGAGGCCGTCGATTCAATGTCGCTTGATCGCCGGCGTTGCACTCATTGTTTTCCTCCAATTCAAAGCTGTAGGAGCCGATCTTGCGGCGGTGTATGGGTATCGACTGTCGGTGGGTACGGACCATGCCTGCGCAATCGATAAATTCGGCGTTAATTGCTGGGGAAGCAACGATTACGGTCAAGCGAGTCCGCCGGAAAACCTTGTCAATCCAACTGAGATTACCGCTGGGCGCGACTTCAGTTGTGCGCTCGACGACAACGGGGTGCAGTGTTGGGGCCGTAATGACGCGGGCGAGACAGCAGTCCCTGCCGGTCTCATCAATCCGATTCGGATAAGTACAACCTATCGGCACACCTGTGCCGTCGACGACAGCGGCGTGATCTGTTGGGGACTCAACGATGACGAACAACTGTCAGTGCCGGCGTCAGTGGAAAACCCCACGGACGTGGTTGCCGGCTGGTCGCATAGCTGTGCGTTGGATGCGAACGGTGTTACTTGCTGGGGCAATAACAACCACGCCCAAACATCGGTACCTGCTAACGTCGATTTTCCGGAATTTCTGGCTGCCGGGGCTCTGCATACTTGCGCAACTCGCCCAGGATTCTGGACGCGGTGCTGGGGCAGTAACGATGACGGCCAGTCCTCAGTGCCTATTGCGTTGCTGAACGGGACACGTCAGTTGGCACTGGGGCAGTTTCGTAGCTGCGCGCTGCACGATGGTGGTGTGACCTGTTGGGGCAATGGTTTTCCGAGCGAAATGCCGGTGCCGACGGAACTGGTCAACCCTCGCTACGTCGCAGCGGGATTATCGGAAACCTGCGTGCTCGACGACGCTGGCGTGATCTGCTGGGAAGCCTGCAGGTACGATGAGTTCGCACCCGAGGTCTGCCCGGCAGGCAGTGTGGATCCTGGCGCGGTATATCGTCCCGCGGGCCTGGTGTTCGATTTCCACGACCGCGACGGCGACGGGCTGCCGAACGACTACGAGGCACGCCATGCGTTTCTGGATCTGGCCGACCCAGGCGATGCACTGCTCGACCAGGATGGCGACGCTGTGTCGAATCTCGACGAGTTCCGCGCTGATACCGCGATAGACGATCCCGACACCGATGGCGACTACACACCCGATGGCGTAGACCCGGCGCCACGTGTGCCGTTCGGGTACACGCTGGGCGTCGGTGACCTGCACAACTGCGTACAGGACGACAACGGCCTGTCCTGCTGGGGCTACAACGTCGGCGGGCAACTCGACGTGCCGCCGGGCATCGAGGATGTCCGACAAGTCGCCGTTGGTGGCTGGCAATTCAGCTGCGCCCTGCATGCGGCTGGCGTCACGTGTTGGGGCGACAATGCCTTCGGGCAGTTGAATGTCCCTCTGGGACTGGTCAATCCTCGCCAGATCGCGTCAGGCCTTTTTCACAGCTGCCTCGTGGACGACAACGGCGTGAGCTGTTGGGGCGGCAATTCGTTAGGGCAGGCCGATCCACCGTTGGGCCTGGTCAATCCCCGGCGCGTGGTAGCCGGTGGGGCACATAGCTGCGCCATCGACGACTACGGTCTGCAGTGTTGGGGCGACGACAACGATGGCCAGGCGACCGTGCCCGAAGGCCTTGTCAACGTGCGTGACGTCGCTGCCGGGGGTCTCCATACCTGCGTGCTGGACGATGCCGGGGTGCATTGCTGGGGCGCTAATGACGATGGCCAGGCGTCGGTGCCGCCCGGCCTGCTGAATCCACGCCAGGTGACAGCGGGCTTCCGTCACAGCTGCGCGCTGGATGACAACGGCGTGACCTGCTGGGGGCGGGACAGCGACGGCCAGAGCTCGGTTCCAGGCGGACTGAGCCATCCGCGGCAGGTGCTGGCGGGCGGTCTGCATACCTGCGCGGTCGACGATTTCGGGCTGCAGTGCTGGGGTGCAAACAGCGACCCGGCGCGGGCCGCTCCGCCCGACTACCTGTCGTTCATCAAACTGTACGACGCCGATGGAGACGGGTTGCCGAACCGTCTCGAGGAAAAGTACGGCTTTCTCGACCCGATCGACCCCGACGATGCCGCCGGTGACTACGATGCCGACGGGCTCGACAACGTCGACGAGTTTCGTCGCCTGACCGACCTGGTCGATCCGGACAGTGACGATGACTACACGCCCGACGGGACCGACGATCAGCCATTGGCGCCTTTCGGCTACAGCCTGGGTGTCGGCGGTTTTCACACCTGTGCCATCGACGAAGTGGGGCTCGACTGTTGGGGCAGTGATGCCGATGGCCAAACATCGATACCGACCCGGCTGGTCAATCCCGAAGGCCTTTCGGTGGGTGCCGCGCACAGCTGCGTGATTGATGGCAGCCAGCTGCGTTGTTGGGGCAACAACGACTATGGCCAAACCAACGTGCCTGCCGGCTTGAGCAATCCCCGCCAGGTCAGTGCCGGCGGGGTTGCCACCTGCGTGGTCGACGACAACGGCGTCCACTGCTGGGGGAGTGGCGGCCTGGATTCCGGCACAACGGACGTGCCGTCGGGACTGGTCAATCCGCGCCAGGTCGTGGTCGGCGTTACCCATGCCTGCGCCCTCGACGACCGTGGGGTGGTTTGTTGGGGATCGGATGACCAAGACCAGGCAACGATACCCGTTAATCTGCTCAACCCCCGCCAGCTCGCACTGGGCAACGAACATACCTGCGCGTTGGATGACAACGGAGTCCGTTGCTGGGGCGCCAGTGATAAGGGGCAAACAGCGGTTCCCGCGAGCCTGCGGAATCCGCGACAGTTGGTGGCCTCGGCCAATGCGACATGTACCCTCGATGAGCAGGGCGGGCAATGCTGGGGGGAGACGTCTGAATCGGTCTTCGGTGAAACGGTTTTCGATATTGCCGATTTCCCGCGCAACCTGGTCGCGCCACGGGGCCTGTCGGTTTCCGGCGGTCAGCGCGCCTGCGTTCTTCACACTCGCGGTGTCACCTGCTGGGGTAACGATGCATTGGGCCTGTTGGACGTACCACAAAGGCTATCTTTTTATCGCCTGCGCGACGCCGATAACGACGGTCTGCCGAACACGCTGGAAGATCGGGAGGCCTTTCTCGATCCCATGAACGCAGCCGACGCGACGCGCGACCAGGATAGTGATGGTCTCGACAACGTCGCCGAGTTCCGTGCCTTGACCGATATGAGCGTGCGCGACTCGGATGGCGATGGGGTCATCGATGGTAGCGATCCGGCCCCGACCATGCCGTATGGCTACCAGGTCGCCGCCGGACTCGGCAGCCAGACCTGCGCGATCGACGATGCCGGTCTGCACTGCTGGGGCGACGATAGTTTCGCAAAGGCGACAGTTCCGGTCGGCCTGGTGAACCCGAGACAGGTGGCCGCCGGTGGTCGGCACAGCTGCGCACTGGATGACAGCGGCGTTGTGTGCTGGTCGAGCGCTGGCGAGGTGATCGATATCGGCATCGAACTGGTGAACCCGCGCCAGATCAGCGCCGGCATCGAACATACCTGTGTGATCGATGACCTGGGAGTTGCCTGCTGGGGTATCAACGGGTTTGGCCAGACC
Source organism: Gammaproteobacteria bacterium (assembly GCA_020445315.1). Taxonomy (GTDB): domain Bacteria; phylum Pseudomonadota; class Gammaproteobacteria; order Chromatiales; family Chromatiaceae; genus Thiosocius. The sequence goes on from JAGRGW010000317.1 coordinate 9,623, forward strand.
GACGTGCCGGCTGGACTGGTCAATCCGCGGCATGTCGCCGCTGGTGGTTCTCACACCTGTGCGCTCGATGACCACGGCGTGACCTGCTGGGGACGGGACGTGGAGGGCCAGTCGACGGTGCCGATGGACCTGGTCAATCCGCGCCTGCTCGTGGCGGGCGAAGACCACACCTGTGTGATCGATGATCGCGGCCGGGTGTGTTGGGGGCAGTACCTGGACGAGCGTTTCGCCGGCAGCGGCCCTTTTCCCGCGCGCCTGGAACCCTTGGCGGATCCGGGCCTGGTCAATGATCTGGCTGCCGGCTCTCAGTATTCCTGCCTGATCGATGCCCTCGGTGCGGTTGCCTGTGACGGGCGCAACGACAACGGACAGGCCGATTCTCCAGTTGGACTGCGGAACCCGGTGCGGGTGTCAGCCGGGCGCACGCACAGCTGTGCCCTGGCCGACAGCGGTGTGCATTGCTGGGGCAGTGATGTTTCGGGCGAAAGCAGCGTTCCGCTGCTGAGCTTCGCGTCGATTACCGACACCGATGCGGACGGCATCTATGACGCGCTCGACAACTGCCCGACGGTAGCAAATGCAACCCAGCGCGATCGTGATGCCGATGACCTTGGCGATGCCTGTGACCCCGTCGATGACAGCGGCATCTGTTTTCCGCTTGTCCGACCAGGTCAAGGCGGGGTTGCCATCATTTGTATCTGAAGAGCTGTAAGGATGAATAGCGTTATGCCTAATGATTCTGGAGTCGCTTTATCGAGGTGGGATTCGCTCGTTGCCACGTCGCTGGTATGTATGATGCTTTCTGGCTCGGTCGACGCGGCCGAGCTGTTCGCCCGCATCTACGAATCCAGTGGCAATCCGCCATACGCGGCGGCCGCCGAGGACAACGAAACCGATGCTTTGGCAGAGACGTATTACGACCCTTACCCGGGTCTTGTTGTCATCCAGCCGCCGTATTCCTACGGCGTCGGCGGGGCGAAAGCCAAGCCGGCTTCGTCCAGCGGCGCCTTGCCGGTCACGCTGACTCTCGGTGGAGAGATTCGTGCGTCCGTGTTGAACGGCGACTACACCGAATGGAATGCTGAATCGGGAAGTCAATGGAACGAGGTGACCGTTGCCGGTGGTTCGCAGCTGCTGCTTCCCCGGTTGCTACTGGACGCGGACTACATCTTCACACAACGTGCAGCGAATGAGCGGGGCTCCCAGAATCTGCGTGCGACGTTACAGGTTGGTGTCTGGGATGGACCGACACCAACATCGATGTTCCTGGGCGCAGAAACGCTCCGGATCGAGAAGACCATCAGCAGTACCAATGGCAGCACCGTCAATCGCTGGGTCGTGCGCAACGCAACAACCATTTTGTACCGCGGCGATCTGGGTGATGTCGATCCAATCGACTACGACGGCAGTGCGTTCGATCGCGGCAAATTCACGCTGGTGGACAGCCCGGTGCCGGAAGAGGGCGTCGTGTTGCCAGATGGTTCTTTGTCTGGCAATACCTACCAGCTGGCATGGACCGTGCCCCCCATCACCCTGCCAGGTCCTGGAACCTACTATGTCGATGTCTCGCTGACACTCGAGGTGCGTGCCGGTAGTTCATCGGGCGATGACGATGCGCAAACCGCGCTCGAACAGATTGCCCGCGATGGTTTGACGTTCGATACGGAGACGCCGCTCGAGGCACCGCCCGGATACCTGCTGAATTCCCCGGATCTGAATATCGTCAACAATACATTTCCATTGCCACCGCCACCGGTGGCCACCTTCGACTTCCTCGTGCCTTTGCTGCCGTTGTTGCTCGAGTGAGTGGACATGGGCTTGCGCACGATGTCGTTGCGACTTCTGCTTCCGTCGGGTTGCTCAAGGTCGGGCCGATTGGATCTTTCGTCGAGGTGCATTCTTGTGAAGTGGTCAATCCTGGTATTCATCGTCAGCACACTCTGGTTCAGCACGACTTCCCTTGCCGATCCCCCCCGGCTGGCGGCCGCTCTGACGTTGCAGGAGATGGAGACGCTGCTTTCCAGTCCGGTTGTTGCCGAAGATGAATTTGGCTTCAGCGTCGCCTTGCAGGGTGATACGGCGGTCGTTGGTGCGTTCGCCGACACGGTGGACGGTGTCGAGACCGCCGGCTCAGTGCACGTGTTCACGAGAAACACGGCGACCGGGCGGTTCGAGCACCGGGCGAGGCTTGTGGCCCCGGACCCGGGCAACGGCGACCGCTTCGGTCACAGCGTCGCCGTTCACGGCGATACCATCGCCGTTGGTGCGCCGTTCCATGATGCCCGGGGCCTCGATGCGGGTGCCGTATACCTGTTCGAGAAGCCGGCTGCAGGCTGGGGGGCATCCGCGCCGGCCGCGGTCGAGTTGTTCCCCGCGGATGCGGCCGCGCTCGACAATTTCGGATGGGCGGTTGACCTGGATGGCGACGTATTGGTCGCCAGCAGCCTGACAGACGATTACGACGGCCGCTTCGCGGGATCCGCTTACGTGTTCGAGCGGCCGGTGGCCGGATGGTCAAATGCGGTTGCGGAGACGGCAAAGCTGACGCCGTCGAGCCCGGGCCTGCTCGATCAGTTCGGTGTGAGTGTCGCCATGGGTGACGACATTATCGCGGTTGGCAGTGCGAGACACGATCACAACGGGGCAAACGACAGTGGCGCTGTCTACATCTTCGCGCGCGTGGGCAGTCATTGGATTTCAGCCACCGAATCGCAGAAACTTGCGCCCGGTGATATTCGGGGTGGTGACGGGTTTGGCACCAGCCTCGCGCTCGACAATGCCGACCGGTTGATCATTGGCAGCCCCGGCCACGACGGTATCGCCGACGATGCCGGTGCGGCGTATATCTACGAACGAGTGACCGCTGGTCTATTCTCCCTGTTGACTGCCAAGTTGATTGCACCCGACGCGGCGGTGGGCGACGCTTTCGGGAACGCGGTGGGCATAGGCGGTGATCGCGTTGTCGTGACTGCTCCGTCTGCCGATATCGATGGGGTTCAGAGCGGCAGGTTGTACGTCTTCGATCGAACGCTTGGTGCCTGGGTACGGCCCATCCAGGCGCAACCGTTCTTTCCCCGGTTCGCAACCCAGTTGCAAAGCTACGGCAGGAGCCTGGCCGTTGATGGTGATGCCATGCTCGTCGGCAGTCGCGGCAGCAACGTGATCGGTGCCGGTAGCCTCGGTTCTGTCAGCCACCTGCAGTTCGGTATCCATGTCAATGCCATCGAAGGTAGGTTGGACATCGTTGACCTCGAAGCGACCGATCCTGACGGGACCACGGTCGGGTACTCGCTCGTCGAAATCGGCGATAACGACCATGACCTGGTCGAGGTCGATGCGACCAGCGGATTGCTGCGGTTCCTGCGCCGACCGGACTACGAGAATGCACAAGGCGAACTGGGTCGACATGATTTCGCGGTTTTCGTCCGGCTCGAAGACGTCGGCGGCGAACACAGTGTCTATAAAGTTACGGTGCGATTGGGCAACGTTGCGGAAGAGGGGACATCGCCGCCTGCGTCTACCTTCCGCGTGGCCGACGTGGTCGTGCCTTACGGCGTGTTTGCGGACAGCGGGCACCAGTTCGGTGCCAGCGTCGCCGTCAGTGACGACCTGTTCGTCATCGGGATGCCGAATTACAACGGCGGCCAAGGCGCGGTCTTCGTCTGGCAGTACCAGGGCGACGGCAAGGCGTTCGTCCCCCGGGCTCTGTTGACGTCGCCGGACAACCAGGGCGGACAGTTCGGCTGGAGCGTCGATGTCGCAGACAGGCTGCTGGTGGTGGGTGCGCCCCGTGACAGTGCCGGCGGCTTTCATGCGGGCGCCGCTTACGTGTTTCCGATCGCGGTCGACGAGGACTGGAGCGATGGATTGGCATCGTTCACCCGGCTGGAGAACCCGGATCCCGATGATTCGGATCTGTTCGGCTGGAGCATCGCCACCAATGGCAGTACGGTCGTCTTGGGCAGCCGCCTGGACGACGCGGTCGAAACGAACGCCGGTGCCGTCTACCTGTTCGAGCGAAACCTCAGCTTGGCCGGGGGATGGACGCTGCGTGCCCGGCTGACAGCGTCGGATGCGGGTGCCGATGATACCTTCGGCGACAGCCTGGCGATGGATGGCGATATCGTCGTGGTCGGCAGCCCCGGCCGCGATGGGCTGACCGGTTCCAACGCCGGTGCTGCGTACCTGTTCGAACGCCCGGCGTTGGGTTGGCGGGACGCGACGGAAGTGATTCGGCTGGATCCGGTGAACCCGCTGGGTGCCGGGTTTGGCGACAGCGTCGCGATTCACGGTGACAGTGTCGTCGTCTCCATGCCGCGAGAGTACCTCGATACCTCGCGGACTGCGGCGACGTCGGCCATCGACGGGGCCCATGTATTCGAGAAACCGGTGCGAGGATGGCGTGCGCTTGCGGGCGCAGTCGCCTACCTTGGCGATGCACGACGTTCCGCCAAAGATGTCGCGATCGGCGAGTCATTGATCCTGGTCGCTTATCCCGACCGCGTGCTGGCATATCAAAAGCCCGCGGCTGGCTGGTCTGCGCACGACGGATCCGCGGTGAAGAATTTCTCCCTCGGCCCCGCAAAGCTCGATGATTACGACCCGCGGGTGGCGATCAGCGGGAAATTGGTATTGATCGGCAACCCCGACGCAGACGGCAGCCTGGGCAATGCCTGGATGCTCGAGGGGATATCGATTGAACAGCTATTGCCGGCGTTACTGCTGTTGTTCGATTAAGAAGGTCATTGTTATGGCTTGGGTGGCATGGTGATGTTGAGCGGCCCACGGGTCGCGCATTTCGTTGGTAATAGAAGGCGCCTGTGAATCCATTGCATCGAAACCTGGTTTATTTTGTCGCGCTGTTTGTGATGCTCTCCGGGCCGAGTGCCGATGCTGTGGAATCTCTGTACGTCACGACAAGTAGTCATGGTGCGGTGCGCGTTGCGAATGAACCTGCCCTGAACCCAGTGGGGGGCATCACCATAGAAGCCTGGGTCAACCGCAAGTCAGCGGATCGCTGCGAGACCATTGTTGGAAAGAACTTCCGCACCGGTTTCTGGTTGGGTTTGTGCGGTATCGTCGAATCGGGCGGTACCAGCATCCGTTTCATTACGAATGGTTCCGAGACTTTCGCGGACTCTCCGGTAGCGGTGCAAGCCGAACGTTGGGTGCATATCGCCGTGACCTTCGACGGCACGAACCGACGCTACTACCAGGATGGTGTGAAGGTTCATGAGGCATTGACGCCTGGGCCATTGCCGGCTAACGGCGATGATCTGCTCATTGGAGACGATTCGTTGGAGGACATTCCCTTCAGTGGATTTTTGGCGGAGGTACGCCTCTGGGATTCTGCGCGATCCCAGGATCAGATCCGTGACAACATGGTTAGGGTGCTCGAAGCGAACGAACCGGGCCTCATCGGCGTCTGGCATCTCGATGGCGGTATTCAAGAGGCCTTCGGCAGGTACGAAGCGACGGTCCGGAGAACCTATCCGCAATTCAGGGCGGGACCAGAAATACTGGATTTCAATCCAATTCGTATCCCCCTACAGACAGACACGTCACCGACCATGGATGGACGCTGTACTGAGTACGGCAGTGCTGTTCGTCTGCCTGTCTGGAATGACGATTCGAACCTATCCGACCTGAATCCGGCCTGGTTATACCTGGTTGCCGACCAGGAGTATGTCTACGCGTGCTACCGACATGCAGACGCTCCGGTCGCTGCCGACAGTCAGTACCTGCTGCTGGATGTTGATCCTTTATCAACCGACCAGACGGGGCATAGATTCCAGCTTTATTCCAACCCTGAAGGAGAATCCGGCATCTGGGTCGGGAATGGCAACGGCATCTATCGACCCTATGCGGGGGCGGGGTTCGAAGTCACGACCTACCAATTCGAGTTCGACTGGTCTTCGGAGTTCAGAATCTCAAGATCGGCGATCAATGATCCGGATGGTCATTTTAGACTGGGGTTTCAGCACACTATCCATGCGCCGATCCCCGCCTACCTGGCGACGTTTCCGGCATTGCTGGACGCAACAGATCCCGCAGGCTGGCCATTGCTTGAGGTCAGTGCGACACCACTGGCCCCGGATTCTGCCAATCCGGTATTCAAGAGAATCGACGTGCCCCCGGAAGTCCTGGAAGGTGGCGAGATCCGGGTAACAGGTTATGCGGAGGATGACGTGAATGTTAGTTTCATTGACGTCTATATCGACAACCTCTGGGTCAAACGTTGTATAAACCATTTCGACGACGACGATCTGGACTGCACCTACCGGGGTACGCAACAACTGGGTTTTCACCAGGTCCATATGGTGGCAATTGATCACCGTGGACGGCTCGGTGCCTCCGAGGTTGGGACCTTCTGGGTAAGGGCTGATGGTGAAGCGCCAACGGTTTCGACGAGCTTCACACCGGTGCAGCCGGCTCTCGGTGAAGCGGTGAGTATCCAGGCGAGTGCCTCCGACTCCAGCGGCATCGCTTCTCTGGTCGTCTATATGGGAGAACCGGGTGATGTGACCTGCCCGGTTGCAGTGGGTGGTAGCGACGCGAATTGTGAATTCGAACTAACGTCCTCGACTGATCGCAGCATCATCCGGTACACGGTGATCGCCACGGACCACGAGGGACAGCGAACATCGATATCCCGGAACATCCTGTATGGCCTTTCAGACAGCTATTCGACGGAGCAGGACAGGGATCAGGACGGCTTGCCCAACGATCTGGAGGAATCGTGGCTTTGTACGAGCCCGGACAACCCGGACACGGACAGAGACGGACTGAACGACAAATGGGAAACAATCGGGCTGCATTTTTCAGACGGCGACAAAGTGGACCTCCCTGGCCTGGGAGCGGATCCCTGTCGCCAGGATGTCTTTGTGCAGATCGATTACGAACAGGCGGTAGCGGCCGGCTATACCGCGGCCAATCGTCAGTTCTTGGTCAATTTCTTCCGTGACCGCGGAATCCGGTTGCATGTCTCAGGAAAAGAGCGCCCCGATCCGGCGGACGACGAACGGATTTCGCTACCGGTCGACGATGAAAACTACGCTCTGCTCAATGGCAAATCGGGTATCGGCGCAGAACGCGCAGCAAGCAAGACGGACGAGGACGGCGCCTATTTCTTCCCGCCGAAGTTCAACTGGACACATCACTACGCCTACCTGCGTGATTTTCCCGGTCGTAGCGGTACGAATCACCAGTTCATGACGATGGACATGCCCGCTGGTGACTTCAACATCCGGATGCCACATGAACTTGGCCACAGCTTGGGCCTGGGCCACGGTGGACGTGAGTCACACAGTGTCGACGCGCAAAGACTGGATGGGAATCTGATCTTCTATCCGGGTGGCTTTGATGATGCCAACTATAAACCCAATTACCGCAGCATCATGAGCTACTGGTGGGAAATGAGCACGGTCTGTTGGAATGGAGCGAGCGGGACAATGGTAGGTGAGATTGATTTTTCCGATTTCTCTCTTCCCGACCTCGACGAGAGCGATCTGGATGAACGTGTGACCAGCGATTTCAATGTGGCGCTGCGCAGCCAGACATGTGACTCACCGGGATTCGTACCGGCCGTCATTTACACCTGTCTCAACCCGAACGACAACGACAATCCCTATATCATCGTCAACGACGGTTTCGACGCTGTGGCTTTCAGGAAGTCCGGTACCGCCTACAGCATGACGGGCGTACCGACGGCCGACGCAGATGGGATCGATTGGGACTGTGATGGCACGATCGAGGAAAGTGTCACGGGGAACATCAACCTCTCACGCAGTCTGCTGCGGGTTCCTTACCCGGACGGGCAGTATTGTCAGGATGACGACGCCGATGGTGTATTCGATGAGGATTGCGTGGACTGGGAAGACTGGAGCGGATGGTCGGATACAGAGATTCTGAAAGGACGAGAGGACTGGTCGCTGATACCGGCCGGGCGTGATCGTGTGGTGGTCAGCAGTGCTTCCGGCAACCCCTCAACCGCTTACCGGGCCTTGATCTGCGACGGGCAATGTGACGATCATGCCGCAGTATCGTTGACCGGTGCCGGGTTTCAAGTCGATTCGCACGACCACGCAACCGCCGTTGGACTGGAGATTCCCTCCAATGTGGTCATGCTTCCCAACTTTGAATTGTGCGACGGCCTGGACAATGATGGTGATCTACAGGTTGACGAGGGTTGCCCCGACAGAGATGGGGACGGCGTGATCAACGCATTCGACAATTGCCCTGATCAGGCCAATGCAGATCAACGCGATTCCGATAACGACTACATCGGTAATGCGTGCGCAACGCCGGTTGTCACAGACCTGAGGTTGGAGGTGAATCCAAAAGGCGTAGATCTGCTTTGGCGGGCCCCAGCAACGGAGAATAAAGGCTACAACGTGTACGTCACGGACGCGTCCGGCAAAACATCTTTATCGACCATCCTAGCGGGGGATACCACGTTCCTCCGTTTTACTGAACCAGCCTTTGGTTACAGTATCTATGAAGTGCGTCCAGTCGGCCCGAACGGCATCGAGGGCACTGGAATGCGTGTCACGTTAGGAGAGCCACCTCCAGAAACAGTGGATTCGACTCATCTTCTGCCTGCGTGGTTAATGCTTTTGCTGGATTGACAGGTAACCCGAACCTGATGCCTGGACATATCCTGTAACCAGCCGGCAGTTGTTGATGCCCCCGAGCCTATGTCCACTGTCGTGCTGATATGCGAGTTCTGGTCGATGGTTGCTGCGATTCTCGATTGAGGCAAAGCTCGACCACCGTTGCCATTTGGTTGAGCCCGGCCCATTTATTGGTAAGTTGCTTTGTTTTTCGCGGGTTGATTTCGCCACCAACGCCGTCTCGAGCTAAGGATTGCCCTCGATCTCGCGATGTATCGGGCAGCCGTCCGTGAACCTCCTAAGCAGGCCGGAGCGCATGCGTTTTCGTTGCCGCATCGGAGCTGCCTGCGTGGTGACGCAAGTCACACAAGACCACGACTTAATCGCTGTTGATGCCGATTTCGGGTCAATTCGCCGCTTTTTCGACTAACATCAAGGATTAATGGAAGAACGTAGACTATTTCCGCGGTATCCGTTCGAGCACGACGTCGAGCTAAGTAACGCCGATGGCGCGGTCGCCGCTGCCCAGACGAGTGAACTGTCGGCTGTGGGCGTCGGCATGCTCGTCTCTCGCGATGGCGTCATTGCGCTCGCGCAGGGTGGGACGCTGCTGACCCCGGGTGACGCGCTCGTGGCGACGCTGCCAGAACCGCGTGGCCCGGACGGCCGTTGGCTGACCCGTGTTGCCTGCCGGGTCAAGCAGGTTCGACGTATCTCGGTGGACCGCTACGTTGTCAGCGCCTGGTTCGAAGACGCCAGCGATGCCCAGCAGGTGGCGATTGCTCGGTTGCTGGAACAGGCACAACGCGAGAGACGTGCCTGATCCGGCGACCGGCGTCAGCGGGGAGTGATGAAGAATTTCATGATCGCGGCCGATGTCTCGCCGTCGGCGACGATGGCGGCGGTCCATTTCGGGACTGCCTGCACGGCCCAGATGATAAACACCACGAGCACGATCTTGCGGCCACGTGACATGGCCTGCAGCCGCTCCAGCAGTTCCGGTGTCGGCCGTTCCGGCACACCCTGTTTCATCCCCCCACTCCTCGCAGCAATGCCGGGTTCTGTGCCCGGTTTTGGTATCCATGCTGGCGCAAGACTAGCATCATCGATGAAATCCGCCAGATTCAAGGAATGTAAGGTTATTGGCAATTCGCCGACAACGGTTAATATTTGTTGTGGAAGTCGGTATCGGGGAATTTGCCCGTGAGTCAGCAACATATCGAGGCGCTGCGATTGGCCAGCCAGGGCTGTTGGGACGACGCCCACGCGATGGTGCAGTCGGCTTCGGACAGCCTGTCGTGCCTTATCCACGGTTACCTGCATCGCCTCGAAGGCGACCAGGGCAATGCCAGCTATTGGTACCTGCGGGGCGGCGAGGAACTGACCGCCAACGGCCTGCGCAGCGAATGGGAGCGGTTGTTCGACATCGCCAGTCGCCAGACCTGACAGCGGGCGGCACCCCCTGTCTGGCGGGTGCCTTCGACGGGGATTACAGGCGGGTCGGCTTGTGTCAGGATGCGGGGATGTCGTCGTGCCTGGTCGAGTCTGTTCCGCGCCTGAAACACTTGCCGGTCGTTCCCTGCAGTGCTGGTCGACCGATGAGCCAGCCGATTACCCAGCCCCCGGAATGCCTTATGGGCCGCGCCGTTTCGAGTTGTTCCCGACGATGCCGTTGAAGCCGCTGGCCGACCGTTGGTCGGATCGCCTGGACGAGACCCGGATCCGACTCGCGCGGTCGGATGCTCTGTTGCACCTGGCGGCGCTCGGCCTCGTCACGGGCTTGCTGGCCGGCGCGGTGATCGTCCTGTTCCGGTTGTTCGTCGAGGGTCTGCAGGACCTGATGCTGCCGGGCCAGGGCGCGGAGAACTACGAGGCGCTTCCGCTCTGGGGCCGATGGCTGCTGCCGCTCGTCGCCGCCGTGTTGCTCGCGATCATGTTTCGGTGGTTCGCACGTGGTATCCACATGCTCGGTATCGCTAGGGTACTGGAGCGCATGGCCTTCCACCAGGGGGAATGCACGCCAAGGGCGTTCCTGTTGCAGTTCTTCGGCGCGGCGATCGCCATCATGGGGGGACACTCGGTTGGCCGCGAGGGGCCGCACGTCTTTCTTGGTGCGTCTGCCGGGAGCCTGCTGGGCCAGCGCCTGGGTGTACCGCACAACGTGACCCGCCTGCTGGTCGGCTGCGGTACCGCGGCGGGTATCGCGGCATCGTTCAACACGCCACTCGCCGGCGTCGTGTTCGCGCTGGAAGTGGTGATGATGGAGTACACGGTGGCCAGTTTCATCCCGGTGATCCTGGCCGCGGTCAGTGCGACGACGCTGAGTCGGCTGGTGTTCGGCGATCACCCCGCCTTTTCGATGCCGGCGATGGAACTCGGCTCGCTTTACGAACTGGGCGTCGTGCTGCTGCTCGGCATGGCCGCGGGAACCCTGTCGGCGCTGTTCAACCAGTCCGTGCAGTCGATCGCGCGCCGGACGCGCGGTGTGGACATCTGGTGGCGCATGCTGATTGCCGGGTTCGCCATGGCGTTGTTCGGTAGCGCGCTACCGGGTGTCATGGGTATCGGTTACGACTCGGTCGACGTGGCACTCAACGGGGGATTCATGATCGGCATGCTGGCGCTGCTGATGATCGGCAAGCTGCTGGCGACCTCGGTCTGTATCGGGCTCGGTGTCCCGGGCGGCATGATCGGCCCGGTGCTGTTCATCGGGGCCATGCTCGGTGCGCTGCTGGCCGAACTCACGGCGATGACGCCGCTCGGCCTGCAGACGCCGGTTGGCCTGTTCGCGCTGCTCGGTATGGGCGCGATGATGGCGGGCAGCCTGCAGGCGCCGCTGGCCGCGTTGATGGCCATGCTCGAACTGACCGACAACCCGGAGATCATCCTGCCGGGCATGCTCGCGGTCGTGGTTTCCGGTATCACGGCCAGCGAGGTGTTCGGCAAGCAGTCGCTGTTCGTGACGATGTTGAAGGCCAACGGGCTCGACGTCCGCGCCAACCCGGTGTCACAGGCGTTGCGCAGGGTCGGTGTGGCCAGTGTCATGGAGCGCGATTTCAAGCAGGTCGGCGACACCCTGTCATGGGGCAGGGCACAGGAGATCCTGGCGCAGAATCCGTCGTTCCTGGTCATCGACCGCAGCGACGCCGGCATGCTCGTGATGCCGGCCGTGGAACTCGCACGCCACGTCGAGACCGCGGAGCTCTACGATCCAACCGAAGCAATCGATCTGCTGTCGATCCCGGCGCAACGGCTCGATGCGGCGACGATCGAACTGCAGGCGAACCTGCACGAGGCCTGGGAGGCATTCCGGGAGCACGGGGTCGGGGCCCTCGTCGTGCGCCGCATGACCGCGCCGGGGATCTATCGCCTGTACGGCGTGCTGACGCCGGGCCGGGTCGAGAAAACCTACCGCGTCTGACGCGTCACGCAGGCGGCGAAGTCTTACTGTTCCAGCAGCCGCGGCATCAACTCGACCAGGTTGCAGGGCTGGGTGCGGTAGTCGAGTTGTTGCGAGATCAGCTTGGTCCAGCCGTCCTTGCACGCGCCGGAGGAACCCGGCAGGCAGAAGATGTAGGTACCGTTGGCGACACCGGCGATCGTGCGTGATTGTATTGTCGACGTCCCGATCAGGTCGTACGACAACACCCGGAACATCTCACCGAAACCGTCGATGACCTTGTCCAGCAGGGGCGCGACGGCCTCCGGCGTGCCGTCACGGCCGGTCAGCCCGGTGCCACCGGTCGTGATGACGACCTGCACATCGGGGTCGGCGATCCAGCGCGAAACCGCGGCGCGGATGCGGTACTTGTCGTCCGGTACGATGCACTGTTCGCTGATCTTGTGGCCGGTTTCGGTAACCAGGCGACGCAGCGTTGCCCCCGACTTGTCGTCGGCCTCGGTACGCGTGTCCGAGATCGTCATCAGGGTCAGGTTCAGCGGTATGAACGTGCGTGCCTCGGCCATGTTCGCTTGTCTCCCGGTCGGCGCATCCGTATCGATGCCCGGCCATGATAACCGACGTCGTGGCTGGCGCCTTCAAGCCGAGGTGGGGCGGTGGTCAGGCCGCGTACTCGACGCCGCTGGACAGCCAGATGCGGCAGGCACCCTCGTCGGAAACCATGCACGGCCCGATCGGTGTACGCGGCGTACACGCGGTCCCGTAGAGCTTGCACTGGTTCGGGTACACCTTGCCGAGCACGACGCGGGCGCAGTCGCATCCCGGTGGCATCTGGCCGGCCCGCCGCCGTTCGTCGGCGCTGTAGTCGGTGAAGCGCAGGCGTGCGTCGTGGGCGCTGTATGCCTCGCGGATACAGAAGCCGGAATCGGGAATCTCGCCGATGCCGCGCCAGTTGGCGTTGCAGACCTGAAACGCGGTGTCGAGTTGCTCGCGCGCGGCCGGGTTGCCGCCCGTGCGCACGACCTCGGGGTAGCAGTTGTCGAGGAACGGGCGCTGCTCGATCTGCTGGCGCAGCACCGAGTAGGTCGCCGCCAGCAGGCTCTCGGTATTGAAGCCTGCGACCGCTGCGGGCAGGTGGTGCCTGTCGACGACGAACTGCCATTCCTCGGGGCCCATGACCGTTGCCACGTGGCCCGGGGCAATGAGGCAGTCGAAACCGGCGTCCTCGGAATCCAGCAGCATCGCCACCGCCGGCCATGTCAACCGGCCGGACAGCAGCACCGACAGGTTGTCCGGCACGCCCTCGACCAGCATCGCCGCCACCGGTGCCGTCGTGGTCTCGAAGCCGGCGGCGAAGAACACGACCTCGCGGTCCGGATTCTGCGCGGCGATCTGCCGGGCCTCGGTCGGCGAGGCGATCGGGCGGATGTCGGCGCCGCTGGCACGTGCCTCGACGAGGGAGCGGATCTCGCCCTTGGCCACGTTGACCGGTACCCGCAACATGTCGCCGAACGCGACCAGGATCACACCGTCGTTGAGCGCAAGCTGGATTGCCTGGTAGATGTCCTCTTCCGGGCAGACGCACACCGGGCAGCCGGGGCCGGGGATGATCTCGATGTTGCCGGGCAGTGCCGTGCGCATGCCGGACATCGTCACCGAGCGCTCGTGACCGCCGCAGACGTTCATGACACGGACCTTTTCCGGCAGGTCGAGCGCCCGGATACGCTCCAGCCACTGCTTCGATTCAGTCATGTCGGTGACCTGCCGCGTGGTGATGGTGCGTGTGAGCGTGCCCGTGCCCGTGGTCATGTGCGTGGTCATGTGCGTGGTCATCATGGCTGTGCATGAGCTGACCGTCCGGCTGGATGGCCGGGCGCATCGTCTCACCGCGCTGTACGCGCTCGCGCAGGGCGGCGAACTCGCTGCGCAACCAGTCGAACCAGGCCTGCATGCCATCGCCGGACCTGGCCGATACGCGGAAGGCCGGCGCGCGGTTGGCCAGTTCACGCAGGTGGCGCTCGGCGCGGTTGGGTTCGAAATCGTCGAGCACCGCGAGCAGGTCCGACTTGCTGATCAGCATCAGGTCGGCGGCACGGAACATGACCGGGTACTTGGCCGGCTTGTCGTCGCCCTCGGTGACCGACAGCAGGATCACGTTGCGATGCTGGCCGAGATCGAAGCTGGCCGGGCAGACCAGGTTGCCGACGTTCTCGACGAACACGATGTCGACCTGGTCGAGGTCGATCTCGTGCAGCGCGTTGTGGACCATGTGGGCGTCGAGGTGGCAGGCCGTTCCGGTCGTGATCTGGACCGCCGGCACCCCCTTGTCGCGAATACGCTGGGCATCGTTCTCCGTTTCCAGGTCACCCTCGACGACGGCGAAGCGGAACTCGTCCTTGAGCGCGGCGATGGTCTCTTCGAGCAGGCGCGTCTTGCCCGACCCGGGCGACGACATCAGGTTCAGCGCAAGGACCTGGTGACGGTCGAAGTGTTCGCGGTTGTGTGCCGCGATGTGGTCGTTCTCGCTCAGCAGGCCCTGCAGCACCGAGATCGCCTCGCGCCCGGACTCGGTGCGGGCAAGTCTGCCGTCGCCCTCGATCAGGTGACGGTTGCCTTCGGTGACGTTACAGCCACAGGTATCGCACATGGTTACTCCTCAGGCGCGCTCGCGCCGTTCCAGTTCGAGGCTCATCAGCAGCATTTCGTCGCCGCTGACCAGTCGTGTTCGGAAATCGCCGCAGCTGCCGCACAACAGCCGGTTGGCGCTGGCATCGGTCTCGGCTCCGCAGGTGTCGCACTTGACCCGGATTGGCTGGCTCTCGATATCGAGCCGCGCGTGCTCGGCAACGGTCCCGGCAGCGGCGATCGGGAAGGCATCGGCCAGCAGCTGCGGTTCGACGCCGGACAGTGGGCCGACGCTGAGCAGGATGCGGGTGACGCTCTCGGCGTCTTCGCGCCGCGCGATCTGCTCGACCTGCGAGATCAGCCCCTGGCAGACCGAGAGTTCATGCATTGCCGGTGCTGCCCAGCGGTGGGGCCCCGGTGGCCGGGTCCGCGAGCATCTCGTCGTAGATCTCCCACGCCGACGCCGCCTCCTCCGGGGTCACCTTCTGGATCGCGTAGCCGACATGCACGATGACGAAGTCACCGTCCGCGAGTTCCTCGTGTTGCAGCATGAACAGGCTGACGTCACGTTCCACGCCCTTCGCCTCGCAGCGGGCGTTGAAGCCGTCGATCTGTTTGATTTGCATCGGGATGCCAAGACACATGATCTGCTACTTTAACCTCTCGAATTCTCCCT
>JAGRGW010000318.1 GCA_020445315.1 Gammaproteobacteria bacterium
TCGCTGACGTTCCGCTTCGAGGCGGACGATCAGCAGGCACTGGACCAGATCAAGGGACGTTTCCGCGACCTGCTGGGACGCGTGGCGCCGGACATGCAGGCACCGTTCTGATCATTTTGGCCGTTTTGTTCGATTTGGAGACTTCATGAGTTTGGATGCGGAAGCGGCGGGCAATGTCGCACACGTACTGACCGAGGCGCTGCCCTACATCCAGCGTTTTTCCGGCAAGACCATCGTCATCAAGTACGGTGGCAACGCCATGGTCGACGACGACCTCAAGGCGGGGTTTGCCCGCGACGTCGTGCTGATGAAGCTGGTCGGCATCAACCCGGTCGTCGTGCACGGCGGTGGCCCGCAGATCGGCAGCCTGCTGGAGCGCCTCGGCAAGCAGACCGAGTTCGTGCAGGGCATGCGGGTGACCGACGCCGAGACCATGGACGTCGTCGAGATGGTGCTCGGCGGCCTGGTCAACAAGGACATCGTCAACCTGATCAACCGCCATGGCGGTTCGGCGGTCGGCCTGACCGGCAAGGACGGCGACCTGATCCGCGCGCGCAAGCTCAGCCTGACGCGCGAGAACCCGCAGGCGCAGGCCCCCGAGATCATCGACATCGGCCACGTCGGCGAGGTGCAGAGTATCGACGCCGCTGTCGTCGACATGCTGGTGCACGGCAATTTCATCCCGGTGGTGGCGCCGATCGGCGTCGGCGAGGATGGCCGTTCCTACAACATCAACGCCGACCTCGTCGCCGGCAAGATGGCCGAGGTGCTCAACGCCGAAAAGCTGATCCTGTTGACCAACACGAAGGGTCTGCTCGATCGTGACGGCAAGTTGCTGACCGGTCTCAGCCTGGAGACGGTCAACAACCTGATCGCGGACGGCACCATCAGCGGCGGCATGCTGCCGAAGATCGGCTGCGCGCTCGACGCGGTCAGGGCGGGCGTCAACTCGGCGCACATCATCGACGGGCGCGTACCGCATGCCGTGTTGGTCGAACTGTTCACCGACCAGGGCGTCGGTACGCTGATCAGCCGGCGCTGAGCTCCGCGATGCCGCGCCCGTCCCGCAAGCAGGCGATCCTCGAGGCGCTGGCCCACGAACTCGAGCAGCATCCGGGCGACCGCATTACGACGGCGGCCCTGGCGCGCGCCGTCGGCGTGTCCGAGGCGGCGCTGTACCGGCACTTCCCGAGCAAGGCGCGGATGTTCGAGGGCCTGATCGGGTTTGCCGAGGAGAACGTGTTCGCGCGTATCAACCAGATCCTCGGCGAGGAGAAGAACACCCAGCTGCGGGTGGCCAGCGTGGTCTACCTGCTGCTCGGTTTCGCCGACCGCAACCCGGGGATCACCCGCGTGCTGCTGGGCGACGCACTGGTCGGCGAGCGCGAGCGGCTGCACGACCGCGTGCAGCAGTTCTTCGAGCGCATCGACCTGCAGCTGAAACAGATTCTGCGCGAGGCCGCGCTGCGCGAGGACGCCAGCCTGCGCACGTCGCCGGAGAGCGCCGCGGCGCTGCTCACGGCTTTCGTCGAGGGGCGTATGCAGCAGTACCTGCGGTCGCGCTTCCAGCACCGCTCGCTGGATGCCTGGGATGCCGACTGGTCGGTGCTGAGTCACGGGCTATTCGACCCGGACTGACATCCGGGCAGCCTGCCAGTTCGCGGTCGCGCCCGGCAGCCGCTTTTCCGCTCGGGTGCGGTCAGGGTTTGGCGTTTTCGCCGGTCGGGTTCAAGGCAAAGCGGAAGTTCTCGCGGATGCCTTCCACGTGGTCGCTGCGGCAGAATTCCCGCCCCTCGGTGAAGTTGGCGCACTGCACGTCCATGAAGATGCGCTCACCGCCGCCCTCGTCGTCGGCGAGGCGCGACACGGTGATACTGATATCGCGCAGTTCACGCGGCGGCGCCGTGACCAGGATGCGGTCGGCGGCCAGGTCGATCGGGGTCGTGGCGTGTTTCTTGGCGTAGGACTGGGCGATCTGCCACATACGCCCGCAGTGCTGGCTGTCGGCACAATGTACGGCTGTTTCGACGAGGTCGGGGATGTCCGATTCCTTGATGATATCGGCGTTCTGCGACCGGGCGGCGTGCTGGCGCAGTGCGCGGAAGCGGTTCAGATCGTAGTCGTATTTCTCGATGGTCACGCGTTTCTCGTCTTCCTTGCCGAGGATGATCGCGTACGAGCGCTCGATCGAGCGCTGCGTGCTGTCGAGGTTTTCCTGCTGGCGTTCGGACAGTCGCCTGCCGCTGCGTTCGGCGGCGGCGGCCGAGGCCTGGTGCTCCGACAGGCGGTCCTTCAGGCGCCGGATCTCGTTGTGCTTCAGCCGGATCTGGGCGTCGATCTGGGCGATCTTGCCGTCTCGCGCCATGACCAGGTCGTCCTCGTTGCGATACAGGCTCAGCAGGATGCGGTCACGCGCGTGCTGTTCCTCTTTCAGTCGCTCCTGCTCGGCGCGCAGTGCGGCCAGGGCCTTCTCGCGCTGGATCTCTTCCGGCGTCATTGAGCGCTCGCGACGGCGGATTTCGATGCCGCGGTCGTTGAGTTCGCTGTGCGCCTTGTCCAGGTACTGGGGCGGAATGCTGGTGCCGTAGTGAACGAGGCCGTTTTCGTCGACCCATTTCTTGATTCCACCGGCGGTTGCGCTGCCGGCCAGCAGCACGCACACGGCGCCCAGGTAGATCAGTTTGTGTTTCGTCATCATCGTCATGCCGCCACGGCGGGGAATTTCAGCCCCGTTCATTATAATGAAGTCCCGCCAGTGGTTATCGGCAAGTCTGTGGAACACTTCATACTTTTCCTGGTTTCGCTGGTCGCCAACGTGTTCTCGGCGTTCGCCGGCGGGGGGGCGGGCCTGCTGCAGCTGCCGGCGCTGATCTTTCTCGGCTTGCCGTTCGGGATCGCGCTGGCGACGCACAAGATCGCGTCGGTGGCGCTCGGCCTCGGTGCCACGCTGCGGCACCTGAAAGAGGGCGGCCTGCAGCGCCGTTTCGTGATTTTCATCCTGGCCAGCGGCCTGCCCGGCGTGTTGCTGGGGGCCAGCCTGATCCTGCAGGTGCCCGGGCGGGTTGCCGAGGTCGCGCTCGGCATGCTGACGCTCGGTCTCGGCCTGTACTCGGTCGCCAAGCCGTCGATGGGCATGGAGGAGCAGCCGCGCAACCGCAGTGGTCGTGGGCTGTGGATCGGGGCGGTCGGATTGTTCGGGATCGGTGTGCTCAATGGTTCGCTGACATCGGGGACCGGTCTCTTTGTGACACTCTGGCTGGTGCGATGGTTCGGTGCGGATTACCGCCAGGCGGTGGCCTACACGCTGGTGCTGGTGGGCATGTTCTGGAATGGCGCCGGCGCGGTCACGCTCGGCATCCTCGGAGAAGTGCGCTGGGACTGGCTGCCGGCGCTGCTGCTCGGCTCACTGTTGGGCGGCTATCTCGGGGCGCATTTCGCCATTCTGAAGGGCAACCGCTGGATCAAGCGGGCGTTCGAGGCCGTGACCTTGCTGATCGGTCTGAAGCTGGTGATCGGCTGACCCGCTACCGCCGGTGACCGGGCAGCGGCGGTCAGACGCCGTATTCGCGCCGGTAGGCCTCGATATTGGCCAGGTGAGCGGCCGCCTCGTCGCTCTGGCCGATGTACTCGACCAGTTCCTGCAGGCGCACGATCGCCGCGACCGGGATGCCGTAGTCGCCCTCGACCTCCTGGATCGCCGAACGCTCGCCCTTGCCGCGTTCCTGGCGGTCCAGCGCGATGACGACGCCGGCCGGTTTGGCGCCGGCGGCGACGATGATGTCCATCGATTCGCGGATCGCCGTGCCGGCGGTGATGACGTCGTCGATGATCAGGATCCGGCCCTCCAGCGGGTGGCCGACGATGTTGCCGCCCTCGCCGTGGTCCTTGGC
>JAGRGW010000319.1 GCA_020445315.1 Gammaproteobacteria bacterium
TCTCGAGCAGGGCCTCGGGGATCGCCGCGCAGTTGATCGCGACGAGGCGCTTGTCGCGGCGGTCACTGAGATTGTGCAGGGCCTTGACCAGGACCTCCTTGCCGGTACCGCTCTCGCCCAGGATCAGCGTCGACACGTCGGTCGGCGCGAGCTTCTCGACCGTGCGGCACACCTTCATCATCTCCGGGCTGGAGGCGATCAGGCCGTGCAGCAGCGAGGAACCATGGGAATCCTGCAGGCGCCGGTTCTCCTGTTCGATCTGGTACAGGCGGGCGGCACGCTTGATCGTGATGCCGAGCAGGTCCGGGTCGATCGGCTTCTCGTAGAAGTCGTACGCACCCATCGCGATCGCTCGCATGGCATTGGTGCGATCGTTGTGACCGGTCACGACGATGACCTTGGTGTCCGGCGCCAGGGACAGGATCTCTTCGAGCAGGCCGAAGCCTACACTGACGCCACCGGGATCGGGGGGCAGCCCCAGGTCCAGCGTCACCACGGCCGGTTCCAGGCGCCGCAGGTGCGCGATCGCGCTGTCGCGATCCTCGGCCACGGCGATATCGAAATCCTCGAAACTCCACTTCAACTGGCTCTGGAGCCCGGGATCGTCTTCGACTACCAATAACTTGTCTTTGCTTTCAGCCACGCCTGTCTGTTCCCTGTCTACTACGCCAATACTGCATCCGAAACGACACCCTCCGCGGCCACCATCGGCAGCAGAATGCGGAACAAGGTGCCCTGGCCCGGGGTACTCTCGACGACCACCTGCCCACCGAGCGCGGAGATCACTTCGCGACACTCGTAGGCACCAATGCCCATGCCGGTGAGGCCCTTGGTTGAATCAAACGGCCGGAAGAGACGAGACTTGATAAATTCCGCGTCCATACCGACACCGGTATCGCGGATCTCGACTATAGCCTGATCCCCCGCGGTACGCAGCCCGACGCTGACCTGGCCGTCGTCCGGCGTCGCGTCCTGGGCATTCTGCACCACGTGGCCGAGCACGGCCGACAGGCGCTCGGGCTCGGCCGACACCATGACGACGTCGAGTTCCGTCACCAGGGTGGGTTCCGGCCGACCACTGGATTTCGCCTTGACCACGTCGCGCAGTTCGTCGACGAGGTTGATCGCCCGACTCTCGCCGGTGATATCCGCACTCTTCAATTGCGCCATCAGCCGGTTCATCTTGAGCACGGAGTTCTCGATCGTGCTCACGGCATCGTCGATGAACTCCGGGTTGTGCTTGTGCCGGGCCGCATTCTTGGCCACCAGCGACAACTGCGCGATCAGGTTCTTGAGATCGTGAATGACGAAGGCAGACAGGCGGTTGAAACCCTCGAACTGCCGCGCCTCCGCCAGTGCCTCGGCGGCCTGGTTCAGCGCCAGGTAACTGGCCGCCTGCATACCGACGGTTTTCAGCAGGTCGAGGTTCTCCCAGTTGATCGACTGCGGCGCACGCGGTTGCAGCAGGACGACGAATCCGAGCAACGCGTCGGCATGGATCAACGGCACGATCAGCCAGACATCGGCATTGTCGGTCAGCCAGGCAGGCAACTGCATGTCGCCATAGACCTCGGGATCGTTGTTGAGTTCATCGACGTTGATGACCCAGCGGCGCTCCTGCATCAGGCCGATCATCGATTCGGAGCCCAGGACCACCGGCTCGACCGCCTGGTGGGCATTGAAACGCGCCCGGAAGCGGAAATCGCCCTTCTCGTTGCGCACCCACAGCATGCCGCCCGAACTCTCGACGATCTCGGCCAGGGACCAGATGACGCGTTCGTTGAGCGGCAGGTCACCGTGTTTCGCCGCCAACAGGCCGATGACCTGCAGCCACTCCTCGCGATAGTCGTAGCGGTAGTGGAAGAAGTGCTTGTTGAAGAATACCTTGGTGCGCGCGCGGAACTGGCCGGAGAACAGCAGCGCGACGAGCACGACGACCGCGCCGAACAGGAACGCGATCTGCAGCACGTTGCCCCATTGGCCACCGTACAGCTTGATGTAGTAGCCCACCAGCGCCATGACGAGCATGTACAGACCGGCGCTGAACAGCGTCGTCGAGTGCAGCACCATTCGCCGCGACAGGAAGATCGACAGGCTCCAGTCCGGGTTGCGCGACGCCGTGATCCCGATCAATGGGATCGCCATCAGGTTGACGAAGCCGCGCGCCGACCAGATCGAACCGTCCAGCCGATGGAACAGCACCGCGTCGGTGTACAGGTAGAAATCGAACACGAACACCGCGCCGAGCCCGAAACACAGGTGCTTGATGCCCCAGCGCTGATCGATGGGCGTGTTGCGGAACAGCTGCTCGACCAGGGCGAGACCGAGCACGGCGAACAGTAACTGCCCGGTCAGCGAGAACTGGCGATCGGCATCGGCAACCTGCAACAGCGCATTCAGGCCGGGGATGTCGACCAACATGATCAACATGACCAGGCCGAGCACCAGCGAAGCCAGCCGGATGTAGGTCAGCAGCTTGGTGTACAGCGGGTTGCCCGACGCGAACGGCTTAAGCAGGTGCAGCAGGAAAAAGGCCCACAACAGATTGCGCACGACCTCGGCGGCCCAGACCAGCTCGATGCCGGGGCGCTGGAATGCGACCTGCGCGGCGGCCATCAGCGCCCACAGCGCGGAACCACCGACCGCCATCATCAGCTGCGCGCCCATGAAGCGACCGCGCCAGCCCGTCATCAGCAGCAACAGCAGGATGACGAACCCGATTCCGGCCAGGCCGTAACTATAGAAGGCTAGCTGGTCCACCGGCATCCTCCGTGACCACCGGGCAGTCGAACCCCTTCGATGACCGCCACCATCGGATTCAGTGCGCCCCTTTGCCCCAGAGCACGACCTCGACTGTCTCCAGCAGGATGATCAGGTCGAGGAATGCGCTGGCATTCTTGACGTAGTAGAGGTCGAACTCGAGCTTGTTGCGCGCGTCTTCCATCGTCGCACCGTAGGGGTAGCAAAGCTGTGCCCAACCGGTCAGGCCAGGCTTGACCCGGTGCCGCTCTGAATAGAAAGGGATCTCCTTGTCGAGCTGGCCGACGAACTCCGGGCGCTCGGGGCGCGGCCCGACCAGGCTCATCTCGCCGATAAGCACATTGAATATCTGCGGCAGTTCGTCCAGCCGGGTCTTGCGGATGAAGCCGCCGACGCGGGTGATGCGACTGTCGTTCTTGGTTGCCCAGCGCGCGACACCGTCGGCCTCCGCGTCGGTCCGCATGCTGCGGAACTTGTGCACCTGGAACTGCCGGCCGTTCAGTCCGACACGAACCTGGTGGAACAGGATCGGCCCCTTGCCGCGACTCTCAACCAGGATCGCGAGCGCCACCAGCCCCATGAAGGGCCAGGTCAGCGCCACGATGGTGATGCTGCCGAGCAGGTCGAGCACACGTTTGGAGTACTGCGCCAGGCCGCTGAGCCGGAAGCCGTCGGAGAAGAAGATCCAGCTCGGGTGCAACACGTCCAGCTTGATCCGCGAGGTCTCCTTCTCGAAGAAGCTCAGCAGGTCGAGCACCATCGTGCCGGACATCTTGCAGTCGAGGATCTCGTCGACCGGCAGGCGCATGCGCCGATCATCCGGCGCCACGACTATCTCGTCGATCTCGTGGGCCAGTACCAGCTCGATCAAAGGGCGATCGTGGGCGATCCAGCGCTCGCGCGGTACGTTGGTCTCGGTCTCGTTGACCGGGACGTAACCGACGACACGGAACCCCGGCTGCAGCGGCTCGAGGTCGTTGATCATCTGCGCCTGCCGCCCGGTACCCAGCACCAGTACCGAGTTGGCCTGGATCTCGCTGTGGGTGACGCGGAAGAACAGGCTGCGCAGGCCGAGCACACCGACGAAAGTGAACAACATTGCGTAGGCAACCACGCCACGGCCCACGACGAGATCAGGGAACGCGTAGAACACCGCGCTGAGCGCCACACTGGCAATCAGGAAACTGAGCGCGATCCGCACCAGCAGTCCGGCCGAGAACGGCAGCCCGCGCTGGTAGAGCCCGACCGAGACCATTGCGATGGTCATCGCGGTCGCGTACGCCGCAGCCGAGTAGGTCAGCGTGTCCGGCGTTTCGACGAGGTGCAGCCCACCCTGCGAGAAGCGCATGTAGAAGCCGGCCAGCATCGAGTAGAACATGACCAGGAATTCGACTACGCCCAACAACAAGTAGAGCTTGGAGACGTAGTGACCGAAGAGGCGGAACATCATTGGCGGTTTTCTTCCCGAATTAGGCCAAATGCGCGGCGAGCCTGACAAATGCGACCCGGTTTGGCAACTGCACAGGTCGCATATTCAACAATTCGTTGCGTCGGCCGATAAGCGCCTCGCATGCACGAAAACACCGGGTTATTATTCGCGGCCCCCAGATCGGGGCTGCCCAAACAGAAAGAAAGGATCTGCTGCTCATGGTTCTCGACGACGTAAAAATCGCGGTTATCGGTCTTGGATATGTCGGTTTACCGCTGGCAGTCGAATTCGCCAAGAAGTTTCCCGTGACCGGTTTCGACATCAGCGCCCCGCGCATTACAGAGTTGCGGCAGGGACGCGACAGTTCTTTAGAGGTATCGCCCGATGAGTTGGCCGAGGTCAGCATGGCCTACACCGACCAGCTCGACGATATCCGCGACTGCAATGTCTACATCGTAACGGTTCCGACCCCCATCGACGAGTACAAGAGCCCCGACCTGCGCCCCCTGATCTCGGCCAGCCGCGCGGTCGGCCAGGTAATCGGCAAGGGCGACGTTGTCATCTATGAATCAACGGTTTACCCGGGCGCGACCGAAGACGACTGCATCCCGGTCATCGAAGAGGTCTCCGGCCTGACCTTCAACCGGGACTTCTTCGCCGGCTACAGCCCGGAGCGGATC
>JAGRGW010000320.1:0-5552 GCA_020445315.1 Gammaproteobacteria bacterium
ATGTGCGATTAGCTTAGACAACGTGGCGCCGGGTAGCCAATGCAAAACACGCATGCCCCCATAGGAAAATCCTGATTTCCTTATATGGAGCGGCGATGGCTGTAGGCTGACGGTTGTCGGTGCATTGGGCCCTGATCGGCCGATCGGCCGGATTCGGACAGGAATCTCCCCACACCTCGTGGGTGGGGGTTGCCGCCGCAGTGTTGGCGCGGTGGTGGTGGGACCGGCTCGCGACGCGACCGGTTTGCGGCATCAGGTCGTGCAGACGGGCCTACGGACGGGCCTGGCACACGGCCAGAACAAGAAAAGCCACTTTATATAAGGAGTGACAATGAGGATTGTGCTTTTGGGGCCCCCGGGCTCCGGTAAGGCAGAGCTGTCCGAAAAGATTGCCAGTCAACACGATTTACCCGTTATCACGGTCAACAGCGTCATGCAGAATGCCGCTGCCGAGCAGTCGGAGCTGGGTCGCCTGGCCAAGGAGGCGATGGACACGGCGAGGGTCTCCGACGAACTGTTGTTGGCCCTGTTGAGGATCCAGATGCCGCGCATGGACCTGCGCAAGGGATTCGTCCTCGTCGACCTGCCGAAAAACGCGGGCCAGGCCGACGTCCTCGACAGCGTGCTGAACGACCTGGGTGCGCCGATCCAACTGGTGCTCAACCTGCGCGTCGATCCGGACGAGTTGATGGAGCGGCTGGTTGGGCGCATCGCCTGCGACAATTGTGGTGCGCAGTACAACATGTACATCAACCCACCGATGGTCGAAGGCGTGTGCGACGAGTGCGGCGCCCGGGTCGTGCGCCGACCGGACGACTACGAGGAGACCATCAGCAACCGCCTGCGCGTCTACGAAGGCCAGATGAGTCCTTTGCTGCAGTATTACCAATTGCACGAGAAGCTGAAAAACGTCGACGCCGACACGGGCATCGACGGGGCCTGGCCCGGCGTTCGCAAAATCCTCGCGGCGCTGCCGGCGGATGATGCGGCACCGACGGCCGTCGACGCGGGTGCCGGGGCGAAACCGGCGCCTGCCGGCAAGTCGCGCAAGCGTGCGGCCGGCAGGAAACCGGTCGCCGAGGCAAAGGCAACTGAAGGCTCTGCGAAGACCACGAAGGTTGCGGCGACGAAGGGGGGAGCGAAAGCCGCGGCCAAGAAGAAGCCGGCGGCCGGGAAAGCGGCGGCTGCCAAGAGCGGATCGAAGGAATCGGCGGCGAAAAAGGCTCCGGCAAAGAAGGCTGCGGCAAAAAAAGCCCCAGCAAAGAAGGCTGCGCCGAAAAAGGCGCCAGCGAAGAAGGTGACGGCAAAAAAGGCGACGGCGAAGAAGGCCGCAACGAAGAAAGCGGCGGCGAAGAAGGTGGTGGCCAGGAAAGCCGCAGCCAAAAAGACCGCGGCAAAGGTCACCAAGGCGTCGGCAAAGAAGGTATCTGCGAGCAAGGTGGCTCCGAAGACGGTGGCGAAGAAGGCGACGTCGAAGAAAAAGGCTGTCGCCGGGACAGTGGCAAAGAAGACTGCCGGCAAGTCGGCCGCTACGAAAAAGACGGCGGCGAAAAAGACAGCGTCGAAGAAGGTTGCTGCCAAAAAGGTTGCCGCCAAGAATGTCGCCGGCAAGAGCGCACCCGCAAGAACGCCACGGGTATCCAAGAAGGCAACGAAAAAGGCGGTGACCAAAAAGCAGGCCAAGAAGACCCAGGCGAAAAAGAAGGCAGCGAAGGCGACGAAGAAGGTCGTGAAAAAGGCGGCAGCGCGGCGCCGCTAGACAATACCCCCCGCCTTCGCGGACCAAACGACGGGGTGGGACGGAACGGTCCGTCCCACCACCGTTTGTACGAGCGGCGTCGTCAGGCTGCGCGGTCCTTCAATCCAACCACCGCCGGCCGGGTCTCCGGCCGACTCAGTTCAGCCGCCCGCTGCTGGCCACGGATCACCAGGTCCTGCAGCGATATCCCGGCAACGAAATCGAAAATCTGCTGGCTCAGGTCTTCCCACAGGCCTCGCGTCGTGCACGTCGTCTCCGGCGGCATCTGCTGCGCCTTGCTGCGGGTGTACTCGACCCACTCGTCAACCGCGCAGATGATGTCGGCAATCGAAATCTCGCCCGCATCCCGACCCAGGTAGTAGCCGCCACCCGGACCACGCACGCCTCGCACCAGGCCTTTGGCGCGCAGGGCGGCAAACAGCTGCTCGAGATAGGACAGCGAGATACTCTGGTTCTCGGAAATATCGGCCAGCGTGACCGGCCCCTGTGAGCCGTTCAGGGCGAGATCCAGCATGGCTGTGACCGCGTAACGGCTTTTCGTGGAAAGTCTCATGATCTCATTCCTCATTCATTATTTGGATCGCATCTCGGCCTGCGTTCGTGCTGATCGGTATTTGTCCAAAAAAACCAGGTCTACGGATGCGTTTACCATTGCGCGAGCCAGGTATGTCCGGGCAATGTTGAACAAACATTAGACGCCCAGGCTGAGTCTGTCCAGTGTTTCCGAAAAAATCGGACGACACTGCGACAAGAAGCTGAATATACGACCTTTTTTCTGTGCCATTTGTTTCGTTCGGGGACAAAAAAACAGCACGCATGTGTCGCGACGGGCCTATCGGGCCGATGCGTCCGTCGCCCAAACGGCTGAATCGCCCCGGGCGCCGGGGCGGCGCGGGCGTGGGTCAGTCGAGGGATGGACCCAACTGGAACTCGACCGGTTCGAAACCGTGATCCTCGAGCACGGCCAGGATCTCCTCCCAGTCGAAGTCCGGTGATTGTTCCTCGACCCGTGCAATCAGGCCGGTAACGTGCCGGTAGACCTCCTGGTCGCGATAGTCGGGTGGGATGCGTACCAGTCGAATGCGGGTCTTGTCGGTCGACGGCAGGATCATCAGGTTGTCGCTTCCGCTCATGCTCGGTTCTCTCGTTGCGGGATCAGCGCTTGCGGCCGATCAGTTCGATCGGGTACCCATCCGGGTCCTCTACAAAGGCGATCACGGTCGTTCCGGCATTCATCGGTCCGGCTTCGCGCAGGATCTTGCCGCCTCGTGCCCTGATCGCGTCGGCCGCCTCGTAGACGTCCTCGACCTCGATCGCGATATGCCCGTAGGCGTTGCCCATGTCGTAGCTGTCGACACCCCAGTTGTAGGTCAGCTCGATCACGGTCTCGTCGGCTTCGTCACCATACCCGATGAAGGCGAGCGTGAACTCGCCGTCGGGGTAGTCTTTCTGCCGCAGCAGCTTCATGCCGAGCACGTCCGTATAGAAGGTGATCGAGCGCTCCAGGTTGGCCGTGCGCAACATGGTGTGCAGGATTCGCATGTGATTCTGTCTCCCCGGGGTCAGTCGCCACCGACGGTCATCTTGTCGATCAGCCAGGAGCCTGTGCGCACGCTGCCCGGAATGGCGTTGTCGGTGCCCACGGCGACCAGGCCGGCATACATGTCGCGCAGGTTGCCTGCGACGGTAAATTCCTCGATCGGGTACTGGATCTCGCCGTGTTCGACCCAGAAGCCCGCCGCGCCACGTGAATAGTCCCCGGTCACCAGGTTGCTGCCCTGGCCCATCAGTTCGGTGACCACGACTCCCCGGTCCATTTCACGCAGCAGTTGTTCAAAGTCCTGCCCGGTCGACGTGATCGAGGCATTGCGGACGCCACCGGCGCTGGCGGTGCTCTGCAGGCCGAGTTTGCGCGCCGCATAGCTGTCGAGCAGGTAACCCTGCAGGACGCCGTCGGCGACCAGGTCGCGATGGGCGGTCGCGACCCCTTCGTTGTCGAACGGGGCGCTGGCCTGGCCGCGCGGCCGCAGCGGGTCCTCGTCGATCGTTACCCACTGCGGAAAGATCTGGCTCCCCACGGCGTCGAGCAGGAATGTCGAGCGGCGGTAAACGGCATGTCCGCGGATGGCGCCGAACAGGCTGCGCAGCAGGCTCGGGGCGATGTCCGCGCGAAACAGCACCGGGCAGGCCAGCGTGGCGACCTTGCGTCCGCCGAGTCGGGCCAGCGCGCGCTCGGCTGCGCGGCTGCCGATATGCTCGGGCGCATCGATGTCGCCGGCGACACGGCCGCTGTCGTACCAGTAGTCACGCTGCATGTCGTCGCCCTGCTGCGCGATTACGGCGCAGCTCAGGCTGTGCCGTGTCGTCGGGTAGCCGGCAACGAAGCCGTGCGAATTGCCGTAGACGAAGCTCGAACGCTGGGTGTACAGCGTTGCGCCCTCGGAATTGGTGATCCTCGCGTCGGCGGAACGCGCCGCTTCCTCGCAGGCACGGGCCAGTTCCGCGGCCCCGTCGGCATCGATCTCCCAAGGGTGGTAGAGGTCGAGGTCCGGGATGTCGCGCGCCATCAGTGCCGGGTCGGCCAGTCCCGCAGCCGGGTCCTCCGAGGCGCTGCGGGCGATTCGGCACGCCGCCGCCACGCTCTCGCGGATGGCGTCGGGCCGCAGGTCGGTGGTGTTGGCCGAGCCCTTGCGGTTGCCAAAGAAGACCGTGATCCCCAGACCGTTGTCGCTGGTGTGCTCGATGGTCTCGGTCTCGCCCAGGCGCACAGTGACCGACAACCCGGTCTGTGCCGATACCCCGGCCTCGGCACTGTCGGCGCCCTGTCGCTTCGCCTCTTCGAGCAGGTTCTCGACCGCCGACTGCAGTTGCTGGATCTTGTCCTGTTCGTTCATGCCGCGGTACCGCCGACGGTAAGCTGGTCGATTTTCAGCGTGGGCTGGCCGACGCCAACCGGCACGCTCTGACCCTCCTTGCCGCAGGTGCCTACGCCCGAGTCGAGCTTGAGATCATCGCCAACCATGCTGATCCGGGTCATGACCTCCGGCCCGTTGCCGATCAGTGTCGCACCCTTGACCGGCCGGGTGACCTTGCCGTTCTCGATCAGGTAGGCCTCGTTGGCCGAGAACACGAACTTGCCCGATGTGATGTCGACCTGGCCGCCACCGAAGTTGACCGCGTACAGGCCTTTTTCGACAGAGGCGATGATCTCGCCCGGATCGTGCTCACCGGGCAGCATGTAGGTGTTGGTCATGCGCGGCATCGGCAGGTGTGCATAGGACTCACGGCGCCCGTTGCCGGTCGGCTCCACGCCCATCAGGCGCGCGTTCATGCGGTCCTGCATGTAACCCTTGAGGATGCCTTTCTCGATCAGCACGTTGTTGCCCGACGGCGTTCCCTCGTCGTCGATGTTCAGCGACCCGCGCCGTCCCGGCAGCGTGCCGTCATCGACCACGGTGCACAGCGGCGACGCCACCTGCTCGCCGATACGGCCCGAGAACGCCGAGGTGCCCTTGCGGTTGAAGTCGCCCTCGAGCCCGTGACCGACGGCCTCGTGCAGCAGTACACCGGGCCAGCCCGGTCCGAGTACGACCGGCATCATGCCGGCCGGCGCGGCGACGGCGTCCAGGTTGACCAGGGCCTGGCGCACGGCCTCGCGTGCATAGCCGGCCGCACGGTCGTCCTGCTGGAAGAATTCGAGTGACTGGCGCGCCCCGCCACCGCTGCTGCCCTGTTCGCGACGGCCGTCCTGCTCGACGATCACCTGCACGTTCATGCGCACCAGCGGGCGCAC
>JAGRGW010000320.1:5585-5951 GCA_020445315.1 Gammaproteobacteria bacterium
TGTCCATGACCAGCACGATGTCGTGCGCGGCGACCAGGCTGACAATGACCTGGCTGACACGCGGGTCGGCGGCGCGGGCGGCCGCGTCAGCCTGTCGCATCAGCTCGATCTTCTGTGCCGCCGTCAGCGATTCCAGCGGGTTCACCGGGTCGTACAGCAGCACCGATCGCTGCCGGCCGGCGATCGCCTGGGCGCCATGCTGACCGGCCTGCGCGATGGCGCGCGCGGCGCCGGCGGCCTCCAGCAGGCGTGGCAGTGCCAGGTCATCGGTGTAGGCAAAGCCGGTCTTTTCCCCGCTGATCGCGCGCAGCCCCGCGCCCTGCTCGATGCTGTGGGTACCTTCCTTGATGATGCCGTCCTCCAGCA
>JAGRGW010000039.1 GCA_020445315.1 Gammaproteobacteria bacterium
AGGATGTTGACGCCGCGCAGCATGCCCTGGCGGGCGTCGTCGGAAAACTTAACTTCTTTTGCAGTCATTTCTATTTACCTGAATGCCTGTGAGTGTGTGACGGGGTCGGTGTCAGGGGCGGCGCAAGCGCTCAGCCCTCGATCACGCCCATGATGTCTTCTTCGCGCATGACGAGCACTTCGTCGCCGTTGATCTTGATCTCGGTTCCCGAGTACTTGCCGAACAGCACCGTGTCGCCGACCTTGACGTCGAGGCCGCGCACGTCGCCGTTGTCGAGAATCTTGCCGTTACCGACAGCGACGACCTCGCCCTGAACCGGCTTCTCGGTGGCCGAACCCGGCAGCACGATGCCGCCCGGCGAAGTGGTTTCCTCTTCTTTACGGCGTACGACCACGCGGTCATGCAAAGGACGGATATTCATTGAGTTGCATCTCCCTTGAGACGTGTAAGACATGACTGATTTCGATTCACTGGCGACGGGGGTCTGTTAGCACTCGCCGCTGGTGAGTGCCAATAATAGGGGCCGAAAACAGAATTTCAAGGGCCGGCTGGGCATTCTTCCAAGACCCGGCTTTTTGGCACTCGCAGCATCAAGCTGCTGATAACTAAACAATTCTTGAAAAATGCCGTAAAAACACAGGGGAAAAGGAACGCATCGAGGAGACCCTGATGACCCACGAGAGCCCGGCGTATGACCTCGTTCGCAGCACCACGCTGACCGACTATTTCCACCACGCGCTTCACCGTGCGGCGCGTCAGCGCGCCGTCAGGGCCGACGACGCGACCCTGCACTACCTGACGCTGCTGCTGGTCGGCTACGCGCGCAGCGACAGGCTGTTCGATTTCGCCGACCGGCGCCTGCGGATACCGCCGCTGGCGCTGCTCTACGCCGAGGCCCAGCATGCCACCAGCGAGCGCGAGCGACGCCTCTGGCTACAGCGCCTCGGCGACGTCGCGCTGTTCATTGGCGGCCTGTTCAGCGGTCAACTGGGGCGCCGGTTTCGCAGCCGCCAGTACTGCATCGACATGGGCACAAGCGCCTACGCCTACCTGTACGAGACCGCCGACAACGACAGCCGGGGCACGGTCGACGTGTTCGGCCAACTGGTCGTGGAATTCGAGCGCTTCGTCGATATCGTGGCAGTCGTTGCCAGGCCGGCGCCCGCCACAAGCCCCTCTCCGTAGGTCGGATACCGGGTCAGTCCTCGCGCCGGAAGTCGCCCTCGATAATGTGATCGGCGCGGCGCTCCGCCGGCCCTTCGGGCGCCGGCTGCAGCGAGCCGCGCGAGCGCAGCCAGCGCAGGATCAGACCGCGCCGCAACGGGGGTATCAGTAACAGGAAGCCGATCGCGTCGGTGATGAAGCCCGGCAACAGCAGCGCAAAGCCCACCAACAGCAGCACTGCGCCCTCCACCAGTTCAAGTGCGGGCACCTCGCGCTGCCCCAGTTGCGACTGCGCACGAAACAGAACGCCGAGCCCCTGCATACGAACCAGCCACCCACCGAGCGCCGCAGTAAACAACGACAGACCAATCGTCGGGATCGCGCCGATCTCGCTGCCTACCTCGATCAGCAGGTACAGTTCGATCAACGGGGCTCCGACGAAGACGAGGAGAAAGACGAGACCGGCAAATGGCATGAGATTCCCTGGATTGTGATGTACCCATGGCGCCGTTGACCAAGCCGCCGTCGACGCCCACGACACCGCTAGCAGGGTATCGCGCAATTTCGGTGGCGCAAGTCGGCATTTCCCCGGGTCACTTCCGGACTGCGGCGCCGGCACCCGACCCGGCTGTCAATCAGGGGGCGATCCGGCATAAACTTGCGCTCCCTGAAATTTCGGGTCGATGACAGGCGATTTCAAGCCCCGCGCAACCATGAAACCAGCGCACGAAGCCATTATCGTGTTCACGACGCTGCCGGACCGGGAGCAGGCCATTACGCTCGCCGAGGCGCTGGTGCGCCAAAAACTGGCGGCCTGCGTGAATATTGGCGCGCCGTCCACGTCTGTCTACAGGTGGCGTGAAAATATCGAGCACGGCTCCGAGGTCCTGTTACAGGCAAAGACGCGCCGCGACCGTTACGCAGCCCTGCAGTCGGCGATTGTCGAACTGCACCCGTATGAACTTCCGGAAGTGATCGCGGTCCCGGTCACGGACGGACTCCCAGAATACCTGGCCTGGATTGACCAATGCACCGACGATTCCTAAGCCTACTGCTGCTTCTGCTGACCCCACTGGCGGCCCAGGCCGAACAGTCCTTCCTCAAGCCCGACGAGGCCTTCGTCATCTCCGCCAGCGCGGACGACAGCGATACCGTCAGGTTCAACTGGGAAGTTGCCGACGGCTACTACCTGTACCAGAGCAAGTTCCGGTTTATCAGCGAGACGCCGGGCGTCGCGCTCGGCGAGCCCGATCTGCCGCCGGCAGAGACCAAGAACGACCCGATCTTCGGCCAAGTCAGCATTTACCGCGGCGAGGTCACTGTCGAGGTGCCCATCGTCAAGCTGCCGACGGGCGCCGAAATTCTGAAGCTCAAGGCCCGCTCGCAGGGCTGCGCCGACGACGGCATCTGCTACCCGCCGCATACCCAGACCGTGCTGGTCGCGATCAGCCAGGCCGCAGACCAGCCGCCGCCGGTCGACCCGGGCATGGTCGAGGACTTCGCCCCGACCGGCAGCGATACCGGCGCCGCCGTCAGTGATTCGCCCAACCTGGACACCCCGCCGGCCGAACCGGCCTTCGAACAGGCCTTTGAACCGATCCAGGCGGCCGGCGCCAACCCGCTCGACGAACTCGCCGCGCTGGGCAACAGCCTGGGCCTGGGCTTCGAGGACGACATCCTCGCGCCCGAGGACGCCTTCCGGGTCAGCGCGCTGAGTCCCGACGGCAGCCGGCTGCAGGTCCAGTGGACGATCGCCGACGGCACCTACCTCTATTACGACAAAGTCAAACTCGAACTCCGCGGTGATGGCGTCCAACTCGGTGCCTTCGACATGCCGGCACCCGACGTCAAGAAAGACTCGGTCAAGCCCGACGGCTCGATTGGCGACGTCGAGGTCTACCACCGCGCGATCGACCTCGACATCCCGCTGGTGCGCAGCAACACCGGGGCGACCGAGGTCGAACTGCTTGCGAGCTACCAGGGCTGCGCCGATCGCGGCATCTGCTACCCGCCACAGCAGAACACCTTCAAGATCGGCCTGCCGGCCGCCGCCGGGGCGACGGACACCCCCGCGGCACAGGTGGTGGCAACCACGCCGGTCACCGGCGGCGCCAGCGCCCCTGCGACCCCGGCGGGTGCCGTCACGCAGTCTGAGCAGGACCAGATCGCCGGCCTGCTGGCCGGTGGCGACTACCTGCTGATCATCGCGAGCTTCTTCGGCATCGGCCTGCTGTTGGCATTCACGCCGTGCGTGTTCCCGATGATTCCGATCCTGTCCGGCATCATCGCCGGCCACGGCAGCAGCATCACGACGCGCAAGGCGTTCACGCTGTCGCTGGTCTACGTGCTGGCGATGGCGGCAACCTACACCCTCGCCGGCATCCTCGTCGGCCTGTTCAGCGTCAACCTGTCGACGACCCTGCAGCAGCCGCTCTGGCTGATCGCGTTCGCGGCGATCTTCATCGCGCTGGCAATGTCGATGTTCGGGTTCTTCGAATTGCAACTGCCGTCGGCCCTGCAGAGCCGCCTGACCGAGATCAGCAACCGCCAGAAAGGCGGTCAGTACACCGGCGTGGCCATCATGGGCCTGCTGTCGGCGCTGATCGTGGGGCCCTGCCTGGCACCACCCCTGGCCGGCGCGCTGATTTTCATCAGCCAGACCGGCGATGCCGTGCTCGGCGGCGCCGCCCTGTTCGCCATGGGCATGGGCATGGGTGTACCCCTGCTGATGATCGGCGCCTCGGCCGGCAAGATGCTGCCCCGCGCCGGGGCCTGGATGGATGCGGTCAAGGCCGTGTTCGGCGTGCTGATGCTCGGCATCGCGCTGACGATGCTGGAGCGGCTGGTACCGACCTATATCTCGGAAATGATCATCCTGCTGGCCTGGGGCCTGCTGTTGATCGGCTCGGGCATTTACATGGGCGCGCTGGAGCCGCTGGCCAGGGAAACCAGCGGCTGGAGCCGGCTGTGGAAGGGGCTTGGCCTCGGCGCCGTGATCTACGGCGCGACCTTCCTGCTCGGCGCCGCGCTCGGCGGCAAGGATACGATCCAGCCGCTGCGGGGCGTCTTCGGTGGGACCGTCGCCACGGCCCAGGCGAGCCACGCCACGTTCAAAAAGATCAAGTCGGTCAGCGACCTGGAGCGCGAATTGGCGCAGGCCGCCAAGACCGGAAAACCGGTCATGCTCGACTTCTACGCCGACTGGTGCACCTACTGCAAACAAATGGAGCGGGAGACCTTCTCCGACCCGACCGTCAGCAACCTGATGTCGGGCATGGTCCTGCTGCAGGCGGACGTGACCCGCCAGGACGAGGCCGACAAGGCACTGCAGCAGCACATCGGCATTCCGGCCCCGCCGGCAATGATCTTCTGGTCGGCCGACGGCAACGAACTCAAGCACCTGCGCCTGCTCGGCTTC
>JAGRGW010000321.1 GCA_020445315.1 Gammaproteobacteria bacterium
TTCACCGAGCGTCGCAACGGGGCCCGGCCCGTGCCACCCAACGTCAAGCAGCTGATGACGGAACTGCAGCGTTTCGCGCTGTCGCGCCTCGAGGGATTCGGCTGGTCGATCGCCTTCGTGCGCCGCGCACCCTTCCAGGAACCGCTGATCGTGCTGGCCGACCCGTCCGGCCACCGCCACGGCGTGCTGCTCGACGACGGCTCGCTGGACAGCAGCGGCAGTCTGCAACTGCGCGGTTGACCAGGCGCCGGCAACGCCTGCCCGGGCCAGCCGCTACTTGCCCCTGACGTGCTTCATCAGGCGGCCGCGCTTCTTGCGCTGCCGCTCGGTCAGCTTGTTGCGCCGACCGGCAAAGGGATTGGTGCCGGTGCGGAACTCGATGCGCATCGGCGTACCGCGCAGCTGCAGTACGCTGCGGTAGCGGTTCATCAGGTAACGCTGGTAGCTCGCCGGGATATCGGCGGTCTGGTTGCCGTGGATGACGATGATCGGTGGATTCTTACCGCCCTGATGGGCATAGCGCAGCTTGATCCGCCGCCCCTGCACCAGCGGCGGCTGGTGCTCAGCCACGGCGTCTTCGAGGATGCGGGTCAACACCGGCGTCTTCAGGTCGACCGTGGCGGCCTCGAATGCGGCGTCTACCGCGGCCAGCAGGTGGCCGACGCCGCTGCCGTGCAACGCCGAGACAAAGCGCCATTCGGCGAAATCCAGGAACATCAGGCGGCGCTGCATCTCGTTGCGGATGCGGTCACGCTCGTCGCTGCCGAGACCGTCCCACTTGTTGATGACGACGATCAGCGCGCGCCCACTCTCGACGACGTGTCCGGCCAACCCCGCGTCCTGGTCCGAGATCCCCTGCTGGGCGTCGAGCACGAGCAGCACGACGTTGGCCTGCTCAATCGATTGCAGCGTCTTGATGACACTGAACTTTTCGATCGCCTCGCTGATCTTTGCCCGGCGCCTGACGCCGGCGGTGTCGATCAGCGTGTAACGACGCCCGCCGCTCTCGAACGGGATGTCGATGCTGTCGCGGGTCGTGCCGGGCTGGTCGAAGGCGACGACACGCTCTTCGCCCAGCAATCGATTGACCAGGGTCGATTTGCCGACGTTCGGCCGTCCAACAACGGCGATCTGGATACCGCGATCGGCCCCACCCGCATCGTCATCGGTTTCCGGTTCCGGCAGATCGGCCAACACGTCGTTGATCAGGCCGTGCACACCGCGACCGTGGGCGGCTGCGATCGGGACCGGCTCGCCGATACCCAGGCGGTAGAAATCGCCGCCGTGACTGTCGAAATCGATGCCGTCGGTCTTGTTGACGACCAGCGTGATGGGTTTGCCGGTGCGGCGCAGCACGGCCGCAATCGACTCGTCACCGCCGGTCAGGCCGTCGCGCGCGTCGAGCAGGAACAGGATGCGGTCGGCCTCACCGATCGCGAGCTGGACCTGCTGCTGCATCAGCGCCTCGACGCCTTCGCGGTCGCC
Organism: Gammaproteobacteria bacterium; assembly: GCA_020445315.1. Taxonomy (GTDB): domain Bacteria; phylum Pseudomonadota; class Gammaproteobacteria; order Chromatiales; family Chromatiaceae; genus Thiosocius. The sequence goes on from JAGRGW010000321.1 coordinate 1,486, forward strand.
GCTGATGCCACCGGTATCGACGACCAGGTACGGCCTCGAGCCAAGGCGCCCGACACCGTACTTGCGGTCGCGGGTCAGCCCGGGCTGGTCGGCGACCAGCGCGTCACGGGTGCGCGTCAGGCGGTTGAACAGGGTCGACTTGCC
>JAGRGW010000040.1:0-13995 GCA_020445315.1 Gammaproteobacteria bacterium
GGATGTCGTTCAACGTGGCATTGCGCACCCGCAGGCGGCTGCGGGGATTGTCCAGTGCATTGCCTGTGGTGTTGTCGCTCATCGGGTTCTCCGGGGGTGGGTGGAGGCAGGCTGGAAGCCTGTATGTCGGATCAGTTTACCCGAGGACCGGATGGCCGAAACAGTCGACCTGACGGTACAGGCGACCTGCTTCGCCCAGCGGCTATTGCGGCAATGCGCTCAGACGAAAAGCTCGGTACGCGCCGACTCGGTGATCGCCGTGACCGCAGGGTGTTTTATCCGTCGTTCCGGCGAGATCAGGTAAAAGTGCTCCCTTATCTCCAGCGTGCGCCCGATCACCTCTACCCCGTACTTGTTCAACACATCCTGTTCGACCGCAGTCGGCGAGGTGAACACCCCGGAGCCGCGTTCGCCGAACGCCTTCATCAGCGCACGATCCTCGAACTCGGCGATGACCAGTGGTTGCAGTGCATGACGTTCGAACCAGCTCTCGAGACTGCGTCGCAGGCTGCTGCCGCTGCCCGGCATCAGCATGGGGGCGCCACTCAGACTGCCAGGGAAACCATCACGCAGCACCCCGGCCTGCCCGGGAACTGCGAAAAATGAGATACCGGAATCGCCCAGGGAATGGTTGTAGGCGCGGATGTTGAGCGCCGGGTTGACCGGTACATCTGCGAGCACCACGTCCAGCTTGTGCACCGACAGATCGGCCAACAGATCGACCAGTGGCGCCTCGTGGCAGATCAGCCGCACCGCTTCGGGCATCTGCAGCACGGGTTCGAGCACCCGGTACGCCAACAGCTTGGGCACGACCATCGCGACACCGACCTTGACCGTGATCGTGGTGCCCGGGGCCCCGCCACTGAGGACATCCTGCAATTCGATCCCCAGTCGGAACATCTCGTCCGCATAGGAGAACACCAGCCGCCCAGTCTCGTTGAGCACCAGCTGACGACCGTCACGCTGAAACAGCTTCGCCCCGATCTGCTTCTCCAACTCGGCGATCTGTCCGCTGATCGTCTGTGGCGTCAGGTACAGCGCCTCCGCAGCCCGCGCGATCGACCCGTGGCTGGCGACGCTCCAGAAGTAGCGAAGGTGTTTGAGGTTCAGCTTGAGGTTCTGCATTGCTCCGGGTTTCCATCCATCACGTTACCGGAGAAACAAAGTTGCCCGGTTTGACCGCCAGCACCGACGCCTGCGTGGTTTGTAGCACCTCTTCCGCAGTGTTTCCTATGAAAAAGCCAGGGATGCCACTGCGCCCCACTGTGCCCATCACGATCAAATCAGCCGGCAGTTGCTCGGCAAGTTGACGGATCGACGGCGCCGCCTCGCCCTTTACCAGGTGCACGGCAGGGTCACCGTCACTCAGTCCGTAGCGGCCGAGCAATGCCGCGAGCTTTTCGCGATGCCGGTCCTCAGCCCCCTGCAGCAACTGCTGCAGCTCGATCGCCGGCACCCGTAACCGCCCGTGGCGCAACATCGATTCTCCATCGAGATGCCAGGCGTGCGCCACCGACAGGCTGGCAGATTCGCGCACCGCCAACGAACTGGCCAGTGACATCACCTGGTCGTCGCAGCCCTCGCCGGCAGGCGCCATCGGGTCAACCGCAGCCAGGATGTGTGTGTAGTGCGGCGCGGCATTGGGCCGATCGATCCATACCGGGCAGGGGCATTTGCGTAACAGGTGCATATCATTGCTGCCGAACAGTCGCTCACTGAGACCGGCCGGACAGCGTGCGGACTTGATCACCAGGTCGTACCCGCCAAGTTTCACGGCACGTATCACCTCGACGAACGGGATGCCGAACAGCACCTTCGTGTAGATCAGCGTATTGTCGTGTGCAGACGTCTCCGCCAATTCATCCAGCACCTGCTGGCGTTGTTCAGCGAGGATCTCGCGCAGGTCCCGATTCAGGCGCGACGCGATCTCGCCCGGCGTGTCCAATGGTTCGAGTACATCTACCACCGTCAGGCGTGCGCCATTGGTGTCGGCCAGGCGCAGGGCGCGCTGCAGTGCGGGCGACGGTGCGCTCTCGCCATCGGCGAAATACAGGATGTTCTTGAAGCGCTTCATGGATGCCCTCCGGTTTGCATTAATGAGGAAGCAGGGTCGCTGCCAAGAGGCCGAGAAACAGTGCCAGCCAGAGCAGCCCGGGGCCTGCCAGGGTGCCCTGCGGTGCTGGTAGCGTCTCAGGCCGTATCAGCGCAACCTGCAGGCGCCCGTATTGGATCTGCGGCGTCGGCAGGCGGCGCCTTGCGTGCTGCAGCACGCGATTCAGTGCGGTCAGTGCATCACCAGACCTGCCGCGTGCCCACAATCCGGGCCAGCGTGCATTCAGCCACGACATACCCGCGAGCCCCAGCAGGAAGACGCCCAGCGGCAGCATGCCTGCCACCTCCAGGGTGATCACAAACGGCGTGAATGGCCCCAAGAATGCGACTGGCAACAACACCAGCCATGCCGCTGCAGGGATGCTGTCGGTCAGCGTCGGGCGCACGACCTTCCGCGTCAGCAGCCACATGAAGCGCGCCATCAGCAGGGCCGTACCGATTGCCGAGAGTGTCAGCAACGCCGACAGCACGCCGAAATCACCGGCGATTGCGGTGCCGAGTCCCTGCTTGACGAGCGCTCCACCGGTCAACGGGGCGCCGATCATCGTCAGCGCCAGCAGGCCAAGTCCCGCCATCACCCAGCGCGCCCGGCCGCGTTTTTCCCATTCACCGACGCCGAGAAACAGCGCCGACTTCACCAGCAGATGGTGCATCGCAAACAGCACCAGGGCCGCAGCGACCGGCGCCGCCTCAGCAGGGCTCTTCAGGGCCCCACCGAACAACGCCGTGATCAGCCCCATCTTGGCAATGCTGGAGTACGCCAGCACGGCTCGCGGCTCGCGCTGAACGAGGCCGAGCCAGACACCGAGTACCAGGCCCGCCGCGCCCAGCAGCATCAACACCGGACCCCACTCCATCAAGCCGTCCGCCTCTGCCGGCAGGAAGCGCAGCCAGCCAAGCAGGCCTGCCTTCATCATCGGCCCGCTGAGCACGGCCACCGTAATGATCGGCGCAGTCCCGTAGGCCAGGGGCAGCCAGAAATGCAGACCCGGCAACGCCACCTTGATGCCGAAACCGATCAGCAGCAGGGCGAGCGTGATCCCCGGCACCGGGGTTGCGCCGAGATCACTGAACAGCAGCGAGCCACTCGCGGCGTAAAGACCGACCATGCCCGCAAACAGCGCCAGTTCACCGACCAGCGTGAACGCGAGGTAGATGCGCGCGCTGAAACGCGCCTGTTGACCGGGCCGCAGCAACAACGGATAGGCGGCCAGGCCCATCATGGCGAAACCGATGTAAAAACTGACCATGTCCGCGGCAAGAATGACGAGGAAATTACCGCTCATGGCAGCCAGGAAGAACAGGCGAAACGCCGGATCATCCAGCCTGTCAGCTTCCCTCGTCGCCGCCCACGCGGCAACAAACAGCCAGACGAACGCGGTTGCCGGCAACAGCAGGACCGCGATCCCGTCCAGTTGCAGGTAGGCACCGAGCAACAACCACGGCAGCGAAACGACAACGCCCTCCGGCACCAGCAGCCCGGCCAGCAGCGCCGGCACGGTAGCGATGGCCGGCAGCCAGCGCCGACCAGCGAAAAAGACGAGCGGCATCGACAGCAATGGCGTCGCGATGGCAGCCAGTATCAGCAGTTCGTTCATGAACGGTACTCCCGCGAAGCGATCAACTGCGCCCACTCCAGCGGGCTGTAAGGCGCCGCGGCGAACAAGCCGATTAACAGCGCCAGCGACGCCGTAATGACCGGCGGCCATAACAAGGCCCCCGGCATCTCCCAGCGGCCACTGCGTGGATGCTCATGCGGCCACTCGGCCGGCGCCGGCCGGAACCAGGCGCGGTAGAGAATTGGCAGGAAATAGGCGGCGTTCAACAGGCTGCTGCCGATCAGGACTGGCAATACCCAGGCTGCCTGTCCCGCCTCGACCGCACCGACACCGAGGTACCACTTGCTGACGAATCCGGCGACTGGCGGAATCCCGATCATGCCGAGGGCACCGATCGTAAACGCCGCCGTCGTTCCGGGCATGCGCCGCCCGACACCGTTCATCTCACTGACCTTGTGGATACCGAGATTCTCGGCATAGTTGCCGGCGGCGAAGAACAACGTGATCTTCATGACACCCTGGTGTACCAGGTGTACGACGCCGCCGATCGTGGCCAGCGGCCCGACGATGGCGGTACCCAGGGCGATGTAAGAGACCTGGCTGACCGTTGAGTAGGCAAGGCGCTTTTTCAGGTGGTCCTGCGACAGGGCACGCACGGATCCGTAGATGATCGTGACCGCCGCTGCCGCACCCAGCAGCGGCAGCATGTTCAGCGTTGCCAGGAACTCGACACCGAACACATCGTAAACGACGCGCACGATCCCGAATGCGCCTGCCTTGACCACGGCGACGGCGTGCAACAGCGCGCTGACCGGTGCTGGCGCGACCATGGCCTGCGGCAGCCAGCCGTGCAGCGGCACGAGCGCCGCCTTGACACCGAGGCCGATGATCAGGAACGCGAAGATCCAGCGCAACGCCCACGGGTCGAGTCCCTCGATGTCACCCAGGATGCCGCCCTGGACGAACTCCAGCGGCCCGGCGATCGTACGCAACCAGACCGCACCAACCAGCAGGATGACGCCGCCCGACAAGGTGTAGGCCAGGTAGATACGTGCGCCGCGAACGGCCTCGGGAGTCCCCTTGTGCGCCACAAGCGGGTAGGTCGCCAGTGTCAGCAACTCGTAGAAGACGACAAATGTGAACAGGTTGCCGGCCAGTGCCAGTCCGACCGTCGCCGTCACACAGAGACTGAAGAAGCCGAAGAAGCGACTGCGATGCGGGGTGCCCTCGAGATAGCCGATGGCGTAGACCGTCGTGACCAGCCACAGCACCGTCGACAGCGTCACGAACAGCACCGACAACGCATCGGCGTGCAAAACCAGGTCGAGACCGGGTGCCAGCATCCAGCGTGTCTCGAAGACCTGTTCGTGAAACACGCCCCAGATCAGAACACCAACGAGGATCAGCTTGATCACGGCACCCGCGAGGTTCAGCCAAGTCCGCAGACGGTGGCTGTCTTCGCGCAGCAGGAAGATGACGAGGCCCGGCAACAGCGAACTCAACAGGATGAGAACCGGCAGACCATTGGCGAGCGTCATCGAGCGCCTCCTGGCGACATCGCGGCAAAGTCGAGGAACCCCCACAGGCCGCCGGCAGCGAGGCCGAGCACGACCGTGGCGACCAGGGCGAGTGCCAGCGCGGGCAGCTCTTCGCGGCCGGCCGCCAGTGCCGAGCCATCCCGGTCACCTGGTGCAAAGGCGTGTCCGAGCACGCGGAACACGTAGGCGCCGGCCAACAGCGAACCGACAGCGACGACAGGGATCCAGACCCATTGACCGGTCTCGACCGCGGCAGCGAGCAGCTGCCACTTGGCCAGGAAGGTCCCGCTCGGCGGCAGGCCGATCAGGGCGATGCCGCTGAGGGCCAGCACGAACGTCGTCACCGGGAGTGCCCGCGCCGTCCCGCCGAGTTCCTCGATCCGGTCGTGACCGGCCCGCTGCTGGATCACCCCGGCACCAAGGAACAGGGCGCTCTTGGCAAAACCGTGGGTCAATGCGAAAAGCACGACGGCACCGAAGGCGGCCTCGCGTGCCGGACCATCAGGCAGCCCCGCCAGCAACGGCAGGAACAGGAACAGGTATCCCAGCTGCGCGACCGTCGAATAGGCCGCCAGCAATTTCAGGCGTGGCGCCCTGAGCGCCCGGTACGACCCCCACAACACGGCGACAGCCCCCAGCAGGCCCAGCATCCACGCCGTGGCCGGGTGCAGCGCGACCGTAAAGACATCGAGCCACAAGCGCAGCACGAGGTAGAAGGCCACCTTGACCACCAGCGCGGACAGCGCCGCACTGACCGGCGCGGGGGCGTTGGCGTGCGCGGGCGGCAGCCAGAAATGCATCGGAAAGAGCGCGGATTTCACCAGCAAGCCGAGTGTCATCAACATCAGCGCGACCCAGGTGGCCGGCCTGTCCTCGACCACGGATGCCAGCGCCACCATGTCCAGCGTGCCGTAGGCCGCGTAGAGCACGACAACACCGGCCAGAAAGGCCATCGATCCGAGCAGGCCGATCGTCAGATAGCGCAACGCCGCGACAATCGCGTCGCGACTGCCGCCGAGCGCACCGAGCGCCACCGCGGTCAGGCCAACCAGTTCGAGCGTCACGTACAGGTTGAACACATCGCCCGACAGCAACAGGGCGTTCAACGCCGCGAGCAGCAGCAGCCACAATGGCCAGAACCTGGCGCGAACGACCGCGTTGTCGAAGTAACGCGTCGCATAAATCCCGATGGTCAGCGCCACGATCGCGACCATCAGCAACAGCACCGAACTGAGGCCATCCGCACGCAGGGCGATGCCCAGCCCGGGCTGCCAGCCGCCAAGCGCGACAGCGATCACGCCGTTGTCCCATACCGAATGGACCAGCCAAGCCGCGCTGATCAACACGGCCAGGCTGGCCATCCCACCGATCCAGTCGCCCCGGCGCGGGAACACCAGCGCAAGCAGGCTCGCCAGCAGAGGCAACAAGATCGGCCAAACCAGCAGGTCAGTCATGGTCTATCTCCCGCAGCCGCCTGGCCAGCGCAAGCGCCAGCGCCGTTGCACTGACCGCGACAACGATGCCGGTCAAAACCAGCGCATGGGGAACCGGATCGGGTGTCATGCCGGCGCCGCGGTAGGCAAGCACCACGAACAACAGAAAGACGCCTGCGCCGCAGACATTGAGCGCGAGAATCCGGGCCAGCGCCGTCGTGTGCAACAGCACCCCGCGCAGGCCGAGCACGAACAGGCAGATACCCGCGAACCCGTAAATGATCGTCGTTGCCAACATCAGGCATCCCCTCCCCGGTCTGCCGCGCCTCGATTGACCCTGTGCTGCGGGCTGTCGCAGTCGGCCTCCCAGCCAACGGGACGTCCACCGAGGTAGGCCAGCGCCAATGCCGTTGCAATGGAGAGCGTCGCCGCGATTTCGATCACCAGTATCAGCACGCCGGCGATGTCGCCCGGGTACTGCAGGAATGCACGGTCTGCGAACATGACCGACAGGCCGACTATGACGAAGACCCCGATACCCAGGACGAGCAACCAGCGCGTCGCTGCCGTGCCCGGCAGGCCTGCGTGGGCAACGCCGCCGAGCCGCAGCAGGACGGCGACCGCTGCCAGCATCGCACCGGCCTGGAAGGCGCCGCCCGGGGCGTGCGCTCCGACCCAGAGCAGGTAGCCGGCCACCACGACCAGTATCGGCACCAGCCAGCGGACCAGCCCCGTCAAAACAAGGCTGCCGGCCTCGAGCGCGGGGCGCGCGGGACCGACCGAAAGCACGCCCAGGACGGCGGCAAACACGACGGCCAGTTCCAGCAGCGTGTCGTAGGCACGGAAGTTCAGCAGGACCGCGGTGACCGGGTTGATGACCCCGCTTTCACCGAGCCGCTCTGCGACCCCTTCAGCGAGACGGACACCGTCCGACAGCAGGAAGGCATCCAGCAGCCCCCAAGACAGCGCCAGCAGCAGCCCGATGGCGCCGAGATCGACAAGCCTCCTGGATGCCGTGTAGCCATCCTCGGGTTCGGCTGACACGCCGATCTCGTCTCGCAACGCGGCAATCAACAGGGCGCCCGCGATGCCCGCACCGATCGCTGCCTCGGCCAGCGCCAGGTCGGGCGCGCGCAACCGCGCCCAGATGACGGCAAGCAGGAGACCGAGGCCAACGAACAGCAGGACGCCGCGACGCAGTTCCCGGGTCGCCACGGCCACCCAGGCGAGCCCAACCGTCAGCCCGGCCAGCACGAGGTCGAACAGTACCCAAAGCAGCTCGCTCATTCGCCGTGTCCCCGGTTGCCCGCTTGCATCGAATACCGGGCGATCAGGTGCGAGGAAGACGCGCTCGCGGCCAGGACTAGCACCCAGACCAGCAGCACCTTGATACCGATCACCAGGTCACCGGCAAGGAGCGCGACCCCCGTGGCGAGCAGACCCAGGCCGAGGTTGTCGGCCTTGGTCAGCGCGTGCAGCCGCGACAGCAGGTCGGGCAGGCGCAACAGCCCTATGCTGCCTGCCGCGTAAAACACGATCGCGAGGGCGATCGACACCAGTGCCAACACGTCAGGCATGGTCCACCTCCCGTCGCGTCAGCGCGGCAGCGATAACGGCCGCCAGCAGCGCCAGGACCAATGCGACATCGATCAGGGACGGCAGCCGCAGCAGTTGCGACAACAGCAACAACACGCCAACGCCACCGGTACCGAGCAGCTGGATCGAGGTAAGCCGGTCAGCGAGGGTTGGGCCGCGCATCACGCGGACCAGGCCCAGCAACATCGTTGCCAGCAGCGCCAACAGGAGCAGCAACAGGTACACGGGCAACTCATTCACAAGGTCTCTCCAAAAACCCGACCGACCGACCGCTCGAGCCTGCGCAGCTCTTCGTCGACAGCCATCGACGCATCGAGTGCGTGCACCACGAGGGTGTCGTCCCTCAGATCGGCGGCCAACGTGCCGGGCAGCAGGCTGACGCTGTTGACGAACAGGAGGCGCGCCTGCGGGCTGCGCAGACTGACCCGGTAATCGTGTAACCCCGGGTGGACGCGCGGCACCGGCGCAAGCACGCGACGGGTGACGTCGACGCCGCCGCGCACCGATTCAGCCAGGAAGAACGGCAGGTAGTGCAGCGCGCCACCGATCGAAGGCGCGGCGCGATCGAACAGGCCCAGCGCCCTTCCGGCCCAGGCGCCAGCGACCGCGGCGGGCGCGCCGATCAGCCAGGACGACGCACTGCCGCCCGAGAGCAACGCCCACAATGCCGCCAGCATCAGCAACAGCAACCAGAATTCGCGGTCGCGCCACATCGATCAGGCGCGCCTGCGAATGCGCTTGTTTAAATCACCAGGGACGCCAGCACTGTGGCGCACGCGGCTGCGCACCGTACGGGGCATGACCATCCGGCCGACGACAAGGGGCAGCGCCATCATTAAAAGGCTGATTACGACTAAGTCCGACATTGACAGTCCTCGTTGGCGGGATGGATCGTGTTCCTTCTCTGTCCATAGTTATGCTGCATTCGATCGCCCGATAAAAATCGAATTACGCAGGCTTTTGATTCGATTTTTTCGAATGATTGATAGCAGCCAAAAAAAAAGGCGCACACACGGGTGCACCAAGAGGGGGAGGAAGAAAGTCGGCCGGGTCCGTTGAGCCGCGCGCGTCAGGCAGATCTCGGGTATCTGCGTGCACCGTGTCGTCGGCGAATGGTGCGGAGACATCGGTCCATCGCCCGTGTCACGGCCAGCATCAGGTCGGATTGCGTCTCGACGATGGCGATCCTGTCACCGCCAACAAGGACACCATCGACGCTGCAGCGCCTGAGGCTGACCCCAAGCCGGTCGCTGACGTCCTCGATCGTCACGGTGACACTCTCCACGCTGTTCGCGACCGAGGTAAGGTAATAAAGCATCACCTTCTCCACCCGCTGCCTGACTTCGGGGTCTTCGGACTTGACGCGCGTGAACATCGCCGGTTCCCTCAGGCCACGAGGTCGAGACCATGCCGCCGTGGCGTCGGCAGCGGCATCGCACTGGCTTCCGCAGACTGTGGCAGGAGGCAGCCGACACCGCCCAGGTAGCGCAGTTCCTCGGCGTCGCTGAACACGATGTCGGCACGACGGCGCTTCGCCAGGTAGGCAATCTCGTTGGCGAAATCCAGCGGCATCGGCGTTGCTTCACCGCACTCGACACACGGCACAGCCCCGCTGGCCCACGCGTCCTGGGCGCCGCAGCGCTGGCAATACCGCACCCGGGGGAAAGAAACCCCGCGCGCCAGCACCAGGGTCTCGACCGCACCACCGCGCAGGGCCTCCGTACAGGCCAGCGGCCCGAGAACCGCCATGCCATGGTCACGCGAAGCGCGAATCAGCCGCGAGACCTCCAGTTGTTCCTCCAACCTGCGCCTGTCCTGGAAATCCTCAATGACAAACCGGACAGCGCGGTTGAAGTCGAGATAGTCCGGCACCTCGACGCGCTCGACGAAACGCGCCCTGCTACGGCTCGGCAACCAGCCGACGAGATCGTCGACGTCCGCGGCGGCCGCTGCCACCACCAGCGGCAGCGCAGACTGCTCGAGAAGCGCTCGGCGCAGCGCGATGGTCTGCGGGTCCGGACCCTGCCCCTTCGCGGGGCCGGTACGTCGAGGCGAGGCCCAGGCGCGCGTCTCCGCGCGACCGTCGGTGACGTCAACGACGTACATCGCCCCCTGCCGGCCGAGCAGCATCGTAAACCGGGCCCTTGTGGCCGCCGCTTCCATCAGCGGCAACAATCTTGGCAAGCGGTACCAGTCAACCTGGGCGGGAATCGCATCGACCAGCGGAAGTACCTGGAGGAACCGTTCATCGCACCCGGGACGCGCGAACACCGCAACGGTCTGCACGCCGCTGGGCCAGTGGTGCGCAAAGGCGGCATCGGCCATCACCATCGCCTCGTCGAGCAAGGCACGCTGTGCAGCCGGGATACCGTCCGCCAGTTCGAGGTAACGATCGGTCAGGAAATCGCGACAAGCAGCCTCGCCCTGGCGAGCATCGAGAAAGCAGGACAGGAAAGGTGCGCTTCCGGCGTCGACGGCCGCAAGCGCCGACAGGTGCAGGTCCAGGCCGCTTGCTGAATGGGGTATCGTCGGTATCGACTGTTGCATGGGTCCGCTCCCGTTGATCTGGTGAGCCAAGTATCGGCCGCCGGCCCGGCGGATACCGTCGGATTGCGCGCCCGATTGATTCGGTTTTTCCGAACACCGGCACCTTCGAACGTTTGATAACCCGGGTCAGGCAGGACCGTCCCCCGGCCAAACTGACGGCCTTTTTTGTCTGGTTTTTATGCGTCATGATTTCGACAATACTGCGTCGAACAGTGTGCAGACCGCGAGATAGCAACGTGTCGGTATGGAAGTCATCTTCGGCCAGGGCCGGGCAAACCACAGGCGCCACCGGCCAGGCTTTGCCGACAAGCCGGCAGGACGGGCCGCCCGGATCGTTTTCGCCGGTCGTGCTCTACGACGGCGCCTGCCCGCTTTGCAGCCGCGAGATCGCTCACTACCGCCGCCGCGAGGGCGCTTGCGGAGTAACCTGGGTAGACCTGTCCGATATCGGCCCCGGCCGTGAGACATACGGCATCACCTACGACGATGCCATGGCGCAGTTCCACGTTCGCGACCGGCAAGGTCAGTGGCAACGGGGTGGTTTCGCGTTCGTCGAACTCTGGCATCACCTGCACGGCTACCGGGTGGTCGGCACGACCGTGCGCCGCTTGCGCCTGACACCGCTGCTAGACCGGGCATATCGCCACTTCGCGCGGTGGCGAATGCGTCGAAGCTGCCAACAGGGCGCGTGTACGCCGGCGCCGAACCCTACACACAGGGCCGGAGCAGCAGTCGCAAACGCGGGCAACATGGACAAACCGGGAGAAACGCGATGCAGGTAGCCATTTTCGGTGGTACGGGATTCGTCGGCAGTTACCTCGTCGATGCACTGGTGGCGCACGGTATGTGCCCGGTGCTGCTCGTGCGGGCCGGTCACGAGGGCCGGGTTCGTCATCGCGACAGCAGCGTGGTTGTGAGCGGTTCGGTCGAAGACGATGCCGCCTTGAGCAAGGTCATCGACATGGCTGACGCTGTCATCTTCAACATCGGCATCCTGCGCGAGTTCCCCTCGCGGGGGGTGACCTTTCAGAGACTGCAGCAGGAAGCGGCCTGTCGCATCATTGACAAGGCCGCGGCAAGCGGTGTCGGACGTTTCCTGTTGATGAGCGCCAACGGCGTCGATGCCAGGCAGACGACTTACCAGCGCACGAAACACCAGGCCGAGCGGTACCTGGCGGCGTCAGGCCTCGACTGGACCGTCGTACGCCCCTCCGTGATCTTCGGCAATCCGCGCGGGCGGTCGGAATTCGCCACCCAGTTGTACCGCGACGTGATCGCATCACCGCTACCGGCGCCCCTGTTCTATCAGGGCATCCTGCCGCATTCCGCCGGGCAGTTCGAGCTGTCACCCGTCCATGTGCGCGACGTGGCCCAGGCATTCGTTGCCGCCTTGCTATCGCCGAACACGATCGGCCAGGTGCTTGAACTCGGCGGCCCGGAGAGCCTGACATGGAAAGAAATTCTGACCAGGATCGCTGCGGCTGCAGGTAAATCGAAGCTGATGCTGCCGGTGCCCGCATTCGGCATTGCAGCCGCCGCCGCACTGCTCGACCGTTTCGAAGCATTCCCGGTCACGCGCGATCAGTTAAAAATGTTGATGCAGGGCAACACCTGCGGCAGCGCCGCGCTGACTCAACTGGGCATCTCGCCGACCGGATTCTGCGAGGAATCCCTGGCGTACCTTGAAAACCCGACAACGGAAGACAGCCGATGGCAGCGGAACGCCGCGTAACCACCTCCCGCCTTGGTCGTCTGGGCCAGTTGGGCAGGCTGGCCGGCGGTATCGCCGGCGGCATGCTGGCCGAAGGCGCGCGCCAGGTCGTTCAAGGCAAACGACCATCGACCGGCAGCCTGCTGCTGACCCCGGGTAACGCGAATCGCCTGGCCGGGCGGCTCTCGGAGATGCGTGGCGCGGCGATGAAAGTCGGCCAACTGTTGTCGATGGACAGCGGCGAAGTGCTGCCAAGGGAACTCACCGACGTGCTGGCGCGTCTGCGCGAAGACGCCCACGCCATGCCGCTTGGACAGGTCAACGAGGTGCTGAAACAGGCCTGGGGGACCGACTGGCAGCAACATTTCGCGCACTTCTCGTTTACGCCGCTCGCCGCCGCATCGATCGGACAGGTACACGACGCCCGACTGAAAGACGGGTCCCGGGTAGCGGTCAAGCTCCAGTACCCCGGGATTCGCCAGAGTATCGACAGTGACGTCGATAACGTCGCCAGCCTGCTGCGCCTGTCCAGGCTCGTACCCGACGAACTGGATGTCGACCCGCTGCTGGATGAAGCGAAGAGGCAACTGCATGCCGAGGCCGATTACGCCGAAGAGGCACATGCGCTGCAACGCTTTCGTGACAGACTCACCGGCAACCGGCGTTTCGTCGTGCCCGACGTCATCACTTCGCTGAGCAACAGGGACGTGCTGACCATGTCTTTCCTGGTCGGACGACCGATCGAGACCGCCGTCGAGCTCCCGCGTGAGCTTCGCAACCGTATCGCTCGTGACCTGACCATGCTGGCATTCGACGAGGTATTCGAGTGGGGACTGGTCCAGACCGACCCGAACTTCGCCAATTACCTGTACGACGGGAACAGTGATCGCATCGGGCTGCTCGACTTCGGTGCCACGCGCGAGTACCCGCGCCAGACCGTCGACGCATTGCGGGCGCTCCTCGGCAGTTGCATCAACGGATCCGATGACGATATCGCCGCCGCGGCCGTCGATGTGGGCTACCTGGCGCCGGCCGATGGCGATTGGTACAGGGCCACGGTCGTCGACCTGTTGCGTACCGCCACCGAGCCGGCGCGAGTTGGTGGCGATTATCGCTTTGGCTCGACCGAACTCGTACAGCGTATGGGGGATATCCTGGTGTCGCTCAGGCTGCGCGGAGAGGTTGCCGGCCGACTGCCACCTCCCGGCATCCTGTTCCTACACCGCAAACTCAGTGGTCTCTACCTGCTGCTGTCACGCCTGCAAGCCGTCTTGCCGGTCCGTCAAATGGCGGATGCCATCGTCGCCCCCACCCAGGCCGCAGAACGCCAATTCGGCGGCTGACCTCCCCTCGGATCCCAATCTCCAGTCGTCGTATCCCGGGTCTGCAGGCCGGTCGATCGCCCCGCAGGCCCCCCCTCAATGTAGGGCCTTACCCTTTCAAGTAGGCCCCAATTGGGCCGATAAGACCCTCTGAAACAGCGCGTGACCGACCGTTCA
>JAGRGW010000040.1:14044-19230 GCA_020445315.1 Gammaproteobacteria bacterium
TCCAGACTAATGAAAATACAGGGAAAACTTACCACTTTGTCGCTGCTTTCCGGCCTGGTGCCGCTGGTCATCGCCGCGGTTGCAGCCTACCTGTCCGCTTCTTCGGCCATGACGGACGGCGCAGAGGCCCGCCTGAGCTCGATCCGTGATGCCAAGAAACAGCAAATCGAACTTTACTTCGAGCAGATTCACGACCAGGTGCTGACGTTTTCCAACAGCACGATGGTTCAGGAGGCCATGACGAGCTTTGTGCAGGGCTTCGACAACTACCTCGCCCAGACAGAACCGGATGACGAGGTCATGGAAAGGAAACGGTCTTCGCTGGTCGACTACTACACCAACAGCTTTGCAACCAAATACCAGCAAGACACTTCGAAAGCCGCTGATGTGCAACGTCTTCTCCCCGTCGCCCCGACCGAGCTCGCGCTGCAGTCTGCCTACATCGCAGGCAATCCACACCCGCTCGGCGCAAAGGAATACCTCGATGCCGCCGACGACGGTTCCGCCTACTCGACGGCACACGCGAAGTTCCACCCGGCCATCCGGCAGTACCTGCGCGAGTTCGGTTACTACGATATCTTTCTCGTCAACATCGAGACCGGCAACATCGTCTACTCGGTGTTCAAGGAACTCGACTACGCGACCAGCCTGCTGACCGGGCCGTATAAAGACACCAACTTCGCACGTGTGTTCCGCAGGGCGGCCGCGTCCGACGACCCCAATGCCGTGTTCCTCGAGGACTTCGAGCACTACACCCCGTCCTACGAGGCCCCGGCCTCGTTCATTGCATCGCCCGTATTCAGCCAGGGCGAGAAGATCGGCGTGCTGATATTCCAGATGCCGGTCGATCGCATCACGGACGTCCTGTCGCAGAAGACCGGCATGGGCGAAACGGGTGAGGTATACCTCGTGGGCAGCGACAAACTCATGCGCTCGAACTCGCGCTTCGAGGAGAGTACGACCATCCTCGAGAAGGCCGTCGACACACATGGCGTGAATACCGCCCTCGCCGGCCGCACTGATGTCTCGCACTTCGCCGACTATCGCGGCATCAAGGTGCACTCGGCCTACGCGCCGCTGGCCATCGAGGGCGTCAAATGGGCCATACTGGCCGAAATCGACGAGGCGGAAGCGCTTGCCGATGTCACCCGCCTGGCCTGGTTCCTCGGCGCACTGACGCTGGTTGCCGCAGTGGCCGTGGCGGCGGGCGGTGTGTGGTTCTCACGACGCATGGCGTCGCCTATCGTCCAGGCCTCGGGTGTTGCCGCCAACATAACGCGCGGAACGCTCGACAACCCGATCAACGCGATCGGAAACGACGAAACCACCGAACTGCTGCATGCCCTCGACGAGATGCAACAGGACCTCAAGCGGCGCATTCAATCCGAAGAAGAGGCGGCACAGAACGAACGCATCAGGGCAGCGCTCGATTCGGTGGACGCCGCGGTCATGGCAACCGACAGCGACAACCGCGTGATCTACCGGAACCAGGCATCGGTCGCGCTGCTCGAAACAGCGGGACAGGATGCCGATGCTGTCGTCGGCGAGGACATCAACCAGACCATTCGTGGCATCGAGACGCAAACGGGCGGTTCCGACACCGAGCGGTTCGATCGGCGCTGGAGCGTAAACGGCCGCGAGGTAGACGTTCTGGGTGGCCGCGTACTCGACGGAAAAGGTGAATTCCAGGGGTGGGTGATCCAGCTTGCCGACCGCACTGAAGAGCTGCGTGCGGCCGAACAGGAGCGCGAACGCGTGGAGCTGGAACGCGCGACGGCAGCCGCCAACACCCGGATCAAGGTCGCCCTTGATAACGTCGGGTCGGCAGTCATGGTCGCCGACACCGAGCGCAAGATCATTTACGCCAACCGTTCCGCGGTCGAGCTGTTCAGCAACGCCGAGGATGCCATTCGCACCCAACTGCCGAACTTCGACGCGAACAACCTGGTCGGCAACACCATCGATGTGTTCCACAAGAACCCCGGCCACCAAGCCGACTTGCTGGCCTCCCTCAACGCGGCACATCAGGCCGACATGGAGATCGGCGGTCGCTCCATTCGCATACTCGCCAACCCGGTCGTGACCGAAAGCGGGGAACGCCTGGGCACGGCCGTAGAATGGGAAGACCGTAGCGAGCAGGTCGCCGTTGAACGCGAGATCGATCAACTGGTCGAGGCCGCAAGTCGGGGTGACCTGCAAAGTCGCATCGCACTGGATAACAAGGAAGGCTTCTTCCGTCAGCTCGGCGTCGGCTTCAACGCCCTGCTGGACCAGTTGTCCGGTGTGTTCGCCGACATTGCCGACGTCATGGGCAAACTGGCCGATGGCGACCTGCGGAACAGTATCCACCGTGACTATGCAGGTACGTTCCATGACGTGAAGGCGGACATCAACCGCACCATGGACAACCTGCGCGAGATCGTCGGCAAACTGTCGAGCGTGGCGAGCCAGGTCGATGCATCCGTGGACGAAATCGCCAGCGGCAACGGCAACCTCTCTAACCGTACCGAACAGCAGGCATCCAGCCTGCAGGAAACGGCTTCGTCGCTAGAGCAACTCACCGCGACGGTGCGCAACAACGCGGGCAATGCCCAGCAGGCCAACCAGCTTGCAGCCAATGCACGCTCAACCGCACAGCGCGGGGGTGAAGTCGTTTCGGAGGCGATCGCGGCCATGGAGCAGATCAGTGCCTCGTCGAAAAAAATCGGTGAGATAGTCGGCGTCATCGACGAGATCGCGTTCCAGACCAACCTGCTCGCGCTGAACGCATCGGTCGAGGCTGCCCGGGCCGGCGAACAGGGTCGCGGCTTTGCCGTCGTCGCCACCGAGGTGCGAAACCTTGCCAGCCGCAGCGCCGGCGCGGCCAAGGAGATCAAGGACCTGATCCGCGATTCCGGCAGAAAAGTTGACGCGGGTACCGAGCTGGTCGGGGCGTCGGGGCAGACCCTCTCGGAGATCGTCGAGAGTGTCCAGAAGGTCGGGGACATCGTTGCCGAGATCGCGGCCGCCAGCGCCGAGCAATCGAGCGGTATCGACCAGGTCAACCACGCGGTATCACAGATGGACAGCATGACCCAGCAGAATGCCGCGCTGGCCGAGCAGACCTCGGCGACGTCGCTGGCGGTGGGAGAAAACGTCAAGGAACTCCAGCAACTGGTCGCGTTCTTCAGGACAAGTTGACCGGGCCGATCGGCACAACCCGCCACGGGTTGTGCCCCTCGACACGCCACCTTTCTGCGCGAAGTCGCTAACGGAGCGGGCTTCGCGCGCCATTCAGATCGTTCGCCCCGGGTCGATAACCTCCAGAGGAATCGCAAGACGCCGTTGTTTCGCTCAGTGAACACCGGCAAGCTGGGGGCAGAAGATCATGAAAGGTATCGTGTTCAGTGAATTCAATGACATGGTCGAGGAAACGTTCTCGCCGGAGATTCTCGACCGGATCATCGAAAAGGCGGCCCTGCCCTCCGGTGGCGCCTATACGTCCGTCGGCACCTATGATCATGTCGAATTGGTCAGCCTGGTGACCCACCTGAGCGAGGAAACGGGTATTGATGCCGGCGAACTGGTCAGGGCTTTCGGCAAGCACCTCGCCGGCCGTTTCGCGACGCAGTACCCGGCATTTTTCAACGGTGTCGACGGCACCCTGGACTTCCTCGAAACGATCGAGGCCCACGTCCATGTCGAGGTCCGCAAATTGTATCCTGACGCCGAGCTTCCCATTTTCGATACGCGACGCCACGATCGGGATCACTTGCAGATGACCTACCGCTCCAACCGCCCGTTTGCCGATCTTGCCGAGGGTTTGATTCTCGGGTGCGCCGAGCATTTCAACGAAAATCTGAAAATTTCCCGCGAAGACAACCAGCACAACGGCATCAACGAATCACGGTTCGCGATTCAACAGCAAAATTGATGTCGGATGCCATCGCATTGCTAGAACGCAGGCTTGCACGCGAACGACGGGCGCGTGCCGAAGCCGAGCGCCTACTCGAGGAAAAAAGCCTCGAGTTGTACAACAGCAACAAGCGGTTGGAGAACTTGGCAGCTGAACAGGCGGAGAGCCTGCAATTGCTTCGCAAGACCGCCGATACGTTACTCGAACGCCTCGGCTTGCGACCGATGGAGAACCAGCACGCCGATGCCGCGGCGTTGCTTCAGGTCGTCTCCGACCTGGTACAGGACAGGGAGCAACTTCGGAGCGATATCGATCAACAGATGTTCGCCCTGAACCAGCACGCGATTGTCAGCATCATGGACGCAAAGGGCACCATGCTGTACGCCAATGACCGGCTCTGCGAGATCAGCGGATACTCGCGCGACGAGTTGGTGGGCAAAGATCACCGTCTCTTCCGCTCCGGCGTTCACCCTGACGAGTTCTTCGCCGCGATAAACGCCAGCCTTCAACGCGGAGAGGTCTGGAACGGCGAGATCTGCAACCGGGAAAAGAACGACAACCTTTACTGGGTTTCGGCCACGATCGTGCCCATCATCGGCAAGGACGGCGCAATCGAGCGACTCATTTCGATAAGCACCGACATCACGCTGCAGAAATCCATGCAGGAAGAAGTACGTGGAAGCCGGTTGTTCCTGCAGAGCATTACCGAGTCTCTCGGTGAAGGCGTCTACGCGCTGGACAAGTGGGGATACTGTCGCTTCCTGAACAAGGAAGCCGAACGACTCACCGGCTGGTCGCTGGTCGAACTATCGATGACACCGATGCACGAGGCAGTGAAGCTGACGGACGCCGTCGGCAACCCGATGTACGGCGAAGACGACATCGTGGCACAGGTCATCGCCGACCAGCACGAGTACCGCTCCGAGTACGATACCTTTACGTCGCGGGATGGGCGCCTGTTCCCGGTTTCCATAACCCTGGTACCCATGATCGAAGATGGCGAGACCAGCGGCCTGGTCGCGGTATTCCAGGACATTACCGACCGCAAACTGGCCGAAGACCGGTTACGTGACGCAACCCGTCGCGCCGAAGAGGCCAGCCGGGCCAAATCCGATTTCCTCGCCAACATGAGCCACGAGATTCGCACGCCGATGAACGCGATCATCGGCATGTCGCACCTCGCGCTGCAGACCGGTCTCGATCATCGCCAGCGCAACTACATCAGCAAGGTGAATCGGTCAGCCGAGTCACTGCTCGGACTCATCAACGACATCCTCGATTTCTCCAAGAT
>JAGRGW010000322.1 GCA_020445315.1 Gammaproteobacteria bacterium
AAGGCCTTCGAGGACAAGGTGCTGTCGGCGCGCGAACGCGCGCTGCAAAGGGAAAAGGCGCTGTACGCCGAACTGCTCGAGAATCTGCTACCACCACTGCCCGGGCTGCAGGCGACGGCAGAGGCCGTGGCCGAGCTCGACGTGCTGGCCTGTTTCGCCGACCGCGCACGGCGTCTCGACCTGTGCCGGCCACTGCTGCGCGACACCCCCGGCATGGCGGTCACCGGCAGTCGTCACCCGGTCGTCGAGCAGGTCAGCGAGCAACCGTTCATCGCCAACGACCTCGTCATGGACGAGCAGCGCCAGATCCAGGTCATCACCGGCCCCAACATGGGCGGCAAATCGACCTTCATGCGACAGGCGGCGCTGATCGTCGTGCTCGCCTATGCCGGAAGCTACGTGCCGGCGAGCAGCGCGGAACTGGGGCCGTTCGACCGCATCTTTTCGCGCATCGGCGCGTCCGACGACCTGGCCGGCGGCCGCTCGACTTTCATGGTCGAGATGCAGGAAACGGCCAACATCCTGCACAACGCCACTCCCCGTTCCCTGGTCCTGATGGACGAGATCGGGCGCGGGACCAGCACCTTCGACGGGCTGTCGCTGGCCTGGGCCTGCGCGGTCGAACTGGCGACGCGGATCCGCGCGTTTACGCTGTTCGCCACGCATTACTTCGAGTTGACGACGCTGCCCGACGAACACCCCGGCATCGTCAACGTCCACCTCGACGCCGTCGAGCACGGCGACAGCATCGTCTTCATGCATGCCGTGCGCGAGGGACCGGCCAACCAGAGCTACGGCCTGCAGGTCGCATCGCTCGCCGGCGTCCCACGACGGGTTATCGACCTGGCCCGGGCGCGCCTGCACGAACTCGAGCAGTCGGCTCAACAGCACGCCCAGGCCGAGGCCAGCCAGCTGTCGCTGTTCGGGATATCAGCGGACGGGGATGAGACCACCTCACCGACGGCGGCAACCGCGACAGAAGACGACGAACTTCGCGCGTACCTGGAGGGAATCGACCCGGACCTGTTGACCCCGCGCGAAGCGCTGGAACTGCTCTACGAACTGAAGTCGATCGACAAACGCCGGGCTAACTGATTCGCGGCTTCGCCAGCACGACACTGACGTTGTCCGGCCCCCCCCGGTCAATGGCCTTGTCGATCAGGGCAATCACCTGCCGGTCGAGGTTGCTGCCGGGATCGCGCAGGATCGTGGCGATCTCGTGATCGGTCACGCATCCGTGCAATCCGTCGCTGCAGATCAGGAAGGTATCTCCCGGCTCGAGCGCCTCGACACCGAGATCGATATCGGCGCTCTGGTGCATACCGAGACTGCGGGTCAGGATGTTGTCACCGATACCGGCCTCTCGGGCCTCGGCCGGGCTGGCGAAGATGCCATCGTCGATCAGGCGTTGGATCAGCGAGTGGTCCCGGGTCATGCGTTGCAGACGCCCGTGCCGTAGCCGGTACAGGCGCGAGTCGCCGACGTGGCCGAAAAAGATCTGGCGCTCGCGAAAGATCGTCGCGATCAGCGTCGTACCCATGCCGGAGAGGTCTCGGCGCGACCGGGACATGTCGTACAGCACGCGGTTGGCCACTTCCAGCGCCTGCCCGATCCACATCTGGCTCTGCACGGCATCCGACTGTGGCTCGCGCTGCGACTCGGCGAGTTCCGAAAACGCCGTTTCCACCGCGTGCCGACTCGCGACCTCGCCACCACGGTGGCCACCCATGCCATCGGCCAGGATGGCGATGCCGAGATCGGTATCGCCCTTGATGTAGTCCTGGTTGCTTTGCCTGACCAGGCCGGTATGCGTGGCCAGGACGATTTCAATAGTATGCACCGCCATAGCGCGGCACTGTCAGCCGTGAATCGCAGCTACGCCGATGCCCACCGGGACAGGCATCAGCTGCCGGAACCGCCCTTGCGGTCCAAAGCCTCGCGCAGCTTGACCGGCGGCACGTAGCCGGGCACGACTTCACCGTCGTCGAGGATCAGCGCCGGCGTACCCTGGATACTGAATGATTGACCGAGCGCGTAATGCTCCGCGACCGGGTTGTCACAACTGCGCGACTCGACATCGCGACCGGCCTTGGCCTCGTCCATCGCCTTGTGGCGATCGTCCGCGCACCAGACGGAGACCGCCTTGTGGTACGACGGGGTGTCGAGGCCAGAGCGCGGGTAAAACAGGTAACGGATACGGATACCCTGCTCCTTGTACTGGTCCATTTCCGAGTGCAGCTTGCGGCAATAGCCACAGTCGATGTCGGTGAACACCGTGACCGTGTGCTTCGGCTCGTCCGGGCTGTAGATGATCATCGTGTCTTCCGACAGCGATGCCATGGCCGCGTTCTTGAGCTTCGACAGGCGCTCCTCGGTGAGCTCGGTACGGGTCTCGAGATCGATGATCTTGCCCTGTATCAGGAACCGCCCGTCACCGGTCACGTAGACGAGCCTGGTGCCAAACGTGACCTCGTACAGGTTCTCCACCGGTGTGTCATTGACACTGTCCGGCACGAGCCCCGGCAGCAGCACCTTGAGCGAGTTGCGCACGCGCTCCTCGGCAGCCCCGTCGGCGGCGACGGCCACGGAACCTCCCAGCAGGGAAACGGCGAGTACGGAATGGAGGATTGCTCGGTAAATCATGTCGGCTCTAGTCTCTAAAGTTGATGTACTGCAGCGGCAGGCCGAGTTCCAGCTTGCGCAGCAGGGCAATGACCTGTTGCAGGTCGTCGCGTTTCTTGCCGGTGACGCGCACCTGTTCACCCTGGATCTGGGCCTGCACCTTCAGCTTGGCTGCCTTTATTTCCTTGACGATGCGGCGCGCATTGTCGGTGTCGACACCCTGCCGGATGGTCAATGCCTGGCGCGCCCGGTTATTGGCCGTTTCGACCTGCCCCGCTTCGAGGCATTCGATGTCGACCGAGCGTTTGACCAGCTTCAGGCGCAAAATATCCAGCATCTGTTCGAGTTGGAACGCGCTCTGCGCCTGCATCTGCACCACGGCATCCTCCAGGCTGAACCTGGCATCCGAGCCCTTGAAATCGAAACGCGTGCCGACCTCGCGATTGGCCTGGTCGACGGCGTTGCGAACTTCCTGCAGATCGATTTCCGATACCACGTCGAAAGACGGCATCCCTGGCTCCCGGTGACAACAGGCCGCAAAGGCTACCACAAGGCGGCCTTGATGAGCCGTACCTGCCTTTGCAATTCGGGAAACCGGTTCACCCTCGCGGGTGGTGCCTGGCGTGCAGGGCCTGCAAGCGCTCCCTGGCCACGTGCGTGTAGATCTGTGTCGTCGACAAAGAGCTGTGACCCAGCAGCAACTGCACCACGCGCAGGTCAGCGCCATGGTTGACCAGGTGGGTGGCGAACGCGTGACGCACGGTGTGAGGCGACAGGTCGGTCCGGATACCAGCCGTGAGCGCGTGCTTCTTGATCCGGTACCAGAACGCCTGTCGCGTCATGCCCCGACCCCGGCGGGTCGGGAACAGGGCATCCGCTGGTCGGCCACCGAGGAGGTCCACCCGGGCAGAGCCATTGAACCGTCGCAGCCAGGAAACCGCCTCGTCGCCGAGCGGCACCAGCCGCTCCTTGCCGCCCTTGCCGACCACGCGGACGACCCCCTGCGCGAGCCCCAGCTGGTCCGGTTGCAGACCGACCAGCTCCGATACGCGCAAACCGGTCGCGTATAGCACCTCGAGCATCGCGCGGTCGCGCAGTCCTTCGGCCGTCGACGTGTCGGGCGCCTGCAAAAGCGCTTCCACCTCCGCCTCCGACAGGGACTTCGGTAGCGGCCTGCCGAGGCGCGGCGAATCGACCCGGGCCGTCGGGTCGTGATCGAGGTGCAGATCTCGTACCGCCCACTGGAAAAACTGGCGCAGCGTGGAAAGCCGCCGTGCACTGGTCCTCGGTCGCACACCGGATTCGACGCCGGCTGCCAGGTAAGCCAACACGTGGTCGCGACGGGCATCGAGCAACGCGCATCCCGCATGCTCGGCCAGCCAGTCGGCGCAATGACGCAAATCAGACTGGTACGACGCCAACGTATTGCGCGACAGGCCACGTTCCAGCCAGGCGGCATCGGCAAACTGCTCGATGGTCGCAACGCTGCCCGCCGCTATCTCACAACGGCCGGGCGATGCTTCACTTGTCATTCAAATCCTGACTGTTACTGCCCCGGGATCAACGGTTGCCGTGCGACCGAACCGACTGGGGATGTTTGGAACCGGATGTCGCCGCATGTAAGGATAGCGAATGACGATACCCGGGTCCGGCCAACCCAGCGTTCAGCGACACGCCGCCGAAGTTGACATAGATCATGAAACGGTCCAATGGCCGCCGGTGATGCGCGACCGGGACAGTCACGAAACCGTCACTTTTTCCACACAGGCTGTGGAAAACTCTGTTGAAAAGATGAAGAGAATGTCGCCCAGGCCGCATACTGGCGTAGGGGTGTCTAGATTGACCAAAATCTGGACAAATGCCATTTTTGCAATAATTTTCAATTAATTAAAAAGCGCTCTTAAAGTGACACTTGGTGAAATTTCCGCAAACTGCCCTGGCCTTCCCGCCCGAAACCGACCTGTGTATAAACAACTGCTGAATTAATCCCGGACAAGCAGATAAACGAGATATGTCAAGACAGGAAATCCCATTCTGGGAACGAAAGTCGCTCGACGAAATGGATCGACGGGAATGGGAATCCTTGTGCGACGGCTGCGCCAAGTGCTGCCTCTATCGACTCGAAGACGAAGACACGCGCGAAATCCACTTTACCAACGTCCACTGTCGCCTGCTCGATGTCGAAACAGCGCGCTGTACCGACTACGCCAATCGATCGGTACGGGTACCGGATTGCGTCACGATAACCATCGAGGTTCTGCAGGATCCATACTGGTTGCCGCAGACCTGTGCCTATCGCCTGCTGGCCGAGGGACGCGACCTGCCGACCTGGCACCCGTTGGTCACGGGCAGGCCGGAAAGCGTGATCGAGGCCGGTCAGCGCATCACCGGTCGATCGATCTGCGAAGACGATGCCGACGAACTCGAACAGCACCTGGTGGACTGGATCAAATGACGAACGAACTGACGCTGAGCCGGTTCCTGCGACAGGCCGGGGCCGAGATACGCGTTTTCGACATGGGTCGGCGCATCGGCCCGATCGACCCGGACACCTGGGAACGATTCGAGGCCGCCACGCTGCCGTACCCGATGCCACTGCAGCGCAAGGCATGGACGGGCCTGGTACAGATCCCACGGAACTCCGAAACCGACCAGCCCGCAGAGCCGGTCATCTGGTTCCTGCGACTGAGCCTCGATGAACAGGGCCTGCTGGTGCAGGCCGAGCGTGACTACCTGATCCGACGCCTGATGGAGTCCGCGCAGGCGCACGGCAGCGAACAGGCCGGGCGCGACTTCCTGGCCGACAACCCTTACGCGTTCCAGCCGAGACAGGACAGGATGGCCCTGTTCCATGCCCTGTTGAGTCACGAGTTGTCGTTTCCGGCATCGCGCTTCTACGCACATGCAGCCGCGTACCTCGCCGGCGAGACCGGCTGGGACCAGTGGAGCTTCGTCGGTTACCAGGGCATCGCCGATGCAGCCTGTCGCCTGGATGATGCGACCCTGGCCGACGCAATTCCTCACCTGCCCGATGAACCGCTGGTGGCGCTGTCGCACTGCCTCGAAAGCCGCACCATCGCCGACAGGCTTCGCGATGCCCTGGTCAAGCGACTCGACCATGCGATGGCGCAAACCAACGGTGCCGCCGGCACTGTCGCCGCGCTGGTACGCGCGGTCGCCGGTAGCGCTTCCCACCCCGAAACACGGCAGGCCATCGTTCGCCTGCTGAAGACTCGCGTCGGCGGCGATATCGAGGTGCTCGTCGCGATCTCGGGGCGCGCCTGGGAACTGCTCGCGGAACCGGAACTGCAACGGTCATTCCTGCAACGCATCGCGACCAACACGCACGGCCAGGCAGCCTTCCGACAGTGCGTCGACGACCTGCTGAGTCTGCCGTCCCTCGCCGCCGACCTGCGCCGGACACTGCGCGACGAAGACGCGCCAGCCGAGATCCGGCTGGCCTTTTCACGCATGCTGCAGGACCGCGACGCCGACGCCTGAGCCCCGCGTCAGTCCAGCAACCAGGTCCAGTTGACCTCCAACTCGTGCTGGTCCATCTGCACGCTGCCGGTCTGCGGCCCGGTGAAGTTCACGTTCTGGCCCTTGATCTTTTCCTCGAAGGCGCGCGTGTAGGCCACGGAGATCACGCTGTCGGTATCGAGCTTGTAGGACATGCCGAGGCTGGCGTGGGTCCGCACCGTCGCTGGCGCCAGGATGTTGAACAGCGCTTCACCGTTGTCGAACAACTGGTCGGCATGACTGACCCCGGCTCTGAACGCCAGCTTCGGGCTCTGCTGCCACTGCACGCCGAGCTTGAAGATATCGATATCGCGCCAACCGAACCCGAGTCCGTGGTCGTCGCCCAGCCGTGTCCCAGGGGTACCAATCGCCACGTTGTTGGGGTTACCGACCGCCTTGACGCTGTTGTAGAAGATGCGCTGCCAGTCCGCCACCAGCGTTACCGACGGCGTCGCGGCAAAACTGAGACCGGCCGTGATCGTGGGCGGGACGTCGAAATCACCCTGTTCGGCGAACAATCCACGGTAGTCGTCGAACTCCGACATGTACAGGCGCGACTGCACCGAGGCGCCTGCGGCGAGGCGGTCCGTCAGCTGCCCCAGCCAACCGACGCGCAAACCGTAACCCCACGAGTAGTCGTAACCGTTGTTCGTCACGCTGGCAGGGTCGATCGACAGGAAGGGATTGGCGAACGGCTCCAGACCCTCGGCCTTGAAACGCTGTACGGCAATCACGGGCATGATGCCCAGCACGTGGTTTTCGTGCACCCGCTGCGCGTAGGAGAAGCCGACGAACAACTGCGCGAAATCCACGCCGGTCGGCGCAGTCGCGTTGAACGGCGGGAAGTTTTGCCAAACCGCGTTACCGTACTCGGTGTTCATGCCGCCGTTGCCGCCCACCGAGACGCCGATGCTGCGGTTCTCGTCGATCATCCGGTTCCAGCCGAAACTCGGGATCAGGAACAGGTCGTTCTTGCTATCGAAGGTACCGGCCGGAATGGGGTCGGCCGGCCCACCGGTGGGGTTGGCGGTATAGCTGCGGTTGGGATTGAACAGCGCCACGCCGAGATCGACCCGGTTGCCCACCATCAGCATGCCTGCCGGATTGGTCGCCCCCGCCAGGGAATCCTGCGGCAGGGCAACCCCGGCTCCGGCCATACCCTTGTTGGTCGTACCAAAGCCCGTCGGCGAATAGCCATTGGTCGCGTGTACGACAGAAACTGCGGCGATCGACAGGCCGAAAAACAACGACAGCCCTGAAAGCGGCTTGATCATAGTGCCCCCGGTAGGTTGGATAAGTTTCATCGATGAACAGTAATGTACTAAAGTGCTGATTTTCTTACATCAGAGTCAGATCAAAAAAACGCCGGATTCCCAAAATCAAGAATCTTGGGGCCGAACTTTTGACGTTAAGGCAATAAGCGGGTCACCAGTGCCATCGGCCCCGCGACGTCAGGTAATTTGGCGCGAACCTCCCAGCCGCCGCCAGCCGCCTCGCTGAGCGGCGCACCGTTCCGGTCTTCCAGGCCTTGCAGGCGAAAACGCGCGTTCCCCCCCGGGGAGACCAGTTCAAGCTCATCGCCAACCCGAAACTTGTTCTTGACCAGCAGCAGGGAGAGCCCGGACTCGGCGTCGACCTCGACCACCTCGGCGACGAACTGCGACCGGGTGCTGGTCGATGCCCCTTGGCGGTAACTCTGCAGTTCCTCGCTCTCATGACGCTGGAAGAAGCCATCGGTGTAGCCTCGATTGGACAGATTCTCCAATTCGGCCAGCAAACCCGGATCGAACGGCCGTCCGGCGGCGGCATCGTCGATCGCGCGGCGGTAGACCTGCGTGGTACGCGCCGTGTAGTAGTGCGACTTGGTACGGCCCTCGATCTTAAGACAATCGACACCGATCGCGGCCAGGCGATGGACATGCTCGACGGCGCGCAGATCGCGCGAGTTCATGATGTAGGTGC
>JAGRGW010000323.1 GCA_020445315.1 Gammaproteobacteria bacterium
GTCGTGCGGGTCTTTCCCGCCAAGATGCATGATGCCGTAGCGATAGCTGCCGAGCCATTTGAAGTCCCGCTGAACCTGTCCGGGCAACTTCGGAAACTGGAACAGCAGGGCGTCTCCAAATAGCGAATGAAAGGCCGCGAGTTGGCGTTTGCCGGGCATCGCTATCGCTGCCGAGGGATCGAAGCTGCGGTAGACGAAACTGGAGGCACAGCCCGCGCTGGGTTCGCGAACCGGCAGCACCGCAGGGTCGAGGCCCTGACCGAGCGCCAGCGCCATCTCGTGCAGGTCGATCCCATCCACGCGGGCGTAGAGATCAGAGAACTGCGAGGCCATGCGCGGATTGAACTCGATCACCTTGATTTCGCCGGTCTCGTCGTCATGGATGAACTCCATGTTGAACAGCCCGTGTTTGAATCCGACCGCTTTCAGGAAACGCACAGCGACCTGTTCGGCCTTGCTGCGCAAAGGCCCGGGAAGCCGACTGGGGTAGTCGAAGCGCATGAATGCATCGGTCCCCGGGTACATGATGGCGTCCACGATGCCGATACCGTGGTACTGGCCGTCGTGGAAATAGCCGTCGAGGCTGTACTGGCCACCTCTCAGCGGGCGTTCCAGCATCAGGCTGTGAGCGGTGCCCGCATGCGGCAGGCGCTGGCGCAGGATGCGTTCGAAGGGTTCGACGAGGTGGCGGATGACCCAGAGTTCCCATGGTCCGAACCGGGTGTGTGCGTGCAGGTCGTCGTGGCTGCGGACATTTTTTGCCAGTACCGAAAAGGCCGCCTTGACGGGTTTGACGAACGTCGGGTAAGCGATGCCGCCCGGGATATCGCCACCGTACTCGGCATCCAGTCGTCGATACGGCACGTTGGCCTCCGGCGCGACCCGCTCCAGCACCTCGCGGGCGTAGAGCTTGTGCTGGCATGCCAGCACCGCTTCGACCGGCGTTCCGGGCCAGCCCGCTTTTTCCGCCAGCAGGGCCGCCGACAGGGCGCCGAACTGCTCGTGATTGCTGACCACGCCGCGCGCACCGAACAACCTGGCCCGGGTTGCCGCGAGGGTGCAGAAGCGCTCGATATCGAACCAGGCCAGCCGGGCATTGCTGGGAAAGCTGAACAGGTCGAAACCCGATTTGAGCTGTGGCCAGCGCGGCGCGAGCCTATCGAACTCGATGGCATCCCAATCGTAGCTGAACAGTACGAGGGTCTTGTCCCGCTTTCGACTCGCCGGCTTGTTAATCGATTCCATTTTTCTTCATTGTCTGCAATAGCCCCGGCTTTCCCTGCCCGCAAACGCCGGCGGCCTCCGGGGTGGCCCCGGCGATTCCTGTTCAGGCGCCCGTGACATCGTCGAGCAGTTGCTCCCAGGCCGCTCTTTCCGCGCTTTCGGTGAATTTCGGTCGCAGGGCCCGACAATGCGCCGCCAGCATGTCATAAAAGACCGGGTCACGCTCCGCGCGGTCGAGCACCTCTGCCAGTGCGTATTCATCACAGACCGGGTAATAGCCCGGATAATTCTCGCCCAGCAGTCCGACCGAGCCGGGGATGTCGGATGCGACGACCGGTGCGCCCGCAACCGCGGCTTCGGAGACAACGTTGGCGCCTCCTTCCATCCGCGAGGGCAGCACAACGAGGTTGGTTCGGCGATAGACCTGTCGGATCGCGTGGCGTGGTACCTCGTCGTGCCACCGGTAGCGGGGGTTCGACTGCATCTCGTGTTGCGCCCGTTCCGCCCAGTCGGGTGTATGCGCCTTGCCGTATTGGTGGACCTGTATACGGCTGGCGTGGGGGAGCAGTCGTGCCGCCATCGCCGGTCTCAGCGGGTCTTTTTCCTCGCGCAGGTGGCCGATGACGGAGACATGAAAGTATCGCCTGTAGGGGTGACGATCACCGACGGGCCGGGCCGACTGGTAGATCACGTGCATCTTGTGGCGCTGATCCTCCGGCAGTGTCAATGCGATCAGGTCGTGCAGGCCGACCAGGCGGTCAGCGAGCCGTATCGAGCGCAAGGTCGATTCAGGATGCGAGTGGATGAAGCGGTAGGCGTCTGTGCCGGTGATTGCGACGATCAGCGGGCTTTCCGGGCAGCGTTCGGCAAACGACGCGATGGCATCGGCGCTGCGCCAGGCATGCAGCGCGATCATCAGGTCGGCGTTTTGCCCTTCGTACGCCGTGCTAACATCGACACGGTGTCCCAGGGAGACGAGCACGTCGCGCCAGCGGACGGCCGTGGTGCGGTTGCCGGCCCTGGAACTGGGTGGTGCCGGAGTGATCAGAACGATGTGCATGGTGCTGAATCCCGGGTAACGTGCTCAAGATCGGAGGGCGTACCGGATAGCCGGTTGGACCGTCCCCGCATGATGCCGCTTGTTGCGTTTCGGCGCACGCGAACAGCCCGGTTGCCGACGACGTCTGCGGCTTCCCGATCCATTCGACAGGTGATCTCGTGTCCGATAATCAAACCGAAAGGCTTATCGACCAGTTGCGCGATGCCCGTGCCCGGACCATGGCGCTGATCGACGGTCTCAGCCCGGCACAGATGATGGGGCCGCGGCTGGCAATCGTTAACCCACTGCTGTGGGAGATCGGGCACGCCGCCTATTTTTACGAGTACTGGGTTCTGCGCCAGCATCTCGGGCAGGCGCCGGCCACGTCGTCGGTCGACACGCTGTACGACTCGATCACGATCGCGCACGATGATCGATGGGACCTGCCCCTGCCGGACCTGGAGGCGACGCTGGCCTACATCGACGACGTCGAACAACGTGTCGTCGACGCCTTGCGTCAAGGTGACGATCCGCGCCGCGACTACCTCGCGCAGTACGCGGTGTTTCATCACGACATGCACAACGAGGCGTATACCTATACCCGGCAGACGCTGGGTTACCCGGTGCCTGCAATCGACCGGCCTGGAGATGCGGGGCCGAATGGCGGTGCACTGCCGGGTGACGTCCGGATCCCCGGAGGGACGTTTCAGCTCGGTGCGTCGACCGAAGACGGGTTCGTCTTCGACAACGAAAAATGGGCACACCCGGTCGAAATTGCGCCCTTCGCGATCTCACGCGCCGCGGTCAGTTACGGCGATTTCCTGCCATTTGTCGAGGCCGGCGGCTACGACGACAGGGCTTTCTGGGACGAGTCGGGTTGGCAGTGGCGGCTAGAAGCCGCCCTCGAACACCCCCGCTACTGGCGCCAGACAGCGCAGGGATGGGAGGAGCGCTCGTTTGACTGCTGGCGCCCACTGCCGCTCGATGCCGCGGTGATTCACGTCTCGTGGTACGAGGCGCAGGCCTACTGCCGGTGGGCCGGTCGACGCCTGCCGACCGAGGCGGAATGGGAAGTCGCGGCCGCCGGTGAACCCAGTCCCAATGGCGACTCGCTGGCCGCGACGAAGCGCCGCTTCCCCTGGGGCAATACCGCGCCCGGACCGCAGCAGGCCAATCTCGATGGCTTCGCCCTCGGTACGATCGCCGTGGGCGCACTACCCGGCAGTGACAGCGCATTTGGATGCCGGCAGATGATCGGCAACGTCTGGGAGTGGACCCAGGACACCTTTGGTCCGTACCCTGGTTTCACACCGGACATGTACCAGGATTATTCGCAACCGTTGTTCGGTATCACCAAGGTGTTGCGTGGCGGCGCCTGGACGACGCGCGGGCGCATGATCCGCAATACCTGGCGTACCTACTACGGCCCGGAGCGCAACGATGTGTTTGCCGGGTTCCGCACCTGTGCGGTGACGGCCTGACATGAAGAGCGGCAACACACCGGTAGCCAAGGACCTCGTGCTGATTGGCGGCGGGCACGCTCACGTGGCCGTGCTCAAGCGATTCGGGATGCGCCCGATGCCCGGGCTGCGCCTGACGCTGATCACGCGGGATATCGACACGCCCTATTCGGGCATGCTGCCGGGCCTGGTCGCCGGTCATTATGGTTTCGACGACTGCCACATCGATCTCGGGCCACTGGCCCGGTTTGCCGGGGCCCGGCTCTACCACGCCGAGGTCGACGGCGTGGACCTCGACAACCGGCTGGTCCACGCGCCCGGTCGACCGCCGATCGCCTACGACGTGCTGTCGATCAACACCGGTTCACGGCCGAACCGGGTCGATATCCCCGGGGTCGACGAGTTTGCGCTGGCGGCGAAGCCGATCGACATCTTCCTGCGGCGCTGGCAACAGCTGGTGCAGCGTGTGCTCGCCCACGATGGCGCGTTCCGGGTCGTCATCGTCGGTGGCGGCGCCGGCGGTGTCGAGCTTGCGTTGTCGACCCAGTGGCGACTCAGGCGCGAACTGGCGGCCGCCGGCAGGGATCATTCACATCTGCATTACCAACTGCTGACCCGCGGCGACGGGATCATGCCCGGCCACAGCCCGGGTGTACGGCAGCGGTTCGAACGCCTGTTCGCGGAACGCGCCATCCCGATTCGTACCAATTGCCCGGTCGCGGCCGTTGCCCGGGATCACGTCACCATCGTCGGCGGCGAGACCATCGCGGCCGATGCCGTGATCTGGGTGACGACAGCGTCGGCACCGGCCTGGCCGCGTGAGTCCCGTCTCGCCGTCGACGACGCGGGATTCATCCGTGTCGACGAATCGCTTCGCTCGTTGTCCCACGACAACGTGTTTGCGGCTGGTGACGTGGCTGCACTGGCGGATGCCCGGCCGAAGTCCGGTGTTTTTGCCGTGCGCCAGGGCGGCGTGCTGACCGATAACCTGCGCGCTGCGGCAAGCGGTGGCCGTCTGCGGCCCTACCGGGCGCAGAAGCGGTTCCTCGGCCTGATCAGTACGGGTGACAAGTACGCCGTGGCCTCTTACGGCGACTGGTCCTACGAGTCGGCAACGCTGTGGCGCATCAAGGACTGGATCGATCGGCGCTTCATGCGCAAGTTCACCGAGTTGCCCGACATGGCGCAGGACACCGGCCCCGAACTCGCTGCGGGTGTCGCCGACGGCGATGCGATTCGCGAGCTGTCGGCGATCGCGATGCGGTGCGGCGGTTGCGGCGCCAAGGTCGGCGCGACCGTGCTGTCGCGGGTCATGCAGCGGCTGCCGGACACGCGGCGCGACGACGTGTTGATCGGCCGCGATGCGCCCGATGACTGCGCCATGCTGGTCGTGCCACCCGGCAAGGTCTTGGTGCAGAGCGTCGATTACTTCCGGGCATTCATCGACGATGCCTACACTTTCGGCGCGATCGCGGCCAACCATGCGCTTGGCGACGTATTCGCGATGGGGGCCGAAGCACAGTCCGCGTTGGCGATCGCCACCGTGCCATACGGGCGCGAACGTGTCGTCGAGGAGACGCTGCACGACCTGCTTGCCGGGGCGTTGAGCGTTATCGAGCCCAGTGGCGCCGTGCTGGCAGGGGGACATTCCAGCGAAGGCGCCGAGCTTGCGTTTGGCCTGTCGGTCAATGGCCTGATCGATCCCGACCGCGCCTGGCGCAAGCAGGGACTGAAGCCGGGCGACGCACTGGTGCTGACCAAACCGATCGGGACCGGCACCCTGTTCGCGGCCGAAATGCGGGGCAGGGCGAAGGGCCGCTGGATCGACGCGGCGATCCAGTCGATGCTGCTGTCGAACCTGGATGCCGCACGCTGCCTGCAGACATTCGACGCGACGGCGTGCACCGACCTGACCGGGTTCGGCCTGGTCGGCCACCTGCTCGAAATGACCCGGGCATCGGCGGTCGACGCCGTTATCGAGCGTGAGGCCCTGCCGCTGCTCGACGGGGCGTTGGACACGGTCAGGGCGGGCATCCTGTCGTCGTTGCAGCCACAGAACCTGCGCCTGCGGCGTGGCATTCGCGACATCGAGCAGGCTGCCAGGCATCCCGCCTACCCGTTGCTGTTCGATCCGCAGACGGCCGGGGGGCTGCTGGCCGGCGTGCCGGCCGACAGGGCCGCCGACTGTGTCGAGGCACTGCATCAGCGAGGATATCCCGATGCGGCCATCATCGGATATGTCGAAGTGCAGTCCGGTGCGCTGGAGCCCATTCGCCTCGTCTGATCGCGCTGCTGCGGGACCCTACCGCGTTGTCCTGGGCAGTCTCGCTCAAGGATTATGTTGCAGTGCCGCATAATGGGGGCGTTAGCCGGCGCGATATGCGCTCGGTCCAATTTCCTGACGTAAACCCAACGGAGTCCCATGATGGCCGTGGCCGACCAGCAGCCAATCCTCGGACGGGCGTTCAACGATGTGCTCACCGAACTGCATGCCCACGTCTTCACCGGTGTGCCCGGTGAATCCGACCCCTTCGTACTCAGTCTGCTCGAGCGTGAGTACCTCGCCTACGTGCTGGCCTGTTATTACCAGTGCGACCATTGCCTGCGCCATCACGAGCGGGCCATCGAGCGCGAACGCAAGGTGATGGAAGCGGCAGCTTGGAACTGGCGCAAGGAACTGGTCAAGGCGACGCTTTTCCTGCGCATCGTCAAGGCCGACGTCGCCGAGATCGAATGGGAGGAGTGGCTGCAGTCCTGGCGGGCATTCGCCGACCGGATCGACAGGCATCACACCAGCCTGGCCTGTTATATCGCCTACACGGTCGGTATCGCGCGCAACGACGAAGACCTGATGGACCTCGCGTTCGGCTCGATCAGCCGCAACGAGCGTGACGACGAGATGCTGAAAGGCATCATCCGCGACATCGACCGGGTCGTCATTTTCATGAAGGCCGCGACATCGAAGAACCGGACCGACCCGGTCATTGTCCGGCACCTGCAGTCACGCGAGATCGTCGCCGCATGAGGCCGCCGGCCTTCGCCCGGTCCGGGTCCGTTACTCCGTCTCGTAACCGTACCGGCGGACGATCGCCCGTGCCTCGGGGCTCTTGAGGTACTCGATGAATGCTGCCGCGACCGGGTTACGACCGCCCCTGTCGAGCAGCACCGCGTCCTGGCGGACCGGGGAATGCATGGTCTCCGGTACCAGCCAGCGGCTGCCCTGATCCGACAGCGATACCTGCGCCAGCGCGACCAGCCCCAGTTCCGCGTTGCCGGTGGCGACGAACTGGTGAGCCTGGGCCACGCTGTCGCCGATGACCAGGCGTGGGCGGACGTGCTCGTACACGCCAAGGTTCGTCAGCACTTCGACAGCAGCAGTACCGTAAGGCGCGATCTTCGGGTTGGCAATCGCGAGCTTGTTGAACGGCACGGTGGACAGCGTCTCCGGGCCCAGGTCCTGGCCCGCTGCCTGACTCCACAGTACCAGCCGGCCGGTGGCATAGGTGAAGCGCCCGCTCGCCCTGCCTGCCTGTTCGAGCAGCGCGGGCCGATCCTGGTCGGCCGACAGGAACACCTCGAATGGCGCGCCGTGGATGATCTGCGTATAGAGCTTCCCGGTTGAGCCGAAACTGACCACGGTGCGATAGCCACTCGCCGATTCGAAGTGTTCGGCGAGCTCGCGCATGGCTGCCGTGAAATTGGCGGCAACAGCGATACGGACGGTGTCGGCGTGGGTGGCAAAGCCGAGCAGCGACAGCAGCAACAGGATCAACAGTCGATTCATCTGCGTTAGTCAGATAAACATGCCGACGACCGTGCCGGTCATCAACGTTGCCAGTGTGCCGGCCAGGATCGACTTCATACCCAGTGCCGTGATTTCGCTGCGACGCTCGGGCACCATGGCCCCGAGACCGCCCAGCATGATGCCGAGGCTTCCGAGGTTGGCGAAGCCGCACAGCGCGTAGGTCACGATCAGGCGGCTGCGATCGCTCAAGGTGTCCTGTGGCAGCGCGGCGAGTTCCATGTAGGCCAGCAACTCATTGAGCACGGTCTTGATCCCCATCAGCGAGCCGGCGACCGTGGCCTCTGCCCAGGGGATGCCGATGACCCACATCAGTGGTGCCATCAGCCAGCCGAGCACGCGCTGCAGCGTCAGCGGTTCGCCATCGACACCCGGCAGCAGTCCGAGCAGCAGGTTGGCCAGTGTCACCAGCGCGACGAAGACGATCAGCATCGCGATGATATTCAGGAACAGCGGGATCGCTTCCAGCGTGCCGCGGGTGATCGCATCGATCGATCCGCGGTAGGGGCTGTTCAGTTCAATGGCCAAATTTGCGCCTCGCTCTTCCGTCCCCGGCACCAGGATCCCGGCAACCATCAGCGCCGCCGGTGCCGAGATCAGCGATGCGGTCAGGATGTGCCCCATGGCATCCGGGATGACGCCGTCGAGAAAGGTCGCGTACAGCACCATGACCGTGCCGGCGATGGTCGCCATGCCCGTCGTCATCAGCGCGAACAAGGCACTGCGTGACATATCGGCGAGGTAGGGACGGATGAGCAGTGGCGCCTCGGTCATGCCGACGAACACGTTGGCGGCGGCGCCGAGTCCGAGTGGTCCGCCCTGGCCGAGTGTCCTGTGCAGCAGCCACGCGAACCCACGCACGAGCAGCGGCAGGATGCGCCAGTGAAACAGTAGGGCCGACAATGCGCCGATCACAAGCAGCAGGGGCAGGGCACGGAATGCCAGCACGAAGCTGTTTGCCGGGTATTGCGTTTCGAATGGCGGGTCGCCACCACCGAGGTATCCGAATACAAACGCCGTGCCGGCCTGCGTGGCCTGCTGCAGCGCCAGCACCGCGTCGTTCAACGCGACGAACAGCGTTTTGACCGGTGGCAGGCCGAGCAGCAGGATCGCGATAGCGATCTGCAGGCCGAGACCGGCTAGGACCAGGCGTCGACTGACCTGCTGGCGGTCTTCGCTGAGCAGCCAGGCGAGACCGACGAGCACGGCCAGGCCGAGCAGGCCATGCGCAACATTGAGCAGGTTGAAGGTCATCGGCAGCCGGGCGAGTCGCCGTCGCTCAACCCTGTTCGCGCAGCGTGGAGGTCAGGCGCTGGAACTCCCGTTTCATCTCGAGGTTTTCGAACGCGCGCAGCGGCGGCACCTGTAGCCGGAACAGGCTGTCGAGCAGGTGCCGGCTGTCCTGCATCAATGCCACCAGGTCGCCCGACATCTTGACCGTTTCGTAGGTGTTGCGCGCCACCGCGATATCGCGCGCGAGACGTTGGCGCGAAAGTTCGACCTGGCGTTGCTGGTGCTCGAGATACTCGGCATAGCGCCCCGCCGCGTCGATCGTCAGTTGCTGGGCCTCGAGGTTGGATGCCAGCACCCGGCTCTTTTCCTGTGCGTAGAGTGCGCGCGTCTCCTGCTGCAATGTCTGCGCACGTTCGGCGATCGCATCGATGCGCGGGCGGTAGTCGTGCTCGATGCCGTCCAGCAGTGAACCGTGCATGTAGTCGAGAGTCCTGAGCAACACGGAATACATGCCGTAGTACCGCCGCGCGGTTGGCAGGTCCTCGCGACTCTCGTCGGTCAGCGATTCCAGTTGCGCCGTCAGTTGCTTGACCTGCTCGAAGGCCAGGGTCATGTCCATGACGTCATCGCCAACGACGGTCGACAGCAGGAACTCGAGCCCCTCGGCATCGATTTCCACGCCGTTGGCCCGCAGCGTGGCTGCCGTTTCCGCGTAGAGGGCGGCCATGGCCTGCTGTTGTTCGACCAGTCGTGCCTCGCGATCGGCGATGTCGGCGTCGATATCGGATGCGGTCTTGCGCCACATCGAATTGGTCGGGGCGGTCAGCTTGCGCCGCTTCAGGTCGACGATCTCGTTGCGGGTGTCGGCCATGGCGCGGTTCAGTTCGCGCATGCGATCACGCAGCGCGTCGTCGCCGATCAGCAGCGTCGCGACATCATCCAGGATCTCGTTGATCTGCTCGTTGTTCGACTCCCGGTCCTCGCCGAACCAGGCCGATTCCGGCAACTGGCGCTCGCGGTCCTGCAGGACGATGACCTCGTCGAGCTTCGGTATCAGGTCTTCCCACAGCTGCGCATCTTCGGGGTGTTGTTCCTGCCAGAGCCGGCGCGCCTGGTCCAGCGTGGAGTCTGCATACTCGAGTGTCTTGTTCCAGAGTTCGTCGGCCTTGTTCAGCGACTTCTCGACAACATCCGCTTGCGCGACTGTGGTGCAGAGCAGCAGGACAGGTAGCAGGTGAAAACCCCGGGGCATGATCGGACCCTCGTAGTTGAACCAGGAACCGGAGTTTACGTCATTTGACCTGCTCACAGCCCCAGGTGGGCAGCCACGAAGTCGGCGTCCTTGTCACCGCGCCCCGAGAGGTTGATCAGAATGGTTTCGTCCCGCCCCATCGACGGCGCCTCGCGCATCGCGTAGGCCACGGCATGCGCCGACTCGAGCGCCGGGATGATGCCCTCGAGGCGTGACAGGGTCATGAACGCGTCGAGGCATTCGTCATCCGTCACGGTCGTGTACTCGACGCGGTGGATGTCCTTCAGCAGGCAGTGCTGTGGACCGACACCCGGATAATCGAGCCCTGACGCGATCGAGTAGACCGGTAGCGGGTTGCCTTCTTCGTCCTGCAGGTTGTAGCACTTGAAGCCGTGAATCTGGCCGGGCGTGCCGAGTGTCAGCGTCGCCGCGTGGTCCGGCGTGTCGAGGCCGCGCCCGGCCGGTTCGACGCCGACGATCTGTACGTCTTCGTCATCGAGAAACGCCGTGAACAACCCGATCGCGTTGGAACCGCCACCGACACAGGCCGTGATCCGCGTCGGCAGTCGCCCCTGGCTGGCCAGGAACTGCTCGCGGGCCTCCTCGCCGACGATCTGCTGGAAATCACGCACCATCATCGGGAAGGGGTGCGGCCCGACGACGGAGCCGATGGCATAGATGCTGTTGACTGGGTCTTGCAGGTAGGACTCGAACGCCGAATCGACCGCGTCCTTCAGCGTGGCCGTGCCGCGCGTAACGGGCACCAGCTTGCAGCCCAGAATCTTCATCTTGGTGACGTTGGGATGCTCTTTCTCGATGTCGACCTGGCCCATGTGGATCTCGCAAGGGATGCCGACCAGGGCGCAGGCGGTGGCCAGTGCGACGCCGTGCTGGCCTGCCCCGGTCTCCGCCAGGACCTTCGTCTTGCCCATGTGCTTGGCCAGCAGTGCCTCGCCGATACAGTGGTTGATCTTGTGCGCGCCGGTGTGGTT
>JAGRGW010000324.1:0-4626 GCA_020445315.1 Gammaproteobacteria bacterium
ACCCAGAACCCGCTCGAGCAGGAGGGCACCTACCCGTTGCCCGAGGCCCAGTTGGACCGTTTCCTGATGCACGTCCGTGTCGATTACCCGGATGCCGACAGCGAGCGGGCGGTGCTGCGGCTGTACCGTGACGAGGCCATGCGTCCAGGCGACGGCACGAAGACAACGCCGCTCGCCCAGGCTTCGATCTTCGCCGCGCGCCGCGCGGTGCTCGGCCTGTTCATGTCGCCGGAAATCGAAAATTACCTGCTGCAGCTGGTGCTGGCCTCGCGCAATCCCTTGGCCTACGGCACAGACCTCGACGACTGGCTGCGCTTTGGTGCCAGCCCGCGTGCGACGCTGGCGCTCGATCGCTGCGCCCGGGCGAGGGCCTGGCTGCGCGGGCGCGATTACGTGTCGCCTGAAGACATCCAGGCGATTGCACCGGACGTGATGCGCCATCGCCTGCTGCTGTCCTACCACGCCGAGGCGGAAGGGAAGACCACGCAGGGTTTCATCGACGAACTGCTGAAACGGGTGCCAGTGCCGTGACCGACCGCCCGGCGACAGTCGCCACCGACGGGTCGGCAGGCACGCACAAGGGCATCGCAGTCGACCTCGACGAACTGATCGGCCTCAGGCACGAGGCGAAGCACCTCGATCTCGTGCCGCGCGGCCGCGTGCTGGCGACGCGCAGCGGCGGTCACCTGTCGCCGTTCCGTGGCCGCGGCATGGAGTTCGACGAGTCGCGTGTCTACCAGCCTGGCGACGAGCCCCGCAACATGGACTGGCGCGTGACGGCACGCTCGGGCACGCCGCACGTCAAGCTGTTCCGCGAGGAGCGGGAACGCCCGGTCTGGCTCGTCGTCGACCAGGGTCCCGGCATGCGCTTCGGGACACGTGTCGCCTTCAAGTCGGTCGTCGCGGCGCAGGCGGCGGCCCTGCTGGGCTGGGCCGCCAGCGACAACGGCGATCGTGTCGGCGGCATGGTGTTCGACGGTCACCGCGCGGTGCAGCATCGGCCCGCGGCCGGCAAGCGTGGCCTGCTGCCACTGCTGCGGGCGCTCGCGGGTCCGCGGCCCGACGACACGGTCGGCGACGCGCTGTTCGTCGACGCGCTGGCGATGCAGCTGGCGCCGTCCATACGCAGCGGCAGCCTGGTTTTCCTGGTCAGCGATTTCCACGGGCTGGACGCGCAACACCTGACCTGGATGGCAAGGCTCGCCCGTACCAACGAACTCGTGCTGGTCCACGTTTACGACCGCCTGGAAGCCGAGGCACCACCGCCCGATCGTTACACGGTCGTCGACGGCGGCCGCCGCGCGACGATCGATACGTCGTCGCCGTCGCTGCGCTCGAGCTGGTCCGGACGTTTCGCCCGGCACCGGGACAACCTGCTCCAGCTGAGCCAGCGTTACCGAGCCCACCTGGTCGAACTGCGCACCGATGAGCCGGTCGCGGACACGCTGCGCAATGGCCTGCGGCCACGTCGACACGCGGGAGCGCGAAACCGATGAGTACCGCGCCGCCGGTCGACCCGGCCACGATCGCGGATGCCCTTGCGCAGTTGCGGTCCTACCGCCTGCCGGAACCGGTCGACTGGTGGCCGCCGGCACCGGGCTGGTGGCTGCTGTCCGTGCTGGTGCTCGGCGTCGTTGTCGCCGCGGCCATCTGGGCAAGGCGACAGCGGCGGTTGAGCGCGGCGTCGAGACAGGCGCAGCACGAACTCGCGCAGCTGCGCCGGCAACTGGACGTCAACGGTGATACGGCCGGTTTCGTGCGCCAGGTCTCGGCCCTGCTGCGGCGCTACGCCCTGGCGCAGTGGCCGGCACGCGACATCGCCGGGCTAACCGGTGACGACTGGCTCGCATTCCTCGATGCGCGTGGCGGCCATGGCGAGTTCACGCACGGCGTCGGGCGGCACCTCGCCGATGCGCCTTATAGACGCACGGTGGATATCCCGGTACAGCCGCTGACCGAGCTGGTCGAACGCTGGATACGACACAACCGTCGGGAGGCGGCGTGATCGAGTTCGACTGGCCGTGGGTATTCATTCTGGCGCCGCTGCCACTTGTCGTGCGCTGGTTGATGCCGCCCGCACCCGTGACGACGACGTCGGCGTTGAAGTTGCCGTTCTACCACGAGTTGCAGGCGCCCGCGCAGGGGCGGCAGACCTCGGCCCGCTCGCGGTGGACCCAGGCCGTGGCCTGGCTGATCTGGTGCCTGCTGCTACTGGCCGCCGCGCGCCCGCAGTGGCTCGGCGAACCGGTCACGCTGCCGTTGTCGGGCCGTGACCTGATGCTGGCCGTCGACGTGTCGGGGTCGATGCAGCAGGAGGACTACCGGCTCGGTGGGCGCCCGGTCAACCGGCTCGATGTCGTCAAGGCCGTAGCCGGCCGCTTCATCGAGCGCCGCGACGCCGACCGCCTCGGCCTGATCCTGTTCGGCAGCCGCGCCTACCTGCAGACACCGTTGACCTACGACCGGCAGACCGTGCGCACGATGCTGCAGGAGACTGTCATCGGTCTCGCCGGCCGCGAGACCGCGATCGGCGACGCCATCGCGCTGGCGATCAAGCGACTGCGTGAGCAACCACGCGACAACCGCGTTCTGATCATTCTCACCGACGGATCGAACACCGCGGGCAACATCGCACCGCTCGAGGCGGCAAAGTTGGCCGGCGAGGTCGGCGTCCGCATCTACACCATCGGTATCGGTGGCGGACCTGCCGGCATGCGCACGCCTTTCGGTACGCTCACGCAAGCCGGTACCGATCTCGACCCGGTCACGCTGCAGGCGATCGCTGTCGAGACCGGCGGACGCTATTTCCAGGCCACCGACACGGTTCAGCTGGAGCGTGTCTACGAGGAGTTGGACCGGCTCGAACCCAGCGTGCGCGACGAACGCAGCTATCGACCGATGCAGTCCCTGTTCATCTGGCCCGCATCGCTCGCGATGCTGTTGAGCATGTTGCTGGCCTCCAGGCACCTGCCACGCCTACGCCGACGACAAGAAACGGATGCGGTCAACGAGCATGCTGGCTGAGTTTCATTTCCTGCGTCCGGCATGGCTGCTGCTGTTGTTGCCACTGGCTTGGCTGTGGTGGCAACTGCTGCGCGGCAGACTGCAATCGGGCAACTGGGGAAGGGTCGTTGATGCCCACCTGCTGCCGATGCTGTTGACCGAAGACAGCCGGTCGCGGTCACGTCTCGCCCCGCACCTGCTCGGTCTCGCCTGGTTCATCCTTGCACTGGCACTCGCGGGACCGGCATGGCAGCGCCTGCCGCAACCGGTCTACCAGGTCCAACAGTACCGCGTCATCGCCCTCGACCTGTCGCTGCCGATGAACGTTGCCGACCTCAAGCCGTCACGGCTCGGCCGGGCGCGCTTTGCTGTCATCGACCTGGTCAAGCAGATGGACGAGGGCCAGGTCGCACTGATCGGCTTCGGCGCCGAACCGTATGTCGTCTCACCGCTGACCAGTGACGGCGCGACGATCATCGCCCAGGTGCCACTGCTCGGTACCGACCTGCTGCCAACCAACGGCCCGGCGCGTGCCGACCTCGCACTGGATCTCGCCGGAGAGCTGTTGTCGCAGGCCGGTGCCAAGGATGGCGACGTCATCCTGCTGAGCAATCGTGTCGGTGAACTGCAACGTGCCGTCGACGCGGCAGGCAGACTAGGCAAGCGTGGTTACCGCGTCTCAGTCGTTGGCATCGGCGATGCCGCAGGCGGCCCTTTACCGCTGCCGAACGGGGGCTTCGCGAAGAACCCGCGCGGCGAAATCGTCATCTCGAAGCTCGAAACGGAGCCCCTGGTCTCGGTGGCCCGCGCCGGGACCGGGCGGTACGTCGAGTTGCTGCCAGGCGGACAGGCCATCGAAACCTTGTCGCCCGCGCCCTCCAACCGGACGGCGGCGATCGATGCGGCATCACCGGATCAACCGGAGGCCGACCAGTGGCGCGAGGCCGGACCCTGGCTGGTACTGCTGCTGTTGCCACTGGCCGCGCTGGCCTTCCGTCGTGGCTGGATCGGTCCACTGGCGTTGACGGCAGCGCTGCTGCTGCCGGTGCCCGATGCCCATGCGCTCGATTGGGGGTCGTTGTGGTGGCGCGACGACCAGCGCGCGATGCGGCAGCTGCAGGCCGGTGACC
Organism: Gammaproteobacteria bacterium; assembly: GCA_020445315.1. Lineage (GTDB taxonomy): Bacteria > Pseudomonadota > Gammaproteobacteria > Chromatiales > Chromatiaceae > Thiosocius. Next base: position 4,134 of record JAGRGW010000324.1, read on the forward strand.
CGGCCGGCGCCGCCACCCTGTTCGAGCGCAATGACTGGCGGGCCGCGGCTGCCTACGAGGCAGGCGACTTCGACCATGCGCTGGAGGCGCTCGGCCAGACGGCGGCCGCACCCGAGGCCGACAACGCCACGCCCTACAATCGTGGCAACGCGCTGGCGCGTCTGGGCCGTCTCGACGAGGCCATCGCCGCCTACGACGAGGCGCTCGACATTGCCTCGGACGATGCCGATGCCCGGCATAACCGTGACCTGGTACAGCGACTGCTCGACAGGCAGCGCGAGCAGAACCGGCAGGATCAGAACCAACAGGATCCAAACCGGCAAAGCAACATGCAGCAGTCGCCCGAGCAGTCGGAGGCACAATCGCAGGGCCAGTCGGACTCCGACCAGCAGGGTGAACAGTCGCAACAGGACGGGCAGGGCAGCGGACAGGACGTTGACCGCGACAGCGATGCCCGGCGCGATCAGCAGAACGCCGAGCGCGAACCGGCAGC
>JAGRGW010000324.1:4654-5096 GCA_020445315.1 Gammaproteobacteria bacterium
GGCGGCACACCAGGGCAACAACAGGCGGATACCGGCCAACAGCGTGGCGACGACGCGGAGGGATCGCAACAGGATTCGACGACAGCAGCGTCCGATCCAGGCGAGAACAACCGCGACACCGCACAGTCATCGACGGACGGGCAACAGCGGCAGGCACAACAGGACAACGCATCGGCGGCGCGCGGTGACCAGGGCGACGTCGACGCCGACCGGGAAGGACAGGGGCGCGACGAGGCAACCGCTTCTGCACCGTCGAAACCTTCGTCCGCGGAGGCGGAATCGGGGCAGGACGGGGCACGTCAGCAGGAACAACAGGCCGCGCAGGATGCCGCAGGCGGTAGCAAAGAGGGCACCGAAGACAGCGGCCCGCCCGGCAGCCGGCAGACCAACGACATGGCAGCAGGCAAGATGCCGAGCCGGGACGATCTGCTTGGCGGTGCGC
>JAGRGW010000325.1 GCA_020445315.1 Gammaproteobacteria bacterium
TTCGGGATGAATATCAACCTGACACTTATTGCTCAGCTGGTGTCCTTCGCGGTGTTCGTTTGGTTCACCATGAAGTACGTTTGGCCGCCGCTGACCAAGGCGATGGACGAGCGCAAAGCCAAGATCGCTGAAGGACTGGCTGCCGCGGAACGCGGACAGCACGAGCAGGAGCTCGCCGAAAAGCGCGCCAAGGACACCCTGCACGAGGCAAAGCAGCAGGCTGCCGAGATCAAGTCGAATGCTGAAAAGCAGGCGGCGATGATCATCGAGGACGCCCGCGACAAAGCCAAGGAAGAAGGCGGGCGCCAGCTGGCTGCCGCCCAGGCCGAGATCGAGCAGGAAACCAACAAGGCCCGCGAGGTCTTGCGGCACAAGGTCGCCGAACTGGCGGTCCTGGGTGCGGAGAAGATCCTGCGCAAAGAGATCGACGCTGATGCGCACAAGGACATCGTCGAATCCGTGGCCAACCAGATCTAAGGCAGTCCAATGGCTGGAGACGCTACAACCATCGCCCGACCCTACGCCGAGGCCATATTCTCGCGTGCGGTCGATACCGACAAGCTGGACCTGTGGTCCGACATGCTCGAGCTGCTGGCTGCGGCCGTGAAGGACCCGGCACTGGCCGGCCTCGTCGCCAGCCCGAAGCTCGACCGTAACCAGATGAGCGAGCTGATGCTCGACATCGGCGGCGGCCGGCTGGAGACCGAGGGTCAAAACCTCGTGCGCCTGCTGGTGGCCAACGGACGCCTGTCGGTACTGCCGGAAATCGCGACCCACTTCGAGCGGCGCAAGGCCGAACACCAGGGTGCACTCGATGTGCACGTGACCTCGGCGTTCGACCTCAAGCCGGCGCAGGAGCAACGCCTGGCCGAGGCGCTGAAGGCAAAGCTCGGCCGCGATATCCGCATCACCAGCGAGCAGGACCCCGAGCTGATCGGCGGTTTCCGCCTGCGCGCCGGCGACATGGTCATCGACGGCTCGGTATCCGGGCAGCTCCACCAGCTTGCAAACGAATTAGGAATCTAACGGGAAAGCAACCATGCAATTGAATCCCTCCGAGATCAGCGAGCTGATCAAGAGCAAGATCGAAAAATTCGATCTGACTTCTGAAGCTCACAACGAAGGCACCGTGGTCTCCGTGACCGACGGTATCGTCCGCATCCACGGCCTGGCAGACGTCATGTCGTACGAGATGCTCGAGTTCCCCGGCAACACGTTCGGCCTGGCGCTGAACCTCGAGCGCGACTCGGTCGGTGCCGTTGTCCTGGGTGACTACAAGCACATCTCGGAAGGCGATTCCGTCAAGTGTACCGGCCGCGTTCTCGAGGTGCCGATCGGCCCGGAACTGCTCGGACGCGTGGTTGACGCCCTCGGTCGACCGATGGACGGCAAGGGTCCGATCAACGCCGCACTGTCGGCGCCGATCGAGGCGATTGCCCCCGGTGTTATCGAGCGTAAATCGGTCGACCAACCGGTACAGACCGGTATCAAGGCCATCGACGCCATGGTGCCGATCGGTCGTGGTCAGCGCGAGC
>JAGRGW010000326.1:0-4482 GCA_020445315.1 Gammaproteobacteria bacterium
ATCGAGGCCATCAACGGCGTGCTGATGATCGGCATTTCCACGGCCGCGTTGATGGCCGCATTTCAGGATGCGATCAGGAAAACGATCAAGGCACGTCAGCACTGATACAGGGTCGCGGTCGGCGCCATTTGTCGGCGCCACTGTCGGGTTTGCGACATTCGAGCAGTTACGGTTGAGCCGAAAACGGCGCCATTTGCCGTTGCGGGGCGCATTGCGCCATTCCGATGCGGCTTGGCCCGCAGTTTGCTGCAGCTGTCGGGAACGCGACTGAACCTGGTCGTCAAGGCGGCCATCGATGCCCCGGAGCCCTGTTCATGTATGTCTGTGTCTGCCATGCCGTCAGTGACAGGACGGTCAGTGAGATCCTGAAACACGAGTCCTGTTCATTTGCCGAACTGCGCAAGCGCCTCGGATTTTCATCGAGTTGCGGCCGTTGTTCGCCCTGCCTGCGTGACCTGATCGCCGAACACGATGGCACGAAGGTATCGTGCCGCACCGCCGGTTTGGGGAAGTTGAGAGGCTAATGCGGCCGATGCTATTGCCGTATCTGTACCAGGCCGCTGTTGCCCTGCTGCTCTGCGGGCGTCTTTGCCCTGACCGTGAGGGCGTGTAAAGCGCCGCTTCTTATCTCGTCGCGAAACAGTGCCAGGATCGGTTTCTGCCGTTGCAGCGTGCCCTGGCCGGCAAAGGATTCGCTGACGACGTAGACCTCGAAGCTGCAATCCTCGCCGGCGACGTCGATCACGGCATCCGGGTGGAGGGTGCGGATACGTTCGATAATGGCTTGTTCTTCCATTTCAGCTCCCCCGCTCAGGCCCGGGCCGCTTCGAGCATCGGCATCAGTTCCCCGCTGGCGAGCATTGCCTCGACGATGTCGCTGCCACCGATGATTTCGCCGTTGATGAACAGTTGCGGAAACGTCGGAAAGTCGGAGACCTCCGGCAAGGCCTCCATGATCAGTGGCGACGCCATCACGTCGACATAGGCGAACTCGATACCGGTTGATTGCATCGCCCTCGCGGCCTTGGCCGAGAAGCCGCAACGTGGTTCGTCGGGCGTTCCCTTCATGTAGAGAATGATCGGGTGGTCGTTGAGTTGTTTGCGGATCTTGTCCGTGGTTTTCATCTGCGTGGCCTTTTGTGCGTTACGGCGAGAAGGGTCTGGTGGCGGCGCGTCCCGGGCGCTCGTCACGTGCCGCCTTGCGGTGGCGCTCCCAGGCGCGCCAGCCGCCATTCAGGTTGTAGATGCTGCTGAGCCCGAACTGGGCGAGGAAGCGACACAGGTCGCGGCTCTGAATGCCGTGATAGCAGTACACCAGCACGGCCGGATCGCGCTTGCGCCGGCGAATCAATGCATGCACGACCGCATCGGTATGCGGCTGGGCCCCCGGCAGGCTACCCTGCTGGCGGGTACGCGTATCGCGCATGTCGATGACGACGAGGTCTTCCGTTGCCAGAAGCTCGTCGAGCTGGTCGACAGAGATATCCTGGTAGCTCAAGGTCGTCGTTGTTTCCCGGGTCAAACCTGGGAGATCCTCAGCAATCTCTGCGCCAACCCGTGGTGGTTGATGCAAGTCGCTGAAAATCTGCACGAAAATGAGTTGCCTGCCGGTTCGTTCGCTGTTGCCTGTCCGACATCGGCCACGCGGTTTGTCGCGTTCACAGCGGCCCTTGTGGGTGGGCGGGTTGCTGTTGCAGTATTGGTGGGCCTATAGCTTCATACGGCTGAAAGAACCCGCTCGCCGGCTGCGGAGGTGCGACATGATCGACCCGATTCCCACGATGTTTCGACGTTTCCTGTTCCTGGCATTGCTGTCGGTGGGTCTCTGCCATGCCGCGCTGGCCGGGATCGAGGGCAGCACACGCCACGTCGGTCACCCGGACTGGATGACGCCGGCCTTCGTCGATCTCGCGTCCGATCTCGAGACAGTGCGGAGTGACGGCAAGACGGGTGTCATGATCCTGTTCACGACCCAGGGCTGCAGCTATTGCGCGGAGTTCATCAAGCGCAGCCTGGGCGACCCGGTGCTGCGCCAGCGCGTGCAGGACAACTTCGTCAGCATCGGGCTCGAACTGTTCGACGACAATTTCATGACCGATCACCATGGCAACGAGGTGCCGATCAAGCAGTTTGCCGAGCAGCAGAAGGCCGGTATGGCGCCCACCCTGCTGTTCTATGGACCCGACGAAGACCTGATCTTTCGGGCGGTTGGCTACCAGTCGCCTCAGCGGTTTGGCGCCATCCTCGATTACCTCGTCGGTGGCAGTCATCGCCAGATGACGTTCCGTGATTACCTCGGCCGGGTGGCCGCGGAGACGGAAGAGGGTGATTCGACCTACGACGAGTTGCGTTCGGATCCGTTGTTTGCCCGGCCGCCCTATGCCCTGGCCAGGCAGCCGTTTCCCGCCGATCGCCCGCTGCTGGTGATCTTCGAGCAGGCCGGTTGCGGCGACTGCAGACGCTTTCACGACGAGGTTCTGTCACTGGCCGAGGTGCGGTCGCTGCTCGAGCGTTTCGAGGTCGTGCGCCTCGATGCCACTGACACCGAGACACCGGTGCTGGCGCCGGATGGCAGGCGGACGACGCCGGCGGCGTGGTACGCGGCCGAGGGATTCAGCCGGGTGCCCGCGCTGCTGTTCGTCGACGAGGCCGGCAATCCGGTTCTGCGCAACGACGCGGTCACCGAACGGCAGCGCATGCTGAACATGTCCGGACTCGTACTCGACAGGAAGTACGTCGACGGCTGGACCTACCAGCGCTACGCGCGCAGCAAGGCCATCGAGCGTAACCGGGAGGCACGACAGGGGCAGTGAACGCTGTCCGCCTGATCGCCCCGGCCGTGGATTGACAGGTGTGCGGTCGCGGTCGCCCCTGGCGTGGTGGACCGTTTCGAGCCGCCATGAACCGATTTTTCACAAGATTTGTCGCCGCCTGCCGCCGTTGTTGGTGAGTACTGAACCGGACGTCATGCCGATCGTTTGACGTCCGTCGCACAACGGCCCGGCCGGGCTATGCTAGAGATATAGGCATGCAACTACGTCGATCAAGCAACCACGTGCCGACGATGGCGGACGAAGACATCGAGCAGCAGCTCGAAAGGCGGTTGGGTGCGGTGCACGCGCGCCAGCGGCTGGGTATCGAGTCGGAAAGCGAGCCGCAGGTCTTTGGGCGCGGCCTGAATTTCTTTCATCCCGAAAACTGGTACTCGTCGCATTCGCTGATCGAGTACATCCTGAAGCTGTCGGGGCTTTACTGGATCGGCTACCGCAACACCCTGAAAATCCAGGTTCGCCACCACGAGGTCGTCGTCGAACGACTGCCGGCGGCATTCGATGGCTACTGCCTGTTGCACCTGTCGGACCTGCACGCGGACCTGAACCCGGCGGCGATGCAGGCGATCGCCGATACCGTGGCCGGGCTCGACTACGATGTCTGCGTGATCACCGGCGATTACCGCGCCAAGACCTACGGCCCGGTCGATGCCGCGCTCGAGCACCTGGCGACCGTCACGGCCGCGCTGAGCCAGCCCAGTTACGGTGTCTTCGGCAACCACGACAGCATTCGCATGCTGCCGGGGATCGAGGAACTCGGTGTGCGCATGTTGTTGAACGAACACGTCGAGATCCGCCGCGGCAACGCCGTGTTGTACCTGGTGGGTGTCGACGATGCGCACTACTACCGCGTCGATAATGTCGCCAATGCCGCTGCCGCGGTGCCGCTGGAGGCGGTCTCGGTACTGTTGTCGCACACCCCGGAGATCTATCGCCAGGCCGCGCACGCCGGGTTCGACCTGATGTTGTGCGGCCACACCCATGGTGGCCAGATCTGCCTGCCGGGCGGCGTGCCGGTCACGCTGGATTCGAAGTGCCCGCGCTACATGGGCAGCGGTGCCTGGACGTACGGCGGCATGCGTGGCTACACGTCGGTTGGCGCCGGCAGTTGCATCGTTCCGGTGCGCCTCAACTGTCTGCCCGAGGTCACGCTGCACACGCTGCGCAGGGCCTGACCCGCCCGCCGGTGGCCTCAATGCGGATGGTGATCGAGGCCGGCGAGCGCCGTCATCCGCGATATGCCCAGGTTGGCGATCGTGAACAGCAGCGTCAGCACGACGATCTGCTCCCAGCCCAGGTCGAGCAGTGGCTTGCAGGCCAGCATCGCGAGCAGTGACTCCGGCACCTGGTCCAGGCCGATTGCCATGGCCCCGGGCTGCAACCCCCTGCGACGCTTGACGAAGCTGGAGGCCGCATCTCCGACCATCGAACTGAGCCCGACCAGGGCGCCGATATACCACGGCAGGCCGAGCCACGGCGCCAGTACCGCGCTGGTCGTGATCGCGGTGACGGCGCCGATCACGGTCTTGGAGCTCCCGAGCAGCGGTCGACCGTCTTCCAGCACGATGCCGCCGTCCAGCGGCCAGTCCAGGCGGTCGCCGAGCCAGGCCCGTACGACCACCGGGCTGCCGTTGGCAAGCAGCATCAACAA
>JAGRGW010000326.1:4523-8120 GCA_020445315.1 Gammaproteobacteria bacterium
AGCTTAGAGCCTTGGGCGCCGAGGTCCAACCACGTAAACGACTGAATAGAAGGTGACCGCCGGCTGACTTCTTACGTACCGGGCGGTTTTGCACGCCACATCGTCCAGGATTCCCCCGGGTGGAATGCCGGATCTGTGGGGCCGTTTCCGGTGTCGAGTGGGTCAACTCCTGCGCAGCGAAACGGGAACACGCGACAGTTCGTCCAGGTTCTCCTCGATCATGCGCCGGTACTGTTCGCAGAGGTACTCGATCGTGCGCTGCCGGTGATCGCTGTCGCTGTTCGCACCGTCGACGAGGTGGAACACGTTGTAGCGTGCCGCGGCGTACATGAAGGCGGCACTGAGCATCGGTGTCGCCCAGTCTTCGCTGAGCTGGTTGGCCAGGTTGATGAACTCGTCGGCGACCTCGTGAAAAACCTCTTCCTGCATGTTGCGCCCCCTTTGTGGCCGGGTGATGGACCTGCCCGAGTGGCTCAGCCGTTGGCCTGCTGCCTGCCTGCCGTCTCACCTGTCAGCGCCGGCACGATCTCGTCCAGCCAGCGCTCGATGCGTTCGTCGGTCAACAGGTGTTGCAGGTGCTGGTCGAGCACCAGGCCGATGAAGCGACCGTCGATGACGGCGCGTGAGCAGTTGAATTCGTAGCCGTCGATGTCGCAGCCGCCGACCGGCGTCGCGCCGCGAGCCGTGAATGCATCGTGGAGATCACGGATGGCATCGGCGAAGTGGTCGGGGTATTCCTCCTGGTCACCGAGACCATAGAGCGCAATACGCTTGCCACTGAAGTCGGCATCCGCAAGCTGGGGCAGGAATTCCAGCCAGCTGGACTCGGTGTTGCGACTGTCCCTGCCGGGCAGCACGCCCTTGCCGTAGGTCGGCGTGCCGAGGATCAGGGCGTCGTGCTGCAACAGTCGATTGACATCGACGCGGTTGATGTTGACCGGCTTGGCGACAACGTGTTCACCGATACGCGCAACCAGGCTGCGTGCGATCTTCTTCGCAATCAGGCGGGTGGTACCCGAGTCGGTACCGAAGAATATGCCGATGCTGGTCACGTGTTGAGTACCCCGAACTGCCGTTGCGTTGCCATGGTCTTACCTCCTTGTGCAACCATCGGGCCAGCTCGTGCATGTTCTTGGAAAGGCGATACGACTCAATGGCTTGTTGCTATGCAGTCGAGATGAGGAAAGGTGTTTGTCGCAAATCCTACTCACCGCGGGCGGCGCTGCCCTGGCGCAAACCCGACAGTTTCAGTGGAGTGACGACACGCAAGCTGTCGAACAGGCCGGTTTTCCGGATCATGGCCTTGAACGCCTTCATGACGGGGCGCGAGATGATGGTCTCGGCAAGCACACGGCGTTCGTAGATCGCCTCGCGGGTACGCGTATCGGGGCGGCCGGGCAGGGCGGCGATGAACCGGTGCAGGTCGTGGTCCAGGCGACAGGGTGGTCGAATCCTGACCGCCTGGTAAAGGCTGCGCATGACGGCTTTCTCGTCCTCGGGCATCTTGCACTTGCCGTCGAGAATCTTGAGCATCACCGCGATCACGCAGTCGACCTGCTCCGCGCTCAATGGATGCTCGGCTGCCCAGCGCGCGACATGCCGGTCGTCGACGGCGCGTGCCTGTTCCGTAGTGGTCGGGTCGGTCATGGACGGCTGTGCCTCCGGTCGGGTGCCTGTTCCGGGGTCAAGCAAATGGCTTACCAAGGTTGGGATCCCCGGTGCGGCGGGCTGTCGCCGCTTCTGTTTGACCGGGCTTTTGTCATGAACGTGACAGGGCATCGCGGCGCTTGGCGCATACGCTGCAATGCCGTTCACATGGGACGGGCGACAGACCCTTGAATTACTGCAGACCGATACGCTGGTGCGCGCTTTGCATGGCCGTTTCACATGTGCAGTAACGGATCGTGGCCGACGCGATGAAGACGTTTCTCGACTGGTCGACCTACAAGCATGCCGGCTTGGGCGATGCGTATGCCGATATCCCGCCCCATGGCGGAGACTTTGCCAGGTCGATTGCCGTCTGTATCAACAGCCGGGTATGCGAGTCGGACGGCAGGCAGGTGATGTGCCCCAGCTTCCAGGTGACCGGAAACCCGGCGCTGTCGCCGGGTGGACGCGTGCGCCTGCTGAAAGCGGCCCTGTCGAGCGACCTGGTCGAGACGGCGATGGACGATCCCGTATTGGCCGAAGCCATGGACCTGTGCGTTGCCTGCAAGGGTTGCAAACGCGAGTGCGAAGCCAATGTCGACATGGCCCTGATCAAGGCCGAGTACCTGGCCCAGCGGCGCGCGCGCCACGGGGGCAGCCTGCGTGGCTGGGTTTTGACCCGGTGGCCCCGTTGGCTCGACCGCTGGCCCATGCTTCACCGGGTGATTGCCTGGCGCAACCGTTCGCGCGCGTTGGCCTGGCTCGGGCAGTCGCTGCTGGGGCTGAGTGCCAGGCGATGCTGGCCCGAAACACGACAGGTCGAGGCACCGGGGCGGCGAGCAACGCCGCAAGATGCAGCCGGTGAACTGCCGGAGGTCGTACTTTGGGTCGATACGTTCTGTCGCCTGTTCGAGCCGGATATCGCCGCGGCCGCGCACGATGTGCTGACAGCCGCCGGGTATCCTGTCATGGTGGCAGGGCCGGCCGTCGACGATGATGAGCGGGGGCGTGCGCTCTGTTGCGGTCGGACCGCGCTGGCCCAGGGGCGTGTCGATGCCGCGCGCCGCGAGGCGGCACGGGTGGTCGCCGCCCTTGAACCTCACCTCGATGCCGGTCGCGTCGTCGTCGGTCTCGAGGCGTCCTGCGTCCTGGGTCTGCGTGACGATGCGCAGGCTCTGGGCCTGGGCGAGGCCATGGCGCGCGTTGGTGGCGCAGTGATGCTGTTCGAGGAATTTCTGGCGCGCGAGATCATGGCCAAGCGTCTGCAGTTGCCGATGACGGGCAATGGCGGACGCCGTGTTCTCGTGCACGGGCATTGTCATCAGAAAGCGGTCGGCGCGATGAAGGCCGTGCGCCGCGTCCTCAAGCGCATTCCGGGCCTGGACTTCGCGATGATCGAAGCGGGTTGCTGCGGCATGGCCGGCACCTTCGGTCTCGAGGCCGAACACGCCGACCTGTCGATCCGGATGGCGGAGCGCCAGCTGATGCCGGCGCTACGTGCCGAACCGGCCGCCGACGTCATCGCCAACGGCTTTTCGTGTCGACAACAGGTACGCGATCTTGGCGATGCGCGTCCCCGTCACCTCGCGCAGTTGTTGCGCGATTGCCTGCTGCCGGAGGAGACACGGTGAGTCTGTCAGCCGAAAAAGCAGCGCGATTGATCTGGGCCTATCACGAGCAGACCAAGCATCGACCGGACGCCTATGCGCCGGGCCCGGGGTTCCTCGACTGGGATTCGCAGCCCGACCCGTTCCGGCACTGGGAAGGTTGTCCACGCCACCCGTTGCCGCTCGGCGGCGCAGGAGGGCGTTGCCGTTATCGCGACATGGTCGAGGGCACGGCGATCGTGCGCGTCCCCGACCGGCAGGTTATCGGCCGGTTCCTCGAACTGGCGCTGGGACTGAGTGGCTGGAAATCGCTCGGTCCCGACCGCTGGGCATTACGGCACAA
>JAGRGW010000326.1:8182-9952 GCA_020445315.1 Gammaproteobacteria bacterium
CCGGGGCTTTATCACTATTCGCCTTACCACCATGCCCTCGAATGTCGCGCGGTGCTGCCGCTTGACGTCGCCACTGCCATTGGCAGCAGCCTGGACGACATGTCCTTCGGTGCACTCGCGCTGACCAGCGTGACCTGGCGCGAGGAATGGAAGTACGGTGCGCGCGCCTACCGCTATTGCCAACTCGACTGCGGGCATGCATTGGGCGCGGCCGCCTATGCGGCGGCTACGCTGGGCTGGCGCACGCGGCTGGCTGCACGATGTGACGATCCGCTGCTGGGCCGCCTGCTCGGCGTCGATCGGGCCGGCGATTTTGGCGATGCCGAGGACGAGCACCCGGAGATGCTCGTCATGCTGGGCCAGCAGCCGGTCGACGAACCCGACTGGCAGAGCCTGGCCGACGCGCTGACCGACTGGCAGGGACGGGCGAATCGCCTCAGCCGGGAGCGCGTACGCTGGCCCCAGGTCGAACAGGCGCTGGCTGCAACGCGGCGCGATGATACCGGTGTGTTGCGTCCCGGCCTGGTATCGCCATCGGCGCCATCTTCTCCGCTGCCGGTGGCCGGTTCGCTGCCCGATATTGACGTCGAACGGTTGATTCGCCGACGCCGAAGCGCCCAGCGCATGGACGGGCAGACGTCGATGACGCGGGAAGATTTTGAACGGACCTTGCGAAGGACCCTGCCGGCGAACGGTGCACCGGTAAGCTGTGCCTGGCCGTACCGTCCGGCGGTGCACCTGGTCTTGATGATCCATCGCGTCGACGGGCTCGATCCCGGGCTCTATTGCCTGTTGCGCGATCCCGAGGCGCTGGACGAACTTCGCGTGGCCACGTCGGCGGCGGGATTCGCATGGACGCCAGCTGACCTGTCCGACCTGTCGCTGTTCCGCTTGCGGGGGGCTGAAGATGTCAGCAGGTTGGCATCGCGTCTCAGCTGTCACCAGGGCATCGCCGGCCATGGCGCGTTCGCCGTGTCGATGCTGGCAAAGTTGGGCGATGCAATCGATACCGAAGGTGCCTGGGTGTGGCGCCGGCTGCACTGGGAGGCCGGCCTGCTTGGGCAGGTCCTCTACCTGGAGGCGGAAGCATCCGACCTGCAGGGTACCGGCATCGGATGTTTTTTCGATGACGAGGTGCACGAACTGCTCGGTCTCGCAACAGGGCCCCGGCCACGCTGGCAGGTGTTGTATCACTTTACGATCGGTCGCGCGGTCGTCGACCAGCGCCTGCGGAGCGAGCCGTCCTACGGACACCTGGTGCAGGGTGAGAGCGCTGCGCACGCTACAGCGGAGAGTGGCGATGGATGAGACCCCCTCTGTCGCCGACTATGTAGCGCTTTTTCGCGCCTATGGTCATGACCTCGGTGGGATCTTCGCCGATGACACCGATGTGCGTTACGCCTTCCTGTTCGAACAGGTCGTTCGCCTGTTGATTCGACCGTCGCGTTTCAACCTGTCGCTGCCGATGGAGTTCCGCCAGGTGGCACAGCGCTACCGCGACGGCGATCCCGCTACGCTGGCGCATTTGCGCGAGCCGGCCAATCGCAATTTCATGCTGTGTGATCTGCACGACCTGGTCATGCTCAAGGGCGGGCTGCGTTTGCGGCGCGCGGAGCAGGCCGATGACTGAGCACGCCGGTGCAGTATTCGACGCCATATTGGACAACGCCGTTGGTGACAGCCGCATCGAAGCCCTGTGCCTTGGGTTGACATGGACCACGTGCCGGATAGGCGCAGGCATCGGATTCGCGCAGAGCCCCGGTATGGCGT
>JAGRGW010000327.1 GCA_020445315.1 Gammaproteobacteria bacterium
TCGGTGCATTGCCACAACGATCTCGGCCTCGCGGTGGCGAATTCCCTGTCTGCCGTGCTCAACGGTGCCCGCCAGGTCGAGTGCACCATCAACGGTCTCGGCGAGCGTGCCGGTAACGCGTCGCTGGAGGAGGTCGTCATGGCCGTGCGCACGCGGCAGGACATCTTCCCGTGCGATACGCGACTCGACACGCCGCAGATCGTGACCTGCTCGAAGCTGGTCTCCAACATCACCGGTTTCCCGGTCCAGCCGAACAAGGCGATCGTCGGCGCCAACGCGTTTGCGCACGAGTCCGGCATCCACCAGGATGGCGTGCTCAAGCACCGCGAGACCTACGAGATCATGCGTGCCGAGGACGTTGGCTGGACGCATAACCGCATGGTGCTGGGCAAGCATTCCGGACGTAACGCGTTTCGCAGCCGTCTCGAAGAACTGGGCGTGAGGTTCGGCAGCGAGGCCGAGCTCAATGCTGCGTTCGCCCGCTTCAAGGACCTGGCCGACAAGAAGCACGAGGTGTTCGACGAGGACCTGCAGGCGCTGGTCACGGAAAAGGGCCTGGAGGCATCCAACGAGCGTATCCGCCTGGTGTCGCTGCGAGTCGTGTCCGAAACCGGCGAGGTCCCCAACGCGGCCGTTACCCTCAGTATCGACGGCGAAGAGCGCTCGATATCGGCTGAAGGGGGCGGTCCCGTCGACGCGGCCTACAAGGCCATCGAGGCGCTGGTCGAGACCGGCGCCGACCTCAAGCTCTACTCGGTCAACAACATCACCAGCGGCACCGACAGCCAGGGCGAGGTCACCGTCCGTCTCGAGAAGGGCGGGCGGCTGGTCAACGGGCAGGGTGCCGACACGGATATCGTCATTGCCTCGGCCAAGGCCTATATCAACGGCGCCAACAAGCTGCTCGAGCCCGCGCAGCGTGCCCATCCCCAGACCGGCGACGTCTGATGCTCGACGCGCGCCGGCGGTCTGTGCTCGACGCGATGGGTATCGACGTGTGGTGTACGCGTGGCACCGGCGAGCCGGTTTCGGTCCAGGCCCCGGCAACGAGCGACATGGGACTGCCCGTCGAGCCGGCGCGCGGTCCACGGCCTGCGGTCCTGGACAGGGTCGAGGACCGGGCATTGACGCCGGCGGCCGAAGCCGGGGCGGATCCCGGTATGGCCGTCGGGACGACCACGGCACTCGGCCCACGGGTCTCCGACCTGAACTGGGAGGAACTCCGGGTCGCCGTGCCCGCGTGCACAGCCTGCCAACTGCACCAGGCCCGTACCCGTACGGTCTTCGGCGTGGGCTCGGAATCGGCCGATCTGATGATCGTCGGTGAGGCGCCGGGCGCCGAAGAGGACCGCCAGGGCGAGCCGTTCGTCGGTCGCGCCGGCCAGCTGTTGAACGCGATGCTCGCGGCGATCGGCCTCGAGCGCCAACAGGTCTACATCGCCAACATCATCAAGTGCCGGCCGCCGGGCAACCGCGACCCGCACCGCGACGAGGCTGACGCCTGTCGGGATTACCTGCTGCGCCAGATCGCGCTGATCAGGCCGAGGGTGTTGTTGTCGGTCGGTCGCATCTCGGCCCACAACCTGCTCGGTTGCGACGACCCGGTCGGGCGTCTGCGTGGACGTACCCACCGATTCGAACCCGGCGACATCCCGCTGGTCGTGACCTACCACCCGGCATACCTGTTGAGGCGCCCGGAAGAAAAGGCCAAGGCCTGGGCGGACCTGCAGGCGGTGGCCAGGCAACTGGGTGCTGCGTGATGGGGTGCCCTGCGCGGTCGGATATCGCTGGCATGGCATCGTCGGTCGAGGGTTGACGCAGCGATGAGCGCGGTTATTTCGGAACCGATGCCCTTTATCCGGCCGATGCGGGCGGATGATCTCGACGACGTCATGCGGGTCGAGAACGCCGCGTATGCGCATCCCTGGTCGGCAGGGATCGTGCGCGACTGTCTTCGCGTGGGTTACAGCTGCTGGGTCTGTGAGCTTGGTGAGGAACTGGTTGCCCACGTCGTTATGTCCATTGCCGCCGGCGAGGCACACCTGTTGAACCTGTGCGTGGACCCGGCCTGGCAGTCGCGCGGACTGGGGCGGCGCCTGTTGCGCCGCACGTTGCGCGTGGCCAAGGAGCGCAATACCGACACCGTCTTTCTCGAGGTGCGTGAGAGCAATGCCAGTGCGCGGCAGCTCTACGAGTCCGAGGGGTTCTGCGAGATTGGTCGTCGAACGCAATACTACCCCGCCGATCGCAACGGCCGCGAAGACGCGCTGGTGTACGCCCGGGCACTCTTGTGATCGATATGGACGGCGGCCCGGTTTCGTGCACCGTCATTCGCTATAATGCGCGGCTGTCCATTTTCCAGTTGTCACAATGGCCGATCTCCAGTCCGAAATAGCCAAGCGCCGAACCTTCGCGATCATCTCCCACCC
>JAGRGW010000328.1 GCA_020445315.1 Gammaproteobacteria bacterium
GCCGTCGAGACGAAACCCGGGTCGTACGTGAACAGGCCGAGTTCCTTGTGAAGCTTGCCGATGTCCACCACGGGCACACCAAGGGTTGGGTCCTCGATCGGCAGGTCGACCGATTTTCCAGTTCTGTTGTCAGTGATCGTAACGCTAGGTTTGGACACCGGATTTCTACTCCATTATTTATTGAATAACAGGTATTGAAGCGAGTACTTCTTGATCTCGGATCTATGCGGACAGGGCGTCCAGATGTGGCGCGTGATGCCCCGTGACGACCGAGTATAGGTCAGGTCCGAGAGGGGTACTCATTCAACAGAACAATCCTCTTTATGATTTCGATCCGCTGGCGGAAGCGCCTACAGGCTGTTCGAGCCCTCGCGCTCGTCGCCAAACCAGCGTCCGTGGATTTCGTCGTAGGTGCCGTTCTCGTGGAGTACGAGCAGGCCGCGGTTGACCGCTTCGACCAGCGCGCTGTCTTCGGGGAAAGCGATGCCGTATTTCTCGCGCCTGAACAGTTCGCCCACGACACTGGTTCGGCCGCGTCCTTCGCCGGCAGCGAAATACTGCAGCACCGGTGCGTCGTGCACGACGGCATCGAGCCTGCCCGCCGTGAGTTCCGCGAACATGGACGCGGTATCGTCGAAACCACGGAACCGAATGGACTGCTGACCCAGAAACGCTGCTGCCGTCGAGCCGGTCGTCGTGCCGACGCGTTTGCCGTAGAGGTCGTGGTAGTCACGGATATCCGAGCGCAACTCGTTGACCGTCATCGTCGATGTGATCTTGGCGACGAATGCCGATACCAGGAACAGGCTGCAGACGACGAGCACGATACCGAGCAGGCGGGCCGGCAGGCTGCGCGGCACGTGTTCCTCGAAGCCGCCACTGATCATGACGTGCATCGTGTACCAGAACGACGGCCACATGCCCTCGCGGTATCCTTTCCGAAAGTAGGGCGAATCCCGTCGTTCGAAGAACCACATCAGGTTGGCCACGACAAAGATGACGCCGAT
>JAGRGW010000329.1 GCA_020445315.1 Gammaproteobacteria bacterium
GCATCCACCCGGCGATCCCGCCTGAACACGCCGGCGCGATGATCAATGCCGTGCACGAGCTCAGTCGTCCTTATCACGCCGCCTGAGAACGTAGAGCGGCCTCGTTAATCCGGGGTTTACCACAACGGTTCGCCGGCCGCGGTCAGGCTGGCGACGTGCTGCTGGAATGCCGCCGGGCCATGCGCCATGAACATCTGCTCGCGGGTAAAGCGGCCGTTTTCCTTGAGTTGCTCGGAAAACAGCAGTGGTCGGCCGTGCTGTTCGGCAAATGCCTTGAGCCAGTTCAGCGCACGCGGCGGGATTCGGCGCCCGACCGGTACGGCCACGTCGACCGGCAGGCCCTGCCACGTGGTCTTGTTGAAGATGACGATGACCCTGGCGTTTTCAGGCTTCATCCAGTCGGGCAGCGGGCTGCCCTCGACGACCCAGCCGCAATTGAAGTTGATGCACGGGTCGGTCGGCCGGTTGGCGTAATCGTCGCAGCCCTTGCCGGTGCTGTGGGGACAGGGCCGGCCGGGGTGAACCGGGTGGCCCTGGATCGTCATCTGCACCCAGCCGTCGCAGCACGCCGTGCACGGCTGGCAGTCGCGCCTGCCCGTGTTCGACTGCTCGCTCAAACGCGGTACACCGAAGTCGTCATCAGTTTCGCCGTCAGCTTCATCAGGCCGCGCACCGGTGCGGGCAGCTGCACGCCGCCGTGGTCGAGCGCCTTCTGGCCGTGGTGAATCTCGTCGGTCTTCATCTGTTCGAGGATGGCCCGGGTGCGCCGGTCTTCTGCCGGCACCTCGCTGAGATGGTGGTCGAGATGGCTCTCGACCTGCTTTTCGGTCTCGGCGACGAAGCCCAGGCTCCACTTGTCGCCAATGATGCCGGCGGCGGCGCCGATCGCGAACGAGCCCGCGTACCAGAGGGGGTTCAGCAGGCTCAGGCGCCCGCCCAGTTCCTCGACCCGTTGCTCGCACCAGTCGAGGTGATCGTTCTCCTCGGCCGCCGAGCGTTGCATGCTGCTGCGCACGGCCGGGTCGCGGGCGGCGACCGCCTGTCCCTGGTAGAGCCCCTGCGCGCAGACTTCGCCGGTGTGGTTGATACGCATCAACCGGGCAATGTGGTCACGCTGCTCGTCGGCCAGCTCGGTGTCCGGGATGTCATTGGCCGGATTGGGCCGCTCGGTGACCTGGGGCCTGCCGAACAGCGTGCGCAGGGCCTGGTCGAATTCGATCAGCAGGGAGTCCTGCCGGGTGTAACTGCGTGCCTGCATGGGTCGCCCTCCGAGTATCGAGGGTGAAATTCTAATCCAGCGGGCGGCCGTCGTCTGCGGTCGCTGTAATGGCCAGTCGGTCGGCGAGCAGTTCGACCGGGTGAAGCACCGTACAGCCCGGCAGCGAATCGGCAAGGCCGATGGCGAGATGCATGGCGCAGCCGATATTGCTGGTCAGCAGGTAGCGTGGCCGCCGCTGCTCGAGATGCGCGATCAGTGGCGCGCGCAGGGCGTCGGCCGTCGCCGGGTGGCGCAGCAGGTAGTCGCCCGCCGCGCCACAGCACTGGCCGGGCGATTCGAGCACGTGGAAACTGTCGGGCTGCAGCAGCTCGACGAGCTGTCGCGCCCACGCGCCACCCCGGTAGACATTCTCGACCGTGCATGGCACGTGCAGCGCAATCGGCTCAGCCACCGGCACGAAAGCACTCGCATCCAGCGCGCCCGACTCGACCAGGAATGCACAGATATCGTGGTGCGGCGCTGGCAGGGGGGGATGAAAGTCGTCGACCTGGACGCCGCAGCCGCTGGCGATGCTGACGATGGCGTCGAGCCCTGCGGGAAAGGCCTCACGAGAGGCCGCCGCCTGCACTGCTGCGCCGTTGGTATCGCCCGCGTGGGCATGCATGGCGCCGCAGCAGACCGGGCTGGGCACCGTGACGTCGTACCCGGTGCTGCGGAGCAGCGTGATCGCCGCGCGCAGTGCCGAACCCTGCTGCACGCGCGTTGCGCAACCGGTGAACAGGCCGACATGACCGCGGCGATCCCCTGGCCCGGCCGCGTAGAACCCGGGGCGTGGGGCGGCCGTTGCCGGCCCCAGCGCCCTGGCCATCCGGTGAAGATGGTGCAGCGCGGACAGCGGGCGCGACAGGGCCATTGGCGACCTTTGTGCCAAGCTTGTACCGAACCCCTGGACCCGGGGGTTACGCAACAGCCTGCGCCACGTCGGTTCGCCCTGTTGGTGCGTGATTGCACGCGCCTGGTCGATAATCGTCCCGTAAGGCACGCCGGACGGGCAGATCCGTTCACAGCGCCGGCAGACGAGGCAGGTGTCGAGGTGGTGCAGCACCGACCTGGCCTCGAGCTGCCCATCGACGAGCGCTTCGATCATTGCCAGCCGCCCGCGTGGGGATTCGTTCTCATCGGCCGAGAGTCGGTAGGTCGGGCACTCGGCCAGGCACAGGCCGCACT
>JAGRGW010000330.1 GCA_020445315.1 Gammaproteobacteria bacterium
TCCTGCAGTACGCGCAGCAGCTTCGCCTGGAATGCCGGACTGATCTCGCCGATCTCGTCGAGGAAGATCGTACCGCCATGGGCCTGTTCGAAGCGTCCCTTGCGCTGGCTGACGGCACCGGTAAAAGCACCCTTCTCGTGCCCGAACAGTTCGGATTCCAGCAGCGTGTCGGGTAGTGCCGCGCAGTTCAGCTTGATGAACGGCCCGTTGACGCGCGGCGAGTTGTAGTGAATGGCGTTGGCGATCAGCTCTTTGCCGGTACCCGATTCGCCGCGCACGAGTACGGTCGTGTTCCACTTGGCAACCTGCCTGACCTGTTCGAACACCAGTTGCATACTGCGCGTGTGTCCGACCAGGTTGGAAAAACCGTGTTCACCGCGCATGCGACGGCGCAGCGAGTCACGCTCCTGCTTCAGGGCATCCTGCTCGTCTTCGACACGTCGTGCCAGGCGGACGCTCTGACCGATCAGGTTGGCAACCATCTTGAGGAACTGCTCGTGACGCGACAGCAGCGCAAAGTCACTGTGTGGCTGAGCGGCCAGCACGCCGGCCACCTCGTCACCGATACGGATGGGCACGCCGATGAAAGGCAGTTCCGGGTCGTACACGCCAAGCCGATCGAGAAAACGGTCCTCGTCGGACAATCGCCTGACGACCAGCGGCTCGCCGCTTTCCATGATTCCGCCCATCATGCCCTCGCCCGACTTGTACCGGACTGTCGTGAACGGGCTGGGATTCTCGTGCAGGGCAGTGACCAGCAGGTCACCGCTGTCTTCGTCCAACAGGCAGATCATAGCGTGCAAAAGACGTCCGCTGTCCGCGAGCACGCGTAGCAGTTCGCTCAGGGTCTCCCGAAAATCGAGCGAACGACTGAGTACCTGGCTGACGCCATACAGGCACCCGAGTTGCCGCGACAACATGGATTCAAGGTGGCCGGCCGGTTCCATCCCGCCGCCATCGGCCGATAAAGACATGACTCAGGCCTCCCCGTCGTCCGGATACGGAAGGCGGATGAAAACCCGGCTGCCGCCGAGAAAATCACGGTCGATCTCGATGCTGCCACCGTGGCTTATCGCGACTTCCTCGGCCATCGTCAGGCCCATACCGGCATGATTCCTCGCGTGCTCCCAGCCACAGTAGAACGGCTCGAAGACGCGGAGGCGGATTGCATCCGGGATACCACCGCCATTGTCCATCACGCTGACGACTATCTCGCCATCGACCGTGCAGGTCTCGATACGGATCTCACGGTAGTCGAGGCCGGCTTCGTTCAACGCGTCCACCGCGTTGTCGATAACGTACTTGAACAACCCGCGCAGCGCGTTTGGCCGCCCCGAGAGCGCCGGCAGCACCGGTGCCGTTCGCCAGTCGACGACCACCCCGGAGGCCAGGAAGCGCTCGGTTGAAAGACGCAGCACCTCGTGCACCAGTTCGTTCACGTTGACGCTCGCATTCTGCTCGGCCGATGGCCCCGGCAATGCGGCGTGCAGGCTCTCGATCGCCTCCTCACCACGCTCCAAAGCCTCGGACAACGCGGCCCCGAGTCCCGGCTTGTCGCCGGCGCTGGCCGACATGGACAGCGCTGCCTTGACGATATTGATCGGAACCTGGAACTGGAAGATCGATGCCGATATCGCCTCGCGCATCGTCTGCACGAGTTGCTGCTCGGCCATGTTGGCGCGAATCATGGTCAGCCGCGCCTCGTTGATCCGTTCACGGCTGTCCGTCACTTCGTTGGCGATCAGCAACAGGCAACAACGACCGGATGCACCGGCCTTGAAGAAGCTGCGAGCCGCACTGTCAAGCTCGGCAATGCGAACCCCGGAGCAGGTAAACCAGCGCGGCATGCGGCCACTCGGCGGATCGAGCCTGACATCGACGTTGGTGAAACCCTTGCCCTCCCCGCACGCTGCCAGCAGGTCGGAACCGATCTGGGCCTTCAAGGCATCGGTGAACAGTTCGGCCGGCTCCACGCCACGGAAGTCACCCTGCAGCGCCTTGTAGGAATGGTTGTCCAGCAGCACCCTGCCATCGCCGTCGATCATGGCCACCACCATCGGCGCCGCGTCGAGTGCGGCCTCGGTCAGGCTCTTCTGGAACCTGAGCTTCTGCTCCAGACGATGCATCTCCGTGATGTCGCGGTGCATGCCCAGGTAGTAGGCCACGCCACCATCGCTGTTCAGAACCGGCGAGATGCAGAGTTCTGCGAGGTACTCTTCGCCGTTGGCCCGGTGATTGACCAGCTTGCCGCTCCACACCAGCTTGTTTCGAATGGTGTCCCAAAGATCCTGGTAGACCGACAGCGGCGTCGACTTGCTCGACAGCATCGACTCGTTGTGACCGATCACCTGCTCGCGGGTAAAGCCGGTCAGGCGCTCGAATGCCGAGTTCGCGTAAAGGATGCGCGCAGACGGGTCGGTGATCGAGATCGCGACAGGCGACTGCTCAACGGTCTCGACGAAGAGCCTGGGCGGCAGAAAACGTTTGTCGCCGAGTTGACTGAACGCATCGATCAGTTCGACCGGTGTCCCCTCGGGTGGCGCCGCCAGAAAACGACTGATGGCGTCGATCACGGCGCCGTAGTTGGACTTGGCTTGCATCTCGGGCATGGTCTCTCGTGGTCATTGGGTCATCGCGCCTCCAACGCTTCAAGCAATTAATGG
This sequence comes from Gammaproteobacteria bacterium, assembly GCA_020445315.1. Lineage (GTDB taxonomy): Bacteria > Pseudomonadota > Gammaproteobacteria > Chromatiales > Chromatiaceae > Thiosocius. The sequence goes on from JAGRGW010000330.1 coordinate 2,664, forward strand.
GCCATGCCTTGAAAATTACAACGGCGCAGGGCCAGGTATCAGCACATGTCGCAAACCCGACAAGCCCGGATCTGATATCTGTCGTCAATACGACAAGCTGTGCGCTACGACACACACTTTTTTGTCGTAAGACTGCCTGCCGATCATCCAATACGCGCCAACTCCGGACCTACCCGGCCTCCTGCCAACGCTGTTTACTGCCTGTCAGGACAGACATTTTTCGCTCGACCGCCTCCATGGCACCGGTTGATTGGCACAGTTCCTGAAGGGCATCGAAGCAGTTACCACTCGACACGCGATGAAGTTGCAGCATGGAGTTACTGGTCATCGTCCTTTCGACCGCCCTGGTCAACAACGTAGTGCTGGTCAAGTTCCTCGGCCTGTGCCCGTTAATGGGCGTATCGAACAAGCTTGACTCAGCATTGGGCATGGGACTGGCAACCACGTTCGTGCTGACGCTGGCCGCGTTCGCCAGCTGGATGCTCGAACATTTCGTGCTGAAACCACTCGACCTGGGCTTCCTGCGCATCCTGACCTTCATCCTGGTGATTGCCGTGGTCGTGCAGTTCACGGAAATGGCCGTACGCAAGGCGTCGCCGACCCTCTACCAGGTACTCGGAATCTTCCTGCCGCTGATTACGACAAACTGCGCGGTGCTCGGCGTGGCCCTGCTCAACGTGCAACAGGAAAACGGGCTGCTCGAGAGCCTCGTCTACGGCTTTGGCTCGGCACTCGGTTTCACCCTCGTGCTGGTGATGTTTGCCGGGCTCCGCGAACGCCTCGCGCTGGCCAGCGTGCCGGCGGCATTCAGCGGTACGCCCATCGCGTTCCTGGTCGCCGGACTCCTGTCGTTGGCGTTCATGGGATTCGCGGGACTGACCACGTAACAAGCGGAGAAACTCAGTGATCAGTGCCATTCTCATCATCGCCGCGCTGGGACTCGCCATGGGCGCCATGCTCGGCATCGCCAGCCGCTATCTCGCAGTCGAGGGCAATCCACTGCAGGCCGAGATCGAAGAACTGCTGCCAGGCTCGCAATGTGGTCAGTGCGGATACCCGGGGTGCACTCCCGCGGCCGCCGCCGTTGCCGAGGGTACGGCACCGGTCACGATGTGTCCGCCCGGTGGCCGGGCCCTGGCCGAATCGCTCGCCGAGATCATGGGCGTCAGCATCGACCTGTCGGACGTCGAGGAAAAAGCGCCGATGGTGGCATTCGTGCACGAAAGCCTTTGCGTTGGTTGCACCAAGTGCTTCAAGCGCTGCCCGACCGACGCCATTGTCGGCGGCCCCAAGCAAATGCACGCCGTGTTCGCCGACGCCTGCACCGGTTGCGAAAAGTGTTTCGACGTCTGCCCCACCGAGTGCATCGAGATGCGCGAAGTCAAACCCAACCTGCAGACCTGGTACTGGCCACTACCGGCCAGGGCGGCATGATCATGCGCACCGAGGGACTGACCAGGTTGTTTCGTATCCGCGGTGGCGTGCACCCGGAGGACCGCAAGTCGTTGAGCGCCACGTGCGCGATCGAGAACCTGCCGCTGCCTCCGCTGCTGCACATCCCCCTGCAGCAGCACATCGGCGCACCCGCCGAGCCGCTGGTTCGTCGTGGCGACCTCGTTCGCAAGGGGCAGCTGCTGGCGCGCAGCCAGGGGTTGATCTCCGCGCCCGTGCATGCGCCGACGTCCGGCCGGATCATGGGTATCGGCGGTTACCCGGCGCACCACCCGTCGGGACTGTCGGTTCGTACGATCACGCTGAAACCCGACGGGTTCGACGAATGGCACGACGACTGCGAGGGTGTCGACGACCCGTTTGCGCTGGATGCCGACGAAATCGCCAGGCGTGTCGCCGCGGCCGGCATCGTCGGCATGGGTGGCGCCACCTTCCCGTCCTCGGTGAAGCTCAACCTGCGCAATCGGTACGCATTGTCGACGCTGGTCATCAATGGCGCCGAGTGCGAACCCTACCTGACCTGTGACGACCGCCTGATGCAGGAGCGTCCGGACGACGTGCTCGATGGCGTGCTGCTGATGGCACACGCTCTCGGTGTCGACGACATCCTGTTCGCGATCGAAAACAACAAGCCACGGGCACAGCGGGCCATGCGCGACGCGGCCCGGCAACACCGGCGGGTCCGTGTCGTCGGCCTGCCTACACGCTACCCGATGGGCTCGGAGAAACACCTGGTCCAGGCGCTGACCGGAAAGGAAACACCGGCCCGCGGCCTGACCGCGGATATCGGTGTCGTCGTCCACAACGTGGCCACCGCCACCGCCGTACACGATGCCCTGCGCCACGGTCGCCCGCTGATCTCGCGAGTTGTCACCGTAACCGGCGGTGCGATCCGCGAGCCACGCAACCTGCACGTGCCGATCGGGACACCGCTGGAGCACCTGGTTCACTACTGCAAGGGTTTCTTCGACGAACCGGCACGCCTGATCAGTGGCGGACCGATGATGGGCCAACCACTGCCCAGTATGCGCGTGCCCGTCGTCAAGGGCAGCAACGGCCTGCTTGCCCTGACCGCCGAGGAGGTCGGCGGGCAGCAGGAGATGCCATGCATACGTTGCAGCAGTTGCGTACATGCCTGCCCCTGTGGCCTGGTACCCCTGAGCATGGCTTCCACGATCCGTGCCGGCAGTCTCGACGCCTCCGTCGATCTCGGCCTGCTCGACTGTATCGGCTGCGGATCCTGCGCCTACGTGTGCCCTTCCCATATCCCGCTCGTGCAGTACTTCAACTACGCCAAGGGTGAACTGGCGGCCCGCCAGCGCGCCCAGCACAAGCAGGGTGAGACCAAGCGTCTCATCGAGTCGCGCACGCAACGCATGGAGGCGATCAAGCAGGCGAAACGCGAGGCGATGGCGAAACGCAAGCGCGAGATGGACGCGAAGAAAGCGCGTGAGGCCGCCGCCAGCGCCGCAGCCGAGTCCCCGAGCGAGGTGAGCGCATGATGGACTCCCCCCTGCTCGGCGGACCCTTTGCACACGAACGCAACAGCGTGCGACGCACCATGATGCTGGTGCTTGCCGCACTGTTGCCGGCGACGCTGTTCGCGTTCTACCAGTTCGGCTGGCCTGCCATGCTCCTGTTCGGCGTGACCGTTGCCGCCGCACTCCTGGTCGAATCCCTTTCGCTCAAGGTTTCCGGCAAACCACAGCGCCCGTTCCTGCTGGACGGATCGGCCCTGCTGACCGGCTGGTTGCTGGCCATGACACTACCGCCCTGGGCACCATGGTGGATCGGCGTGGTCGGCGCCTTTCTCGCCATCGTCATCGGCAAACACGTGTTCGGTGGTGTCGGCCAGAACCTGTTCAACCCGGCCATGGTCGCCCGCGTGGCACTGCTGATCTCCTTCCCACTCGAGATGACCCTGTTCACGGCACCTGCGCCGCTGTTCTCGGCACAGGCACCCGGCCTGGTCGAAAGCCTGGGTATCACTTTCGGCGGCGGAGCGGCGCAGATCGACGGNNATCTCCAGCGCCACCCCGCTGGGGCATGTCAAGACCGAGCTTGCCCGCGGGCTGACACTGGAACAGGTCGGGTCGACAGCCAGCGGCTGGGAACTCGCGATCGGCGCCATCCCCGGCAGTCTTGGCGAGACTTCGGCGTTGTTGCTCCTGTTCGGTGGCGTGTTCCTGTTGTACAAACGTGTCATCACCTGGCACATACCGGTTTCACTGCTGGCAACGCTGGCCCTCACGGCCGGACTGTTTCACCTGGTCGACCCCGCCCGTTATCTCGACCCGGCGACACACCTGCTGTCGGGCGCCGCGGTCATGGCGGCATTCTTCATCGCGACTGATCTCGTCACCTCGCCCGTATCGGTACGCGGCCAGTTGCTGTTCGGCGCCGGCTGCGGTTTCCTGATCTGGGTCATTCGCACGTTCGCCGGCTACCCGGAAGGCGTGGCCTTCGCCGTCATGCTGATGAATGCGTGCGTGCCGCTGATCGATCACTACCTGAAGCCCCGCATCTACGGGCGTGACCGCAAGGGACAGCCGTTGAGCTACGCCGATGGGGATGGGCCACGATGAGCAGCGACAACCTCACCGTGTTGCGCGACCGGATCAGCTACCAGGCGCTGCTGCTCGGCGGCTTTTCCCTGGTCGCGACCGCATTGCTCGTCGCCGGCAACCTCGCGACACGCGACGACATCGCGTTGCGGC
>JAGRGW010000331.1 GCA_020445315.1 Gammaproteobacteria bacterium
GACGAGATCCAGACCATGGGCGGCATGATGGGCAAGATCACCGAGATGGGCGACAACTTCATGAAGGTCGAGGTCGCCGACAACGTGATCGTGACCGTGCGCAAGACCGCCGTCGAAGCGGTCATGCCGAAAGGAAGCCTGAAAGAGATGTAACCCCGCCGCGGTCGCATCACCTGCGACCGCCCCCGACCCGGTTCCGTTCAACATGATCAACCAATATCCCATGTGGAAGAACCTGCTGGTGGCTTTCGTGCTGCTGGTGGGTCTGCTGTTCGCGCTACCCAACATCTATTCGCAAGACCCGGTGATCGAGGTGACCGGGGCGCGCGGTGAACAGGTCGGCAAGACGCTGCAGCAGAACATCGTCGCCGCACTCGAACGCGCCCAGATCCCGTTGAAGGGCTCGGAGCTGAAGGCCGACCGCCTGCAACTGCGCTTCACTGAACCCGAGCACCAGCTCAGGGCACAGGAGGCGGTCGCCAAGGTGCTGCCGCCCGAGTACACCCATGCGCTGACGCTGTCACCCGACATTCCGGGCTGGCTGGCGGCGCTCGGCGGCAAGCCGATGAACCTGGGTCTCGACCTGCGCGGCGGCATCCACGTACTGATCGATGTCGACATGGAGGCCGCGCTGCAGAAGTCGGTCGAGCGCATCGCTGGCAACGTGCGCACGACGCTGCGCGGCGAGCGCATCCGCTACATCACGGTCAAGGAGTCGGGCAACGGCGTCGATATCCGCTTCAACGATGCCGCGCTGCGTGACCGCGCCGAAGAGTTGCTCGGTGGCGAATACCGCGAACTCGGCATCTCGACCCGTGACGAGGGCGAAGACTTTTTCGTGCGCGTCTTCATGACGCAGCAGGAGGAACGCGAGTCACGCAAGCTGGCGCTCGAGCAGAACATCACGACGCTGCGCAACCGCGTCAATGCGCTCGGTGTCTCCGAACCGGTGATCCAGCAGCAGGGCGACCGCCGTATCGTCGTCGAGCTGCCGGGCGTGCAGGACCCGGGCAAGGTCAAGGACCTGCTCGGCGCAACGGCCACGCTGGAATACCGTCTCGTGCACGGTGACCCGGGCCAGGCCTTCGAGGCGCAGAGCACCGGTCGTACACCCGCAGGGGCGGCGCTGTACTACGAACGTAACGGCCAGCCGATCCTGCTCAAGCGCCAGGTCATCGTGACCGGCGACGAGATGACCAGCGCGTCTGCCGGGTTCGACCAGCAGTCCGGCCAGCCGGCGGTCTACGTCAACCTCGACAGCAAGGGCGCGCGGCGCATGCGCAACGTGACCACGGAGAACGTCGGCAAGCCGATGGCCGTGGTGTTCAAGGAGAAGCGCACGGTCGGCCGCGACGAGGAAGGCAAGCCGATCAGGCAGTGGGTCGAGGAGGTCATCAACGTCGCGACCATCCGCGAGGCCTTCGGTCGTCGTTTCCAGACCACCGGTCTCGACAGCCCGCAGGAGGCGCACCAACTGGCCCTGCTGCTGCGCGCCGGCGCACTGGCGGCGCCGATCGACATCGTCGAGGAACGCACGATCGGCCCGAGCCTCGGCCAGGACAACATCGACCAGGGCTTTACCTCGGTCCTCGTCGGCATGGGCCTGGTGCTGGTGTTCATGGCGGTCTACTACCGCGCGTTCGGTATGGTCGCGAACCTCGCGCTGGTCACCAACCTGGTGTTGATCGTCGCCGTGCTGTCGATCCTGCAGGCCACGCTGACGCTACCGGGCATCGCCGGCATCGTGCTGACGGTCGGCATGGCCGTCGACGCCAACGTGCTGATCTTCGAGCGCATCCGCGAGGAACTGCGTGTCGGCAGCACGCCGCAGGCCAGTATCCACGCCGGCTACTCAAAGGCGTTCAGCACCATTCTCGACGCCAACATCACCACCTTCATCGCCGCCGTCGTGCTGTTCTCGATCGGCAGCGGTCCGGTCAGGGGTTTCGCCGTGACGCTGGCGATCGGCATCCTGACCTCGATGTTCACTGCCATTATCGGTACCCGCTCCGTGATCAACCTGGTCTACGGTGGCAAACGTATCGAAAAGCTCTCCATCTGACGCGGTATCTGCCATGCGAATCCTAAAGAAAGGTCTCAAGATCGATTTCATGGGCAAGCGCCAGGTGGCGATGATGGTCTCGGCCGCGGTGCTGCTGATCGCCATCGGTTCGATCGCCGTGCGCGGACTCAGCCTGGGTATCGACTTTACCGGCGGCACGTTGATCGAGGTCGGCTACAGCGAGGATGCCGACCTGGAACAGGTGCGCGCGGCACTGGTCGAGGGTGGCTTTGGCGACAGCTCGGTGCAGCAGTTCGGTACCCCGCGCGATGTCCTGATCCGCCTTGCCGGCGGCAGCGAGGAGGGCGAGGGCTCACGGCTGAGCAACGAGGTCTTCAACGCGCTGTCGAAGGCGTCGACCAGCGAGGTCACGCTACGACGGGTCGAGTTCGTCGGGCCGCAGGTCGGTGACGAACTGACCGAGGACGGCGCGCTGGCCGTGCTGGTCTCGCTGATCGCCATCCTGATGTACGTCGCGATGCGCTTCGAATGGCGCTTCGCCGTCGGCTCGGTCATCGCGCTGGTGCACGACGTCGTCATCACCGTCGGTTTCTTCGCGTTGCTGCAGATCGAGTTCGACCTGCCGGTACTCGCGGCGGTACTGGCCGTCATCGGTTACTCGCTGAACGACACCATCGTCGTGTTCGACCGTATCCGCGAGAACTTCCGCAAGATGCGCAAGGGTTCGCCGGTGGGCATCGTCAACCAGTCGCTGAACGAGACGCTGTCGCGAACCCTGGTGACCTCGTTGACGACGATGCTGGTACTGGTGGCGCTGTTCTTCCTCGGTGGCGAGATCATCCACGGCTTTGCGTTCGCGCTGCTGGTCGGCGTGCTGATCGGCACCTACTCGTCGATCTACGTCGCCAGCACCTCGATCCTGATGCTCGGCGTGTCGAAGGCCGACCTGATGCCGGTCAAGAAAGAAGGGGTCGTGGACGATAGACCCTGAGTGGGTCGGTTTCGGGCCTGCCGGGACGATACTGGCGACGACGTCGCGCAGCCGGCCCGGTGGGTTCCGGTCCGCGCTTCCGTTTCATCGCCGAACCTCGCAGGAGCCTGCCGTGCTGATTCTTCACGTGCTCGATCATTCGCTGCCGCTGCACAGCGGCTACACGTTCCGTTCGCGCGCGATCTTCGAGCACCAGCGCGCGCTCGGCTGGCAGACCGACCACGTTACGAGCACCAAGCACGCCGACGCGGCGCCCGACCAGCCGGACCAGGAAACGGTCGAGGGGCTGCATTTCTGGCGCACGCCGAAGTACAGCAGCGCGCTGCACGGGCTGCCCATCGTCAACCAGTACGCGGTCATCCGTGACCTCGAACGGCGATTGACCGAGGTCGCGCGCCAGGTCAAACCCGATATCCTGCATGCCCATTCCCCGGCCCTGAACGGCGTTGCGGCGGTACGCGTTGGCCGGCGCCTCGGTATCCCGGTCGGCTACGAGGTGCGGGGTTTCTGGGAGGATGCGGCCGTCAGCCACGGCACGGCGAAAGAGGGCGACCTGCGCTACCGCATCACCCGTGGCCTCGAGACCTGGGCGCTGAAGCACGCCGATCACCGTTTCTGCATCTGCGAGGGCCTGCGCCAGGACATCGTCGCCCGCGGGATCCCGGCGGACACGGTCACGGTCATTCCCAATGCCGTCAACATCGAGAACTTCCAGCCGGTCGAGCAGCGCAACGAGGCGCTGGCCGCCGAACTCGGGCTGCAGGGCAAACAGGTGGTCGGTTTCATCGGCTCGTTCTATTTCTACGAGGGCCTCGAACTGCTGCTCGAGGCCGCGGCGCTGATGCGCCAACAGCGTCCCGACCTGCACGTGCTGATGGTCGGTGGCGGCCCGGCCGAGGCGGGTCTGCGCGAGCAGGCGGCGGCGCTCGGTATCGACGACATCATCACCTTCACCGGTCGCGTGCCGCAGGGCAAGGTGTCGGACTACTACAGCCTGGTCGACGTGCTGGCCTATCCGCGCCAGTCGATGCGCATCACCGAACTGGTCACGCCACTGAAGCCGCTCGAGGCGATGGCGCAAAAGCGCCTGTTCGTCGCCTCGGATGTCGGCGGTCACAAGGAACTGGTCGAGGACGGCAAGACCGGTATCCTGCACCGCGCCGGCGACGCGGCGAGCCTGGCCGAGAAGATGTCGTTGCTGCTGTCCGACAAGGATCTGGGCGAGCGACTGAAACCGGCCGGTCGCGCGTTCGTCGAGTCGGTCCGCAACTGGCGTGTCTCGATCGACAACTATCAGGACGCTTATCAGCGCATGCTGAAAAACTGACGTTGTCGGGCGGCCTGTCGCCGCATCGCTTCTCCCGCTATTATCCGCTGCAGCCTGCCGGGTGCGTTTCGCCTGTCCGGCAACGATAAGAACACTGAATGGAGGAGCAACGATGAAACTCGAGACCCTGGCCCTGCACGCCGGATACGACGGCGACCCGACCACGCGCGCGGCGACGACGCCGATCTACCAGACCACGTCGTTCACGTTCGACGACACCCAGCACGGCGCCGACCTGTTCGACCTGAAGGTCGTCGGCAACATCTACACCCGTATCATGAACCCGACCCAGGCCGTGCTCGAGCAGCGCCTGGCCGAGATGGAGGGCGGTATCGGGTCGCTGTGCCTGTCGTCGGGTATGGCTGCTATTACCTACTCGATCCAGTGCCTCGCCGATGTCGGCTGCAATATCGTTAGCACGAGCCAGCTCTACGGCGGCACCTACAACCTGTTCGCGCACACCTTCCCGCGCCAGGGCATCGAGGTCCGCTTCGCGTCGCACGACGACTACGACGCCGTCGAGTCGAAGATCGACGAAAACACCCGCGCACTGTTCTGCGAGTCGATCGGCAACCCGGCCGGCAATGTCGTCGACATCCAGAAGTGGGGCGAAATCGCCGCCCGTCACGGCGTGCCGCTGATCGTCGACAACACGGTGCCGACGCCGTACCTGTGCCGGCCGTTCGATCTCGGCGCGCATATCGTTGTCCATTCGCTGACCAAGTACATCGGCGGCCACGGCACCAGTATCGGCGGCGCCATCGTCGATTCCGGCAAGTTCGACTGGGCCGCCAACGCCAAGCGGTTCCCGATGCTGAACGAACCCGACCCGTCGTACCACGGCGTGGTCTACACCGAGGCGCTGGGTCCGGCGGCCTACATCGGTCGTTGCCGCGTCGTGCCGCTGCGCAA
>JAGRGW010000041.1 GCA_020445315.1 Gammaproteobacteria bacterium
AGTTCTCCTGCAGCATCTCGTGCAGGTTGTTGAACTGGCGGCTTTCGTCCATGCCGTTGGATTTCAGCAGGGCCCATTGCACGATCGAGGTCTCGAACAGGCTGGTCGGCGTGTCCGCGTTGAACTCGATCAGCTTGATCGGCAGGTCGTCGAGACCGCCGGCGAAATCGAAGCGGCCGTACAGGTGCAGGTCGTCCCTGTCCCAGCTGTCCTGGATCAGGTCGACGAGGTTGCCCGGGATGCCGAGTTCCACGAAAAGGCGGTTGTCGAGCACGTACTGGGCCGCCTCGACGAACATGTCGTAAAGCGTGTTGGCGGCCTCGTAGTAGGCCTCGGCCTCGACCTCGTTGACCACGACGAGGCGGTCGCTGATGTAAGCCGTGCCGTCGGCGTCGGTGTGCCAGGTCATGCCGATGTCCTGCATCACCGCGGTATCGAGAGGGGCCACCTGGCGGATGCGCATGGCCGGTCAGCCGCCGTAGGATCCGAAGCTGCTGCCCGACGAGGTGCGGCCGCTGTTGCTGCCGAAGAAACCGCTGCGTGGCTGGCTCTTGGCGGTGGTCGTGCGGTTGGCCGGCTGTGAAATCGCGGCTGTCGGCCGACCGCCGCCGTAGGACTGCTGGTTGCGCTGGAAATTGGCGTTGCGCGACAGGCTGTTGGCCAGCATGCCGCCGACCAGGGCCCCGGCCGCGCTCGCGAGCAGCATCTCGCCCATGCTCAGGCCGCCGCTGTGCATCGAGGGTTCCTCGGTCAGGCGCGAGGTGCCTGCCTCGACGCGCGCGGCCTCTTCCGCCGCGATCCGTTTCAGTTCGTCTTCCGCCATGAAGCGTTCGGTGCCGTCCGGCAGGCGCAGGATTGCGCGTGTCGGGCCATCGGTCGGGTGCTTTTCGACCAGTTCGAAGGTGTCCGGGGCGGTGCCCGTCTGGCGCATGACGATGAAATAGTTCTGCTCCAGGTTCTGGCCCTGGCCGCTGTCAAAGCCACTCAGGTTGGGGGTCTGGCTGCTGTCGCCACAGCCCTGCAGACTGGCGATTACGCTCAGGCCGAGGCTGCCGGCAATGGAGTAGGAGAGCACCTTCTTGATATGACGCATTACGTGTTCCCTGGATGTCACGAGGGCTGGATTTTAAAGCAAGCCGTGGCCGCCGGTGGCCCATAATGTTCCAGGGGATTGCAGCCTGGCATTACCGTAGACGGAAGGATGAGGCATAATAGTCGGCGCAGTGGTGGTCCCGTTGGTCTCCCGCGACAATAGATTGTGAACCCGGTCAGGCCTGGAAGGGAGCAGCCGCAGCAGTTGACTTGTGCGCCGGGAATCGCTGGCGGGACCGCCGCCCATTCTCCGCGGCGCGCTTGGTTGCGTGTCTACCACGAGGTATCGTTCAGCAGTCTCCGGGCACCTCCCCCAACCCTGCTGAAAGTCGTTTTGTGATCCCGTCATCGCATGCGCTAGACTCGCCACTGATTCAGTCCCGGAACGATCCCGCATGTCCTACCAGGTGCTCGCCCGCAAGTGGCGGCCGCGCAATTTCGCAGAGATGGTCGGCCAGGAGCACGTCGTGCGTGCGCTCAGCAACGCCCTCGACAACGATCGCCTGCATCACGCCTACCTGTTTACCGGGACGCGGGGCGTGGGTAAGACCACGCTGGCGCGCATCCTGTCGAAATCACTGAACTGTGAGCAAGGCGTCAGTGCGGCCCCGTGTGGCACCTGCAGCGTTTGCCGTGAGATCGACGACGGCCGTTTCGTCGACCTGCTGGAGGTGGACGCTGCGTCCAAGACCGGCGTCGACGACACCCGCGAGTTGCTCGAAAACGTGCCCTACGCGCCGGTACGCGGGCGTTACAAGGTCTACCTGATCGACGAAGTGCACATGTTCTCGGGGCACAGCTTCAACGCGCTGTTGAAGACGCTCGAGGAACCGCCGCCGCACGTCAAGTTCCTGCTTGCGACGACCGATCCGCAGAAAGTGCCTGTTACCGTGTTGTCGCGCTGCCTGCAGTTCAACCTGAAGCGGCTGCCGCAGGCCCAGATCGAGGGCCAGTTCAGGCATATCCTGCAGGCGGAAGGGGTTACGTTCGCCGACGACGCACTCGAGATCCTTGCCCGTTCCGCCGACGGTAGCATGCGCGACGGTCTCAGCCTGCTCGACCAGGCGATTGCGTTCGGCGGTGGCGAGGTCAAGTCGGACGAGGTCCGCGCGATGCTCGGTGTCGTCGCGACCGATCGCCTGCCGGCGATGCTGGATGCGGTCACGCAGGGTGACGCAGCGGCCGCCATGGCCGAGGTGGCCGCCGCGGCCGAGCATGCGCCCGATTTTGGCGGGCTGTTGCGCGAGCTGGTCATGCTGTTGCACCGGATTGCCGTGTTGCAGCAGGTCCCGGACCTGGCCGCCGAGGGTTGGGCGCAGCGTGAACGCCTGGCCGAACTGGCCGCCGCAGTGCCGGCTGAAGACGTACAGCTGTATTACCAGATCGCGTTGACCGGCCAGCGCGACCTGCCGCTGGCGCCGGACGACCGCAGCGGGTTTGAGATGGTCCTGCTGCGCATGCTGGCGTTCCGGCCGGCCGAAACGGGAGATGCGCCGCGACAGCGGGCCGTCAGTCCCGACGCGCCATCGGTTGGAACACCGTCTCCGGCACCGGCCGGTGGGTCCGCTGCCAAGACCGCGACCAGGTCAGAAACCAAGGCCGAAACCGAGACTGAACAACGGGCTACGGCCGCGTCGGACGGCATCGATTTCGACGACTGGCGCTCGACCCTGCAACGACTCGATCTCAAGGGCATGGCGGCGCAGCTGGCGAAGAACAGCGTCGTCGACAGTTGGGACGGTCGCGTGCTGCAGCTGTCGGTCGAACCGTCCGGCGCCAGCCTGGTCGGCAGCCTGGCGGAACAGCGCCTGTGCGAGGCACTCTGCGCGGCGACCGGTGTCGACGTCGTGTTGCGCCTGCAGACGCGCGAGGTCGATGCCGAGACCCCCGCCCGGATCGAGGCGCGCGAGGAAGAGCAGTTACAGGCAGCCGCCGAGGCCGACATCGCTGTCGATCCGCTGGTACTGGCCGTGCAGGAAAATTTCGATGCCGAGATCGTGGCGGATTCGGTCCGTCGAATCGATAAACCCGACGAGATAGAGGAACGGTTATGAAAGGGCCCATGGGTAACCTGATGCGTCAGGCGCAGAAAATGCAGGAAGACCTGCAGAAAGCGCAGGAAGAACTGGCCAACGCCGAAGTCACCGGAGAATCCGGCGGCGGCCTGGTCAAGGTCACGATGAACGGTCGCCACGAGGTGCGCCGTGTCGAGATCGACGACAGCCTGGTCGGTGATGACAAGGAGATGCTCGAGGACCTGGTCGC
>JAGRGW010000332.1 GCA_020445315.1 Gammaproteobacteria bacterium
CCACGGCGCACGCGACCGGCCTCCTCCATGTCGGACAGCACGCGGTACATCGGCCCGAAACCGCCGCGCAGGTTCTCGGCCGCCACCGCTACGCGGCTGACGACACCGTAACGGTCGAGTAACACCTCGGCCCACGCGAGCAGGCGCCGGGTTGGCGACGATGCGGCCGTTCGCAGGCTGTCTACCAGCGCCCAGCGCCCGCTGGCCAGCGACGATGCTGCACCGCGTAACCGGCGTGGCCTGGGACGGCGCAGCGCACGCAGCGGTGCGAACGTGTCATTGGTGATTAGCCCTTTCCAGGCCAGTTCCCACAGGGCATCCTCGATGTCGCCGGCGCCGGTTTCGCCCACGGCCCCGACGGCGGTCGCTTCGAACTCGAATGCGAAAGAGGCCCCACGTCGCGCCAGGTGGTCGAGTATTGCCGTGCCGAGCGGTGAGACCTCGTCGACTTCCGCTACCGATTCGAGCAGGTCGCCAACCCGTTCGCGCAGAAAGAGTGCCACCCTGCCGTCGCGCGCAGCCAGAGCTCCCCGCCCGACCCAGACGATGCGTCCGGTCGCCGCCAACATGTCGAGCATGTCGACATTGAACCCCGGAACCCTGGCCGGGAGGATAGTGTCCTGCAGCGTCGACCATGGCAGATCGAGACCCTGCAACTGGCCGATCACCTCAAGCAGCCTGTCGCTGCCATCCCGCTGTCCGGCCAGGCCATGCCATTGCGGTAGGAACATACCCAGCAGTGCGGCATCGACCGGTGCCACGGCGTTGCGCAGACGCCCCAGCGTGCGCCGCTTGACACGACGCAGGACAGCCGCGTCGCACCAATCGGGCTCGACCCCGCCGGGCCGGATCTCGCCGTGCACCAGTGCCCCCTCCTGTGCCAGCAACCGGAGGACTGGCTCGATGACGGCAACGGTCAGACCGTAGCGTCGGGCGAGATCGGCTGCCGAGAACGGCCCATGGCAGGCTGCGTGCCGCTTCGCCAGTAGCTGCATCGGCTCTTCCACCGGTTCGACGAAGGCGCCCGGCAGCCCCCCGGGCAGCGCCACGCCGAGGGCGTCGCGGTAAATCGCCGCGTCTTCCGCCGCGATCCAGCGGCGCTGACCGGCCAGGGTCAACGCGACGGCACGCTTCTCCCGTTGCAGCTGTACCAACCACGCCCCGGTATCACCTTCGGCTCGCCGTGCCAGGTCGGCTTCACCGAGATCACCGAGCCGCCGCAGCAGGTCGTGCAGCTCGTCCGCATCACGCGCCCGCCGGTTTTCGGTGAGCATCTGCAACTCGTCTTCGAGTTCGCTCAAGACCTCGGGATCGATCAGTTCACGCAATTCGTCCTGGCCGAGCAGTTCGGCCAGCAACCCCCGGTCGAGCGTCAATGCCTGCGCCTTGCGCTCTGCGAGTGGCGCATCCTGTTCGTAGATGTAGGCCGCGACGTAGGCAAATACCAGCGATCGGGCAAACGGCGACGCCGATGGCGTCTCCACTTCGTCGACAGTCACGCGGCGGGCGGCAATGTCCTGCAGCAACTGGCGCAGCGCCTGGATGTCGAACACGTCGGCGAGCGCCTGGCGGTAGGTCTCCAGTACCATCGGAAAATTGGCGTACTTGCGTACCGCGGCCAACAGGTTCTGCGACTTCAGCCTCTGCGCCCACAGCGGTGTGCGCTGATCGGCACGGCGCCGCGGCAACAACAGCGAGCGTGCGGCGTTTTCGCGAAACAGACCCGCGAACATAGCCGTCTGCGCCAGCTGCTCGGTGACGAGTTCCTCGAGTTCGTCCGGTTCCGGCAACAGCGCCCGCAGATCGGGAAGTTCATCGGTATCGGCGAACCGCAATACGATACCGTCATCGGTGTACATCACCTGGATCTCGAATCCGCTGGCGACCGCCAGCCGCTGCTGCAAGGCCATCGCCCATGGCGCATGGACCCTGGCGCCGAACGGCGACAGGATACAGATGCGCCAGTCACCGAGCTCGTCACGAAAATGCTCGACCGTGATCGCCCTGTCGGTCGGTAACGTACCGGTGTGGGACTTCTGGTCGTGTACGTAGTCGGCGAGATTTCCGGCGGCGTGCTGATCGAGATGGGCATCCCGCTGCAGCCATTCGACCGCCCTGTCCCGACCCATGCGGCCCAGCCGACGAACGAAGGCGCCAAGCTCGCGACCCAGTTCGATCGGGCGACCGGGACCGTCGCCGCGCCAGAACGGCAGCTTTCCCGGTTCACCGGGCGCCGGCGCCACGATCACGCG
The DNA here is from genome assembly GCA_020445315.1 of Gammaproteobacteria bacterium. Taxonomy (GTDB): domain Bacteria; phylum Pseudomonadota; class Gammaproteobacteria; order Chromatiales; family Chromatiaceae; genus Thiosocius. Next base: position 2,253 of record JAGRGW010000332.1, read on the forward strand.
GTCGCGGGTAATCTCTTCCACGCGCCAGGTCGACGCGCCAAGCAGGATGTTTTCACCCGGACGCGTCTCGAACACCATTTCCTCGTCGAGCTCTCCCAGGCGGGCACCTTCGGCACCCAGCGTGACGACGTAATTACCACGGTCGGGGATCGTGCCGGCGTTCAGCCGCGACAGCATCGCCGCGCCGCGTCGCGGCCTCAGCGTATCAGTGTTCCGGTCCCAGGCCAGCAGCGGGCGCAGATCCGCAAAGTCCTGCGATGGATAATGACCGCTGAGCATGTCCAGCACGGCGTGCAGGAGACCGTCCGACAGTTGCCGATAGGGATATGCCCGACGCACCAGCGTGGCGATTTCCTCAACGCTGCTCGGGCGATCACAGCAGATCGCCACGATCTGCTGGGCGAGCACGTCCAGGGGATTGAGAGGTACCTGCAATGCCTCGATGTCACCGGCCAGCATGCGTTGTGCGACCACGGCACATTCGAGCAGGTCGCCGCGATACTTCGGATAGATCCGGCCAACGCTGCGTTCGCCGACCTGGTGGCCGGCCCGCCCGACCCGCTGCAGCCCTCGCGCCACCGACCCGGGTGACTCGACCAGCAGTACCCTGTCCACCGCGCCCATGTCGATGCCGAGTTCGAGCGAGCTGGTCGCGACGATACCCCTGATCTGTCCCTGCTTGAGCCCCTCCTCGATGGCCCGACGCTGATCGTGCGACACGCTGCCGTGGTGCGAGCGCACGATTTCCTCTTCGGCCAGTTCGTTGAGTCGCTGGGTCAGGCGTTCGCACAGACCGCGGCTGTTGACGAAGATGATCGTCGCCCGGTTCTCGCGCACCTGCTGCAGCAGACGCGGATAGATCGTCGGCCAGATGCCACGCTCCGGGGCCGCGTGGCGATCACTTTCGCGAGCACCGATTTCTGCCAGAATTGGGCCGCCGGGTGGCCGCGGCGCACTGACGACATGCTCCATGTCGGGCACCGGGACCTCGACCTGCAGATCCAGCGCCGGAGGTTGCGACAGGTCGACGATTTCCACCGCACGCCCGCCTCCGAGGAAGGCCGCCACCTCCCCGATCGGCCTGACCGTCGCAGACAGGCCAATACGCTGCGGATCGGCCGGGCAGAGTTCCGCCAGGCGTTCGAGCGACACGGCCAGGTGCGTGCCGCGCTTACCGGGTGCGAGTGCGTGGATCTCGTCGACGATGACCGTATGCGTGGTCCGCAGGTTCTCGCGCGCCTTCGAACCGAGCAGCAGGAAAAGCGATTCCGGCGTCGTCACCAGGATATCTGCCGGCTGTTTCGCCTGGCGCTGGCGTTCCTTCTGCGGCGTATCGCCAGTACGCACATCGACACTGACGTCGCGCATCGCCATACCCATGACCTCGGCGCGCCGACGGATACCGACCAGCGGTGCACGCAGGTTGCGTTCGACGTCGTAGACCAGCGCCTTCAGCGGCGACACGTACAGCACCCTTACCCCCGGGCAGGCGTCCGCGTCGAGATGCAGGCAATGGTCGATAGCCGACAGGAAAGCTGCCAGCGTCTTGCCGCTGCCGGTGGGCGCCGCAAGCAGACCGTGCCCCCCACGCGCGATAAGCTCCCATCCACGCCGTTGCACCGGGGTCGCACCGTCGAAAGTGGCTTCAAACCAGGCGAGCGTGGGTGCGCCAAACGCGAACGCTTCGGCCATGTTCAGCTGTCTCGGCAGACGGCGACCGACAGACTCGCGCTATCGCAGCCGGATTGCGTTTGGGCCCGAAGGTTTACTCGACTCATCTCCTGGAGCCTACAACAGAAAACGAAGCGCAGGCGATTGCGCGCTTGCAGCCAGGTTCACGTGCCGTCAGCGCCACACCCATCCGACGGTGACCTTCGTCGTCGATGTCGGTTAGGATGGTTCCCTCGCTCCAGCATTCCGTATCGACGGACTCCATCACAAAAACCTGACGACACAAGGGGGCCGCCGTGTCCAGAACAACCCACCTTTTCGCCGTGATCGCGCTGGCGCTGACGCTGTCTGCCGAGACAGTCCTGGCGCAGATGGCCGCTTTCGATCAAGGCATGCAGGGCATGCGCAACAAGCTGCCGGCGAGCGTGTTCGACGGTGTCACACTCAACGTCACCAACCTGGAGCAACTGCAGCAGGTAAGAAATTTCGGTCAGAACTACGCAAAAAGCCTGCAGGCAGCGATCGATGCCTGGTCCCAGCTCGGGCGTGGACAGAACCAGGAACGTCTCGACAAGCTCAAGGCGGACAAGGCCTATTACGATGCACTGGTCGTGGCCTACAAGGATGCCAGTCAACGCATCCAGCAGCCGGTGGCTACCCCCCCGCCGGCCAGCCGTGGCGCGCCGCCCGTCGAGCAGATGTATATCGGTCCCGATGCCGCGTCGTCCCGTCCGTTTATCGTCGACTCGATCGGCGCCTACCAGACCGAGATCACCGTGTACGGCCAGCCGGGCACCAAGGCCAAGCCGTCGCGCTGGGGGGCGAAACTGCGGTTCTACCTCAAGTACGCCGATCTCGAATCCGACGACACCGTCATGATCGACATCCGCAAGGACGGCGACAACCTGGGCGATCCGACACCCTGCCAGCCAAAGGCGCGCATCGACGAGACACAACTCGCATACTTCGAGTGCGACGTTCCGGGTGGGCGCGACTACGAGCGATTCTTCTCCACCGAGGGCATCCACGAAGTGGCGCTCACCTACCGCAACCTGATCATGGGCACCGAGTTCAGGGACTTTGCCGTATTCCAGGTCGATGTGATCGCACAGAAGCAGGGGGCCGCAAACGATCCGGACCTGCGTTGGGCAGCGAACCACGACATGAAGCTCAGCGTCTCCACCATCGACGAAGAGCTGCCACACTCCAATCCCAGCGATGGCGGCATTACGCTGGCCAGTCGGTTTGCCAAGCGGCTCGAGGAATCGCGCACGGTGTTGCGAACCTGGCTCAAACGCGACAAGGGATACCACCCGACCAAGGTCACCTGCGTCTACGAGGGAAGGCGAATCGACAACGCCGAGGGGTTCAAGGACCGTGAGCACACGGCATGGAGCTACGTGCAGAAGGGATCAACGGAGCGTATCCAGCAACAGTGGATCCAACAGCGTTTCGAAATGAACGGCATGCTTGCGCGAGCCAACGCAGATGGGTCGAAAAACACCTATTCGCAACCGCCGCATTACCTCAACGAGAGTCCCGGTGACTATCGCTGCGTCGTCACCGGCGGCGGTGAGATCATCAAGGAACTGTTCTTTTCCGTCGGCACGGATGGCGAAATCGTCAAACCAGCTTGTCAGCTTGCGTCGATGAACGCAATGGCCAACGTCACCCTGCTCGAGACCCGGGACCACAAGCTATCGACGGTTCCGTACGATGACCAGACTGGTCGCCGGTTTGGCTTCGAAAGTCGCGTGCAGTGGGTCGACGGCTGCCCGCCTGTGCGCTGACTGTCGTACCGGCCGGTTCTTCCCGCCGTGGATAGCCACGTCCGCTCCCTGCTCGTTGCCTGTACCGGCGCCGAAGACGTCGAGCGGGCCGGCAGTCTCCAGTCACTGTGGAGAGGGTACGGCAGTATCGACCGCTACCGGCTGACCGGCGGGGCCAAAGGCAGCGTCATCGTCAAGCACGTCCGCTTTCCAGGCGTCGCCGACAACGGTGACGGCTATCCCCGGGAGCAGGCTGGAAACCTGTCCGATCGTCGAAAACGCCGGTCCTACGAGGTCGAAACCCAGTGGTACCGGCAATGGGCGACACAGTGTGACGACGCCTGCCGGGTACCGCGTTGTCTTGGTGCGACCGGCGACGAGGACGAGGTGTTGATCGTGCTGGAAGACCTCGCGGCCGAAGGCTTCGTCCCCGTTCGACGCCAGGTATCAATGGATCACGTCCAGCGGTGCCTGTACTGGCTGGCGCATTTCCATGCACAGTTCATGGGGCGGCAACCGGCAGGATTGTGGCCGGTCGGTACCTACTGGCACCTGGAGACCCGCCCGGACGAATGGCAGGTGATGAACGACCACGACCTGAAACAGGCCGCACACTGGCTGGATGAGACCTTGTCCCAGGCCCCTTACCCGACGTTGGTCCACGGTGACGCAAAACTGGCGAACTTCCTGTTCTCGCGATCGGGCCAGTGCGTCGCGGCCGTCGACTTCCAGTACGTCGGCGGCGGATGCGCCATGAAAGACCTCGCCTACTTCGTCAGCAGCTGTTTCGACGAAGGTGACTGCGAACGATACGAAGCCCGGCTGCTTGACGACTATTTCACGGCCCTGAAATCCGCCTTGCGGGCACGCAGGCCGGACATTGCGGATGTCGCTGACGTGGAACGCGCGCTGCGTCCCCTGTATCCCGTGGCATGGACGGACTTCTACCGTTTCCTGAACGGCTGGAGCCCCGGCCACTGGAAAGTCCATGGCTACAGCGCGAGGCTCGCGCGGCAGGTGCTGGCGTCGATACCCGGATGAATCGCCGACTCACGAACGCCGTACTGCATGATCTCGCCGACATCGCGGAACAGGCGGCCCGCTCGGCGGGCGAGATCATTGTCGCCTGCCGGCAGGAAGACATCGTTCCACAACACAAGCAGGTCGGCGACAGCGTAGCATCGCAGGTCGTCACCGAAGTCGACTACCTCGCCGAAGACGCCATACGGACATTTTTGCAACCAACCTGCGATACCTATGGACTGGCACTGTTGACCGAAGAGACCGCAGATGACGGCAGGCGCCACGATAGGCCTGCGTTCTGGTGTGTCGACCCGCTGGACGGCACCCAGTCATTCGTCGACGGCACGGCGGGCTACGCGGTCTCGATCGCCCTGGTTGCACGCGACGCGACGCCGCTGATAGGCATCGTCGTGGACCCGGTCGAAGCTGTCACCTACCGCGCGGTTCGCGGCGAGGGCGCCTCCCGAAACGGTGCCCCCCTGGCAATGCCCGTTCTCGATCCGCGACAACCGTTGTCCTTGCAGGCCGATTCCAGCTTTCGGCAGCATCATTGGCGGCAGGCAACAGAGTCCCGGCTGTCCGGTATCGCCGAGCGGCTGGGCATGCCCGGCAGCACCGTCGAGTACCGGACCGGCGCCGTGATGAACGCATGCCGCGTACTGGAGAATGCCAACCGCTGCTACTTCAAATACCCGAGGGCGGGCGCTGCAGGCGGAAGTCTATGGGATTACGCTGCCACCGCCTGCCTGTTCAACGAGGTGCGCGCATTTGCGAGCGATCTGATGAACGGCCAACTCGACCTGAATCGAGAGGATTCGACATTCATGAATCATCGTGGCGTGCTGTTCGCATCGGAACAGCGGATCGCCGAAGGCATCCTGGCGCTGTACACCGAACTGGCGGACTGAAAGGTTCGCGGCGACCGGTGCTGGGCTACGGCAGTCGCCGGGTACGGACCCGACTCTTGGCCCAGTCGATGCCCTGCAACGTCCGGGCGGTGACGGTGCAGGGTCACACGACCGCTTCAGAACTCTTCCCACTCGTCCTCGTCGAATGCCGGTGACGGCGGTGGTGCCTTGCGCGGCGGCGCAGCGACGGCAGCAACCTTCTTTGGCGCGACCGGTTTCGCGGATGCCGCACTGGCGACTGCCGTTCGTGACGGGGCGGTCGTCGCGGCCTTGCGCGGCGCGGGAGCAACCGCGGCCTGCGCTCGGACGCTCGTACCGCCCGTGTGGGACTTGCTGTCGGCCGGGCGCGACTGCGTATGCCCGGTTACCTTGAAAAAGGCAACCATGTCTGCCATCTCGCGCGCCTTGTCACTCATCGACGCCGAGGCAGCCGAGGTCTCTTCCGCCAGCGCGGCATTCTGCTGGGTGACCTCGTCCA
>JAGRGW010000333.1 GCA_020445315.1 Gammaproteobacteria bacterium
TCAGCAGCAGCGCATCGAACAACGCGGTCTCCTCTTCCGGGATCTCGCCACTGAGACGCTGTTTCAGGTTGCGCAGATCCTCTTCGACCGCGCTGACCGCGGCGCGAAAGGCATCGCATTCCTTTTGCGGACTGTCGGTCTGCCGATCCGGAATCGAGTCGAGGTCCGCCAACTGGTAGGCCACGACACCGCGGCCGATCGACACACCGGTACTGCCCGGCCGACCCTCGAGGTAACGCGCAACCCGGGACGCCGACTTCAAGGCGTCGATATCACCGCTGGTCTGGGCGTAGGTGATGGCACCGGCCAGTTGCGCCGCCAACGTGAACAGGAAGGTCACCTCGTCTTCGACGAACGCTCGCTGCGCCTGCTGCCTGACGACGAGGACACCGAGCACCTTGCGGTTCTGGATGATGGGCACGCCGAGGAAGCCGCAGTACTGGGTCTCACCGGTCTCGGTGACGCGCAGGTAACGCGGGTGGGACGGCGCGTCACTGATGTTCACCGGCTCGGCGCGTTCGGCCACCAGGCCGACCAGGCCGCGCCCGAGCGGCAGCGCCACCTTGCCGACCGCCTCCTGGCGCAGGCCGTCGGTTGCCGCCAGCACGTGCGACCGGGCATCGGGGTCGGTCAGGTAGACCGAGCAGACATCGCAGGAGATCGCCTTCTTTACCGACGAGACGATGGTCTGCAACGCCTGGGCCAGGTCCGGTGCGGCATTGACCTCCTTGACGATGCGGTGAAGCGTATCAAGCATGGGATTCCCCGCCATACCCGGCCCCGCCCGTGGACGGGTATGGCCCACGACGGTACCCGCGAAGACCCGGCTCGCGGGTCACGCGGAATACTTCATCGCGGGGGAGAGGACACTGCACGGAACCCGGCTTACCGACGGTGCTGGCGCAGGTAACTGGTTTGCGGGCGCGCTGGCGTGCCCTCGGGGAACAGCAACGGCGCGAGTTCCTCGAGCGCGCGCTCGTAGACCCGGCGCTTGAAGTAGATGACCTCGCGCACCGGCTGCCAGTACTTGACCCAACGCCAGCCATCGAACTCGGGCTTGTCGCAGGAATCGAAACAGAAATTGTTCTCACTGCAATGGACCCGCAGCAGGAACCAGCGCTGCTTCTGGCCGATGCAGACGGGTTGCGAATGGCGACGGATATACCGCTTGGGCAACCGGTAGCGCAGCCAGCGGTTGGTCGAGCCGAGCAGATCGACGTGTTCCGGCAGCAGACCGACTTCCTCGCGCAACTCGCGATACATCGCCTGCTCGGGTGATTCGTGGCGGTTGATACCGCCCTGTGGGAACTGCCAGGCATCCTGTCCCACTCGTCGACCCCAGAACAGGCGGTTTTGGTCATTGCAGAGAATGATCCCTACATTTGGACGAAAGCCGTCTGCATCAATCACAGTACCGACAACTACTAAGGTGTTACATTAAATTTGATTCTTTCATAGCACGGCGCTCGCGGGCAAGCGGGCACAACCATAAGCTACTGCTTATAAAAGAAATCCTGTATCCTTGCGGCCTCTTTACCGCGCCGCACGCCGACGATACCCATGCCGCTCGCCATTTTCGATCTCGATCACACCCTGCTCGCCGGTGACTCTGACT
>JAGRGW010000042.1 GCA_020445315.1 Gammaproteobacteria bacterium
CGTCACCGAACGGTTCGCACGCCGCCCTGGCCGTGGCATGTCAGTGGCGTGCGTCTTCACGCCGGCCGTAATAGGGCGTGAGGTCGAAACCGCCGCCGAACCACCAGACCGGGTCCGCACCCGGTTTCTCGGCAACGAAGAAGCGCACGTTCGCGTGCGAGGTCGGCACGTAAGGGTTGTGCGGGTGGATCACCAGCGACACGCCCATCGCGCGGAAGCTGCGGCCAGCCAGCTCCGGGCGCTGCGCGGTCGCCGATGGCGGCAGGCCGTCGCCGTGCACGAGCGAGAAATTGACCCCGGCCTTCTCGAACACGTTGCCGCCTTCGAGCACCCGGGAACGTCCGCCGCCCCCGCCGGGCCGGTCCCAACTGTCCTCCCTGAATGCACAGCCGTCTTCCTCCGCCAGGGCCTCGCAGATGCGGGCCTGCAGGTCGCGCAGGTAGTGTTCGACGGCGGCGGGATCGGGGGCTTGGTTCGAGTCAGGCATCGGCACGTTCACGCGGGCTGGGTTGGGGATCACGATTTGAACAGAGAGCGGTGTCGTGACTCAAGCGCCTGGCCACCGGGCGTTGAGTCTGAACGTGCTGCGGCGCGGTGCGTCGGCAGTGGGACGCGCCAGAGCTAGCCAGCGCGCAGCCTTGCCCCGGTGTAGGGGTTGCGTATCTCGCTGGGACGTCGCCGGCCACCGGTGGCGCCGGGGACGACGAGATCGGTACCGGGACAGCGCAGCCTCGTCTGCAGCGCGCTCCGCGCCGGTGGGCGTCCGCTGGCATTGGCGCTGGTCGAGACGAGCGCGCCCCCGAAAGCTGCGCACAACGCGGCGGCGAGCGGGTGGGCGGTAACCCGGACGGCCAGCGTCGGGAACTGCCCGCGCAGCCACGTCGGCGTCTCCGGTGGCGCCTTCAGAACCCAGGTCACCGGTCCCGGCCAGCTTGCGTCGAGTTGCTCCCGAATGGCGTCGGGGACCGGTTCGAGGAACGGCCGCAACTGGCGCCACTCGCTGGCGATGAGGATCAGGCCCTTGTCGACGGCGCGTCGCTTGATGTCGAGCAGGCGCATCACGGCACGCTCGTTGAGCGGATCACAGCCGAGCCCGAAGACGGCCTCGGTTGGGTACGCGACGATGCCGCCGCCACGCAGGACGTCCGCTGCGTGCCGCAGGCGGAAACGACTGGCCGGGGCGCGACCCATCGATCTCAGGCGTTCTCTTCGGCGGCGGGCGCCTCGTAGGGTTCGGCGAACGAGCAGTCCTGTTGTGGGCAGACTTTCTGCGAACCGCTGCGCTTGGTGGTCTTGATCGTCAGCACCGGCCAGCCGCAGGTCGGGCAGGGCTCGGCGACTGGTTCGTTCCAGACCGCGTAATCGCACTTCGGGTAGGTCGAGCACGAGTAGAAGACCTTGCCGCGGCGCGACTTGCGCTGCATCAGCGTGCCCTTCTGGCACTTCGGGCACTGAACGCCGGTATCCTTCGGCTTTTCCAGCGGCTCGATGAAGCGGCACTTCGGATAGGCCGAGCATCCGATGAACTTGCCGTAACGTCCCTGCTTGAACACCAGTTCCGAACCGCACTCGGGGCAATCGCGGCCGACCTTCTCCGGTTCGGCGCTGCCGCCACTGTCGTCGAGGTTGCGGGTGTAGTCGCACTCCGGGTAGTTCGTGCAGCCGATGAAGCGACCGTTGCGGCCCAGGCGGATCGCCAGCTGGCCTTCGCATTTCGGGCACTTCTCGTCGATCTTTTCCTGCGTCACGTCGGAGCGCTGCACGTTCTCCTGCGTGTGGTCGATGCGGTCCTTGAACGGCTGCCAGAATTTCTCCAGCAACGGCACCCAGTCTTCCTCGCCGCGCGAGACCGCGTCGAGTTCGTCTTCGAGCCGAGCGGTGAAGTCGTAGTCGACGTACTGGGTGAAGTAGTTGGTCAGGAACTTGTTGACGACGCGGCCGACGTCGGTCGGTATGAAACGCTTGCGGTCCATCTCGACGTATTCTCGGTCCTGCAACGTCGAGATGATCGACGCGTAGGTCGACGGTCGGCCGATGCCGAACTCCTCCAGTGCCTTGACCAGGCTGGCCTCGCTGTAACGTGGCGGCGGCTCGGTGAAGTGTTGCTCGGGCCGGATCTTGTTCAGCGCGATCCGCTCGCCCTCGGCCAACGGCGGCAGCATCTTTTCGTCGCCGTCACCGGGCTTGGCGTCATCGGTACCCTCGAGGTAGACCTGCATGAAGCCGGGCTTGGCGATCGTCGAGCCATTGGCGCGGAACACGTTGCCCTCGCCGGCGCCGAGGTCGGCGGCCACGGTATTGATGGTCGCGTGGATCATCTGGCAGGCGACGGTGCGCTTCCAGATCAGCGTGTACAGCTTGAGCTGGTCCTTGTCGAGGTGCTGGCCGATCTGTTCCGGCGTGTTCAGCGCCGACGTCGGCCGGATGGCCTCGTGGGCCTCCTGCGCGTTCTTCGCCTTGGTCTTGAACTGGCGCGGCGATTTGGGCAGCTCGGAGGCGCCGTATTTGTCACTGATGAAGTCGCGCAGCTCGGCGATCGCCTCGTCGGCCAGGTTGACCGAGTCGGTACGCATGTAGGTGATCAGGCCGACGGCGCCGCTGCCGATGTCGACACCCTCGTAGAGCTGCTGGGCGATCCGCATCGTGCGCTGGGCGGTGAAGCCAAGCTTGCGCGAGGCCTCCTGCTGCAGTGTCGATGTCGTGAACGGTGCGGCCGGGTTGCGCTTGCGCTGCTTCTTCTCGACTTTGAGCACATCGAGATGGCCGTCAGCCGCCGCTAACAGGGCCTGTTCGACCTCGCCGGCACGATCGCCGTTGGTGATCGAGAACTGCTCCAGCTTTTCGCTGCCGAAATGCGTCAGCTTGGCGGTGAAGGCCTGGCCCGCTTTCTCCGTGTCCGCCTCGATGGTCCAGTACTCGCGTGCCTCGAAGGCCTCGATCTCGGCCTCGCGTTCGCAGATCAGGCGCAGAGCCGGGCTCTGCACGCGCCCCGCCGACAGCCCACGCCGGACCTTCTTCCACAGCAGCGGCGACAGGTTGAAGCCGACCAGGTAGTCGAGCGCGCGGCGGGCCTGCTGCGCATTGACCAGGTCCATCGACAGCTCGCGCGGGTGCGCCACGGCATCCTGCACGGCCTTCTTCGTGATCTCGTTGAAGACGACGCGGTGTACCGCCTTGTCTTTCAGCGCGCGCTTGTTCTTCAGCAGTTCGTACAGGTGCCAGGAGATCGCCTCGCCC
>JAGRGW010000334.1 GCA_020445315.1 Gammaproteobacteria bacterium
GTTCCTCGACCGCATCGCCACCCATATCCTCGCGTTCGAGGGCGACTCGGAAGTCGTCTGGTACGAAGGCAACTTCGCCGACTACGAAGAGGACAAGAAACGGCGGCTCGGCGACGACGCGGTCAATCCACATCGCATCAAGTACAAGCGCATCGATGCCTGAACGCATCGCCACCGGCAGCTGCGGGCACACACTGCTTGCCACCCTGGTCGTCATGGCAGCGTGCCTGTGTGGCACTGCGCTGGCGGCTGAACCCGTGTTCGTGGGCGGGCAGCCGCAGGTGGAGCCGACGTTCATGCCAAGGCAGGAGACCCACGCCGTGCAGCAGGGCAACGTCCTGTTGACCACGGTGCTGGCACGTGGCGGACAGCCTTTCGACGGCAGTCGTTTCACGATCCTGCGCGAGGAACCGGACGCGTGGGGCAAGACTCGCCTGGTCACGCTGGCGGACAGCGGCCCGCAGGCCATCGCGACGTTCAGTCTCAATCCCGGACGCTACCGGCTGCAGGTGCGCAACGGCGCCGTGCTGCACGACGATACGATCGAGGTGCCGAAGACGGGCATGCTAAGGCGCGATGTCGTGCTGGGTGCCGGGGTACTGGCGCTGCACAGCGTCATGTCAGCGGCCGGGACGCCAGCCGACGAGAGCTGGTTCCGGGTGCTGCGGGAAGATACCAGTCCGTACGGCGATCCGCAGGTGATCCAGATCGCCGGCAACGGTTACGCCGACGACGCCAGTTTCCTGCTGCCGGCCGGGCACTACGTGGCAGAGGCCCGTTGTGGCAATGCCAGCCGACGCCTGCCCGTACTGATCGAGCCGGGTGTCACCTCGACACACCACATCGATCTCGGCGCCGGCCGACTGGAGCTGTTTGCCACGCTGGCGCCCGGTGGCGACCCCGTGGCACATGCCGATTTCTCGGTTACCCATGTCGCCGGCAGACACGCGCCACTGACCGGCGCTGATGGTCCAATCACGGCGATTGCCACCGACACGGCGGCATTCGTGCTGCCGGCCGGCAGCTACCGGGTCCGCGCGCAGAACGGCGACGCGGCAATCGAAACGACAATCGAGGTTACCGCGGGCTCCAGCGAGCGCCTGGAATTACCGTTGGACGCCGGCGAGCTGTCGGTCATGGCCACGCTGGCCGGCACCGATGAGCTCTTGCTGAATGCCGAGTTCATCGTCGAGGCGATCATCAACCCACGCTCGCCGGCGGTCGAGATCGCCCGCGCCGGCCCGGTGCACCGAGCCCAGTTTGTGCTGCCCAGGGGCCGATACCTCGTCCGCGCCCGTATCGGCGACACCGAGCAGCGTCGCGAGATCGAACTCCAGGCGGCGGATCGGGCCAGTGCGCTGATCGAGATGGATGCGGGCCGCGTGGCCCTGCAGATGGTCCGGGACGAGAATGACGAGCCGCTGGGCTACACCTGGTTCTCGGTCTACCGGGTCGAGCGTGACGGCAGTCAGCGTCGCCGGGTCTTCAACGACGGTTACTTCAACGAACGCGAACTGATCCTGCCGGAGGGCCGTTATGTCGCCTTCGGCCGGCATCGTCACCTGGCCGGCGAGACGGATTTCGAGGTACGCGCGGGCGAGTTCAGCAGGGTCGCGATCGTCGCCCACTGAACCGGTTGCGGGATGGGCGACGGGTGCAAAAAGCTGCCCCCGGCGGGTATGCCGGGGTACCCTGGCGTGGTCGCCAGCCGCGCAGTTACTCCGCGGCCGGAGCCGGTGCCGTCGGCGGCAGGTAACCGTAAGGTGCGCCGTAGTACGGAATGTGCGAATTGTACCCGTAACCGCGGCCGTTGCCGTAACCATAGCCGTTGCCGTAGCCGCGCACATCGCTGCGCATGCTGGCCGACATGCTGAAATCGAACGTGAAATCGGCTTCACCGTCAGCGTTGCCGACACCGTCGAAGACGCCGTTTCCGTAGCCGTTGCCATAGCCCTGGTTGCGGTCGTCGTTCCAACCCCAGAATGCGGTGGCCTGTGCCGATACGGCGACCAAGGCCGCGATTGCGATAAACTTTTTCATGTTGTAATCCTCGTCAACTTGCTGCCGCGGCCCACTGGGTGTCCCTGGACTTTGCGGTCAACCATGAGCCAAGTATATAAGCAATTACTTAAACTGCAAGCTTTTTTTGTCGCACTGCAACAAGAACATCCGCAAGGACCAGCGACCAAGCCTGCCGAAGGGCCCGCCGATGAATGAACTGGATTCCTTTTTCACCCGCGCCAACCAGTTGCTCGACCGCTGGGAGGCACTCAATCGCCCCGCCTCCACCGGGGTCGACTGGGCGCAGGACGCCTTCCGCTGGCGCCACGACCAAGGCGGGATGCGCCTGGTACCGGTCCGCCGCCCGCACCGCGTCGACCTCGACGACCTGCTGTGCATGCAGCGCCAGAAGGACGAGGTCGTGCGCAACACGGCACAGTTCGTCCGCGGGCGGCCGGCCAACAATGTCCTGCTCTGGGGCGCGCGTGGCACCGGCAAGTCGACGCTGATCAAGGCGGTGTTCAACGCCTTTATCCCCCGCGGGCTGCGCCTGATCGAGGTCGAGAAGGAACACCTGGTCGACCTGGTCGAGATCGTCGACCGTCTCGAAGGCCGGCGTGAACGCTTCCTGCTGTATTGCGACGACCTGTCGTTCGATGCCGACGACAGTGGCTACAAGTCGCTGAAGGCTGTGCTGGAGGGCTCGATTGCCGCACCGGCCGAGAACGTGCTGATCTACGCCAGCTCGAACCGCCGCCACCTGCTGCCGGAAACGAAACAGGAAAACCAGGATGCGCACGTCGTCGACGGTGAACTGCATCCCGGCGAGGCCATCGAGGAAAAGGTCTCGCTCTCCGAACGCTTCGGCCTGTGGCTGTCGTTCTACCCGTTCAACCAGGACCAGTACCTCGAGATCGTCGGCCACTGGTTGACGCGGCTCGATGCCGGCAGCCTCGACGACGAGGCGATGCGCCAGGCCGCACTCAACTGGGCACGTCAGCGCGGATCGCGCAGTGGCCGGGTCGCCCGCCAGTTCGCTGTCGACCAGGCCGGTCGACGTGGCTGACAGGCCGGTCAGCGTGCGCCGCGCCAACCTCGGTGACGACAGCGACATCGACCGTTATCTGTACCTGCTCGACGCCTATGCCCGCGACCCGATGGGCGCCGGCATCCCGCTGCCCGCGGACGTTATCGGGCGCCTGCGACGGGACATGCCGAGTCACCCCACCGCGCATGCCCTGCTCGCCTTTGCCGGCGACGAGGTGATCGGTTTCGTTACCGGCTTTCTCGGCTACTCGACGTTCCGCGCGATGCCCTTGCTGAACATCCACGACATCGCCGTCTTGCCAGCATGGCGCGGCCGAGGCATCGCCCGCCGGCTGTTACGCGAGACCGAGGCGCTGGGACGATCGCTCGGCTGCTGCCGGATCACGCTCGAGGTGCGAGACGACAATCCGCGCGTGCGGTCGGTCTACGACCAGGCCGGTTTCGTGCCGGCCGCCTGCAACCTGTTCATGGAGAAGGCGCTGTAGCGCCCCCCCGGCTACGCGCCGTCACCGACGCGGAAGCACGGCCGGAACGGAACCGGCTCAGCAGTGGTGGCCAGCGCATTACCAGCAGTACGGCAAGCACCAGCGCGTAGACCAGCGGCTCCAGCAGGTCGGCCTTGACCAGCCACAGGTAGTGCAGCACACCGAGTACGGCGACCGGGTAGACCAGTCGATGCAGGCGCTGCCAGCGCCGCCCGAGCCGGCGCATCATGCCGCGCGTCGACGTCAATGCCAGCGGCACGAGCAGCAACCAGGCGGTGAAACCGACCGTGACATAGGGCCGCTTGGCGATGTCCTCGACGATACGCGCGATGCTGAGTTCCTGGTCGAGCCAGACCCAGGTCAGGAAATGCAGGCTGACGTAGAAGAACACGAACAGCCCGAGCATGCGCCGAAAGCGCTGCAGCCAGGTCCAGCCCGTCAGCTGCCGCAGCGGCGTCACGGCCAGCGTCAGCAACAGGAAGCGCAGGCCCCACTCGCCGGTTACATCGGTGACCCGCTCGACCGGGTTGGCGCCCAAGTCACCGATCAGCGCACCGCGAAACAGCAGCACGAACGGCAGCAGGCAGGCGGCGAAGACGATCGGCTTGACGACGAATCGCAGGACGTTCTCGGGCGGTCGCATCGTCACTCAGTAAAGCCTGGTCAGGTCCATACCGCGGTAAAGCCCGGCCACCTCGTCGGCGTAGCCGTTGAACATCAGCGTCTCGTGCTTGCTCGAGAACAATCCCTCGCCGATGACCCGGTGGCGTGCCTGGCTCCAGCGCGGATGATCCACCTTGGGATTGACGTTGGCGTAGAACCCGTACTCGTGCGGCGCCGATTTCCACCAGGTCGTCGTCGGCAAATCGCGCGTGAAGCTGATACGCACGATCGACTTGATGCTCTTGAAACCGTACTTCCACGGCACGACCAGGCGCAGCGGCGCGCCGTTCTGGTTCGGCAACAGTTCCCCGTAAAGCCCGGTGGCCAGGATCGTCAGGGGATGCATCGCCTCGTCCATGCGCAACCCTTCGCGGTAGGGCCAATCGAGCACGGCGCGCCGCTGACCCGGCATCTGCTCCGGGTCGACCAGGGTCTCGAACGCCACGTAGGCGGCGCGCGACGTCGGCTTGAACCGCTTGAGCAGGTCTCCGAGCGGAAACCCGACCCAGGGCACGACCATCGACCAGGCCTCGAC
>JAGRGW010000335.1:0-887 GCA_020445315.1 Gammaproteobacteria bacterium
GACAAGTCCGAGGTCCGGGAAAAATGGCACACGCCGTTCGACCTCTACCTGAGCGCGCGCGAGGCCTACGACATGAAGACCGCCAACCCCGACGGCGTGCTGTTCATCGACGTGCGCACGCGACAGGAGGTCCATTACATCGGCATGGCCGACCAGATCGATGCCCATATCCCGTACCGCTTCGACACCACGGAATGGAAACCCAAGTCCGACGGCGAGCGCGGCATCTTCCGCCGCGAACTGAACTGGAATTTCGAGAAGGCGGTCGAGATCGCGCTGACGCGCAAGGGGCTCGACAAGTCCAGCCCGGTGATCATCATGTGTACTTCGGGCAGCCGTGCGCCTCATGCCGCGCGTGCCCTGTACGACGCCGGCTTCAAGCAGGTCTACACCCAGGTGGAAGGCTTCGAGGGGGTCAAGGCCAAGTCAGGCCCCGACGAGGGCAAGCGCGTCGTCGCCGGCTGGAAGGTCGAGGGGCTACCGTGGAGCTACGATCTCTATACCGAGAAGATGTACTTCAACTTCGACCCGTCGGCCACGTATTGAACCGACCCCGCCCTCGCCCGGGCCTTAAAGTCGGACCCGCCGGTGTCGCTATGCTGGTATTGACAACCACATGGCGAGCACCGCGTGATGGATAAGGTTTCGAGCATTGACGGCAACGCGCACCGGCAGGTAACCGCATCGCGCGGCTTCCCCCGCAAGATCTGTCTCGGCCTTTCCATGCTGCTGCTCCTGGTGCTGGCGCCGTTGGCCGCATGGGCCTCCGGCAACGGCGGCCCCGCCGACTTCACCAGTCACTGGTCGGGCTGGACCAGCCTGCTGATCTTCGTCCTCGCCTACGCACTGGTCATCGGCGAGGAATCGCTGCACCTGCGCAAGTCGAA
>JAGRGW010000335.1:1001-1318 GCA_020445315.1 Gammaproteobacteria bacterium
TTCCTGCTCGCGGCCATGACCTACATCAACACGATGGAGGAACGCGGGGTGTTCGACGTGCTGCGCGTCTGGCTGGTAACCAAAGGCTTTTCGCTGCGCACGATCTACTGGCTGACCGGGCTGCTGGCTTTCTTCATTTCCCCGGTCGCGGACAACCTGACCACGGCCCTGCTGATGGCGACGGTTGCCATGGCGGTCGGCGGTGACAACCACCGCTTCGTCGCCGTCGCCTGTATCAACATCGTCATCGCCGCCAATGCCGGCGGTGCCTTCTCGCCGTTCGGCGACATAACGACGCTGATGGTGTGGCAGAAGGG
>JAGRGW010000336.1 GCA_020445315.1 Gammaproteobacteria bacterium
TGATGCCGAGGCAGTAGCACACCGCCGAGTTCGCCGCCGAACCGCGCCCCTGGCACAGGATGCCCCGTTCGCGCGCATGGCGGACGATGTCCCAGACGGTCAGGAAATAGGCCTCGTAACGCAGCTCGGCAATCAGCGCGAGTTCGTGCTCGATCTGCGCACGCACGGCATCCGGGCAGCCATCGGGCCAGCGCCGCGCGATACCCTGCCCGGTCAGCTGGCGCAGCCAGGCACGCGGCGCCAGGCCCGCCGGGGTGACGTCGTCCGGGTATTCGTAACGCAGCTCGTCGAGCGAGAAGGTGCAGCGTTCGGCCACGCGCAGGGTCTCCTCGATCAGCGCCGGCGGGTACAGCGCCTGCAGGTCGTCCAGGGTGCGCAGGTGGCGTTCACCGTTCGACAGCCGCGCATGCCCCAGTTCGGCGACCGGCGTGTTCAGGCGGATCGCCGTCAGCAGGTCCTGCAGGGCGCGCCGCCCGCGCACGTGCATGTGGACATCGCCACAGGCCAGCCTTGGCAGGCGAAACCGCCGCGCCAGCCGCGCGCTGTGCTGCAGACGCTGCCTGTCGCGACCGTCACGCAACAAGGTCACCGCGAGCCAGGCACGGCCGGGGAACTGCGTCGCCAGCCAGGCCACCTCGTCGTCGGTCGTTTCCGCCTGTACCGGCAGCAGCGCCAGGCAGTCCGGCATGTGCCGGCCGATATCGGCGCGACAGAGCCGGTAGCTGCCCTTGCCGGCCTGTCGCCGCCCCAGCGTGACCAGGCGGCACAGCTGGGCATAGGCCGCGCGACAGGTCGCCAGCACGACCAGGCCGGGGCCGTCGACCAGGCGCAACTCGGTGCCGACGATCAACTGCAGGCCCAGCTCCCTGGCCTTCAGGTGCGCGCGGACCACGCCCGACACCGAGCACTCGTCGGTGATCGCCAGCGCGCGGTAACCGTTGGCCTGCGCACGCTCGACCAGTTCCTCCGGATGTGACGCACCGCGCAGGAAGGTGTAGTTGCTGATGCAGTGCAGCTCGGCGTAGTCCACAGCTACGCCTCAGGGCCATGGGCCGCGGTCCGCGGTCCGCGGGCCGCGGTGCCATGGCCTTTGCCCAGCGCTGTGAACCCGGCAAGGATGGTGTGCCCAGAGACAAGCGACTGCCCATCGTTCAGGCGCCCCCAAGTGGCAGGCTGAACGCTGTTGCACCTGGCCCGCGGCCCCTGGTCCGTGGCCCTCGACCCTCAGCCCTTGGCCCTCGACCCTCAACCCTCGCCCCTCAAACAAACAGGCCATGCAGGTACCAACCGCCGGCACGGCGGTCGCGGAACACCCACAGGCGCTCGCCGGCCCGGCTGTGGGCGATGAAATAATCCCGGGTGATGTCGAACCCGTCCCACCAGCCGGCCTCGATACGCTGCGGCAGGTCCTCGAGCCGCAGGGCGCCGCCGTATTGCGGTACGTCATCGAGGACTGGTAACGGTCGCGGCTGTGCCAGCAGCCACGGCGGCTGACCCGCCGCATGGCGTGACGATGACGGCGCCGCCCCGCTTTCGTCCGGCGTGCACAGGCACCAGGCACGCTCCGGGCGATGATCGGCCAGGCAGCGCAGACCACGCACATGCTGCCCGCCCAGGCGGTTGCTCAGGCGCTCCAGCAGGGCACGGTCACTGTCGTCCGCACGGTTGAACAGGCCATCGCTGCGCTCCTCGAACGACAGCCAGTCGTCGACCTGCAGCGTGATCGCACGCACCGGCGCCGGCAGCGACACGCGCTCGATGCGTTCGCGAAACACCTCGAGCATGTGGTCCGGGTCGCGGCTGGGATCGAGCAGGCCCAGGCCAAACGACGTGGGCGGCAGGTCCGCATGCGACAGCTGCCACTGCAGGCGCTGCGCCCCACCGCCATGACCGCGCAGGAAACCGCACAGCGCCACCATCAGGCGCCGGGCCGGGAACACCAGCGCGGTCGTATGGCAGATCTCGCCGAGCAGTTCGATCGTCTGCCCGAAGTGGCGCGGCGGCTGCCACTCGGGCCGCGGGTCGGGCGCCATGCCGAGCAGGCGGTCGAGCAGCAGCGACAGCGCCGGGCCGGTACGGCGGGTCAGTTCCGGTCGCGGCAGGTCGAGCAGTTCGCCGATCGTCTCGCAGCCGATATGCCGGGCCAGGTTGCGCACGTCACGGTCCCGGGTCAGGCCGGCCAGCGGCAACGGCCTGATCACCGCGTCCAGTTCACCGCGGTCCGACACCCGGCGACCGGGGCACTGCCGCGCCAGCAGCCCGGCCGCGGTCGGTGTCGGCGCGAGTGCATGCTGCAGGCTGTAGCCGACCTGCATGGCCTCGCGCTGGACGGTCTGCAGCAGTGGCGCCAGGCCACCGAACAGGCGTTGACTGGCACCGACCTCGAGCAACAGCAGTGACGGCTCGAACGTGATACGCGGGCTGAACTGGTAGGCCCACAGCGCCAGTTCGTGCAGCGCCTGCAACTCGCGGTCACGATCACGCGGGTACGGCACGAGCTCCGCGTGCAGGGCCAGCGCCGCCGGCAGCGCCATGCCGGGGCGAATCCCGCAGGCCCGTGCCGCCCCGTTGCAGCGACTGACCTGGTCACGTCCCCCGGCCGGCTCGACGATGGCCATCGCCCCGGCCTGCTGGCGGCCACGGGTGAATACCTCGAGCGGCAGTTGCGGAAAATACAGGGCGAGCCACAGCATGGGCTTCAGACCGGGTCGGCAACCACTGGCAGCGGCACGATGCAGTGGCCGCCGGCCCAGCCGCCACGCCGCTTCAGCGCCTCGACCTCGAGCCCGAGCGGCGCCGGCCGGACGCGCAGCCGCAATGCCGCCGGCGAGGCCTGGCGCGCGGCACGCGGCGGCCGAAACAGGACACCGGGACAATCACCACGCTCGGCCGCCAGCTGCAGGCGTCGCAACTGGGCGGCCTGCAGTTGCTGCGGCCAGGCCAGCACGACACCGCAGCCGCCGGACTTCAGCGCCTGCTCGGCCGCCCACAGGCACTGTTCGGCCGATACGTCGCGCACCAGCAACAGGCGCTCGACATGGATACCGCGCGCCACCAGGGCCGGCGCATAGGGCACATGGGGCGGCGCAATCCAGGCCAGCCAGCGTGACGCGAGGCTCAACCGCGCCAGCAGCGGCAGTAACAGCGGCAGTCCGTGATGTGATTCGCTGATGATCTCGGTCAGGGCATCGCGCGGCCAGCCACCGCCGAGCACCTCGTCGAGCACCGACCAGCCACTGGGCAGGTGCCTGTCGGCGGCCACCTGCGGCCGCCTGCCCTGCCACAGCGCCCCCTCGCGTTTCAGTTGTTCAAGGCTCAATACCTGCATCGCAGCGCATACCCCGCCCTGCCCGGCTGCCGCGGGCATGCGTATGTAGAGATGACATGGAGAACCAATATAGAACAAAAAAACAGCGTAGGGAAACGCTATTCGAAGCTGAAAACCTGGACTGAACCGCTACGGGGAAAAGCACGCCCCTGACGATACGGCCGCAGGATCCGGTTGTGCTGTCGGTGCGCCTGGCGGATGCGTTTCCCCGGGAGGCCGCAAGCAGGGCTATGGCTGCACACGAACGTCACCACCGGCTGCCGCAATAAGAACCAACGGCCGGCTAAGCGGCAATCCCGTGCGGGTCACATGGCCGGTCACCCAGTTCCGACGGCGATGGGCAGATATCGAAGGCCTTCTTGGCAGTGACACAACCGAGCGGCACGACAATCAACGTCAGGGTCGTGGCAACCAGCGCACCGAACAGCAGCGAGATCGCCATACCCTGGAAGATCGGGTCGAACATCAACGCGGCCGCACCGGCCATCATCGTGATGTTCGTTACCCATATCGGCCGCATACGGATCTGACCCGAGCGAATCACGGCCTCCTTAATGGAGAGCCCACTGCGGATCTCGTTTTTTGCGAAATCCACCAGCAGTATCGAGTTACGCACCTCGATGCCAGCCAGCGCGATGAAACCGATCATCGACGTTGCCGTGAACTCGGCATCCAGCAACCAATGGCCCGGGACGATACCGATCAACGTCAGCGGTATCGGTGCCATGATGACCAGCGGATGGATGAAATTGCCAAACTCCCAAACCAGCAGGATATAGATCAAGACCAGGGCGGCGGCGAATGCAATGCCGAGATCACGGAAGGTCTCGTAAGTGACAGTCCATTCGCCACTCCATTCGAATCCCGAACGGGCCGTGTCCACCGGCGGGCCAGTCAGCGTTCCGGACAGCACCTGCCCATCCACCGCGCCTTCCCCTGCGAGGATCTGTTCGACCGCGAGCATGCCGTAGATCGGCGCCCCGAAGCGGCCCTCCATTTCACCCACCACGTACTCCACCGGCGCCAGGTCCTTCGCATAGATGACTGGATCTTCAGGCAGGCGCACAAAGTGCCCCAACTCACCCAGCGGCACCGATACGCCACTGGCACTTGGTATGGGCAGATCATGCAGCTGCTTCAGGTCCGCCCGAATCTCGAGTGGTGACTGCAACACGATATAGGTCGGCTCCAGACCGTGACCAACCTTGATGTCACCCAGGCGATAGTCACCCATCACCATGTCGATATTGCGCACGATGGTCTCGACCGGGACACCCCGACGCTGCGCCTTCTCGATATCGACCTCGAAATGCCAGATATCATGGGGGCCGATCATGTAATCGTCGACGTCGACCAGATCAGGCACTGCCTCGAAGGCATCGCGGATCTTGCTTGCAGACTGGCGACGGGTTTCGGCATCGGGTCCGTAGACTTCCGCAACAACGGTTTGCAGCACCGGTGGCCCGGGAGGCATCTCGACGACCGCGATGCGTGCGTCCCTGGCCTGCGCGATCGGCTGCAGCAATGCGCGCGCCGCCACCGCAATTTCATGCGAACTGCGTTCACGTTCATTCTTATCGGTCAGCATGACCTGGATCTCGGCCTGCCACGGTTCCTGGCGCAGGTAGTAATGCCTTACCAGGCCGTTGAAGTTGAACGGCGCAGCGACACCGACGTAGCTCTGCATCGCCTCGACTTCAGGCATCTCCTCGAGCGCCTGCACCAACCGGTTGGCCAGGTTGGCCGTACATGGCAGTGCCGCTCCCTCAGGCATGTTGACGACGACGCTGAACTCGGCCTTGTTGTCGAATGGCAGCATCTTGACCGTGACCGCGCGAAAGTAAAACATCGACGCGGCGGCAAGAAACACCAAAATGAGACCCAGCAGGAAGGCCCAGGCAGCGGCACGATGATTCAGCAGGGGGGCGATGATGGGGCAATAGAATCGCCCAACGGCCTCCTGGATGCGTGCTTCCTTTTTCTCGGCACGCTGCAAATGGTGCAACGGCGGCCTCAGTCGCCAGGAAAACCAGGGCGTGAACACAAAGGCGGCAACCAGCGAAAACATCATCGCCATCGAGCCCACCAGTGGGATCGGGAACATGTACGGCCCCATCATTCCCGAGACGAACCCCATCGGCAGCAAGGCCGCCAGGATCGCGAAGGTCGCGATGATCGTCGGGTTACCGACCTCGCGTACGGCATCCACTGCGGTGGGTATCGTGACATCCTCGTCACGCAGCCAGCGCCGAAAAATATTCTCGGCAACGACGGTGGCATCGTCGACCAGGATGCCGATGGCGAATACCAACGCGAACAGGCTGACCCGGTTGATGCTGAAACCGAGCATCCAGGCCGCCCATATCGCCATCAGCACAACCACGGGTATCACGACGATGACGACCACCGAGGCGCGCAACCCGATCGCGATCAGGCACAGCACACTGACGGCGACGGTCGCTTCCAACAGCGCCATCAACAACTCATTGACCTTGTCGGTCGCCGTCTTGCCATAGTTGCGACTGACCATCACGTTGACATCCGCCGGAATCAGAACATCCTGCAGGGCATCCACCCGCCGGAGCAGCCGCTCAGCGACAATCACGCCGTTGGCACCGCTTTTCTTGGCAATCGCTATCGTGACGGCATTTGCACCAGCCGGAACACCGGCATCACCGGAGAAAGCCGGCCCCATGTAAACCGATACCATGTCCTTGGCCTCGGCCGCACCTTCGCCGACTTCTGCCAGGTCGCGAACGTAGACAGGGGCACCGTGGTGCGTCCCCACGAGCAGGTTTCGGATGTCTGCTGCGGAACCCAGGAATGCCCCAGCCGTGACCTTGAAGTAATGGCCCTTGAGCTCGAGGTTGCCGACGCCCTGCCGGGTATTCGAACCACGAACCGCCGCAGCGAGTTGATCGAGGCTGATGCCATAGCCCTGCAACCGTTCCGGCAGCACACGGATCTGGATCTCGTGCTGTGCACCACCGACAACGAAACCGCGGCCCGTGTCCGGGGTTTCCTCGAGGCGCTGCAAGACCTGAAACGCGAGTTTGCGCAGGTCTATGTCATCGACAATCTGCGACCACAGGGTCAGCGTGACGATAGGGACATCATCGATACCTTTCGGCTGTACCAACGGATGTGAAACGCCTGGCGGGATCTTGTCGAGATTGGACTGCAGCTTGTCATGGACCTTGACGATCGAATCGCCAAAATCCTCGCCTACCTCGAACTGCACGGTGACAATGCCCTGTTCACGCTGTGATGCCGAGTAGACATGCTCGACACCAGGCACTTCACTGAGCATCCGTTGCAGCGGGTCAATCGCAACGGCGGCTACCTGATTCGCTGACGCCCCCGGATAACCAATGAAGACATCGATCACCGGGACGGATATCTCGGGGTCTTCCTGGCGCGGCGTCATTACCAGCCCCATGACACCGATCATTAAAGTTGCCAGGAACAGCAGTGGCGATAGCGGTGACGTAATGAAGGCTCGCGCGACATTTCCGGCCAACCCCAAGTGCGGATCCGGATCATGGGGAATCGGCGGATGGTGCAGCGTCGGCCGCCGCGAGGGGTGTTGATCTCCGAATTTTGTGGGCATTCCCGCCTCCTTCGGCCGACTCCGATGATCGGCACGCAGATAGGGGCAGTTCCCGTGGACTGTCCTCGTCAGTTACTAGGTTACTCCGCTCCTTATCGCATGGAATTGATATTCCACACATCCACGCCTACCCTGAGCACCACCAATTAGCGGCAGGGCGGAAAGAACGCGTGGCTGCACATGACGTCGAGGCATTGCTGGCGAATCGCCTTCAATCCCTCGCTGGAGCCATTGGCCCGAGCCGACTGTTCACGCTGCAGCAGGCTTCTTGCCATCCGGCACAACGGGGCCTGACTGCAACGGATCTTGTCTGCACAGACATGCCCGACCAATCGCCGACAGGCGGTCTCGGGCAGTAGCGGCTCGAACATACACGCTGGATACACGGCATCATCTTGCAGTGCCTGGCGGCACTGGTCTTCTGCCCAACGCCGGGTGTCCGCCGCTGCAGATACCGGCTGATGGCGCAGTTGTCGCAACTGGACCGCCAGTCTGCAGGGCTCGGACGCATCGCAGGCATGCTGCATGCCGCAGGTCTTGAGTACCAACTGATCACAATGAGTTGTCTGAGACCCACCCGTAAAGCCCGATTTGCGTTTTACTGGATCAGCCGGCTCGGTCACTTGGCGGTTCTCGGGAAGCGGCGGGGACGACGACGGTTCATTCGGAACCATGACGCCAGACCGTATGGTAACGGTAGACCCGTCGCTCAAACGGTGGACGCCGTCCCAAAGCGGCTGGCCTTGCGCCTTGCCCGAACCGATAACAACCTTGTTCGAGCGCGGGTCTGCAACGATCTCCCGACCGTCGGGCAGGCTGCCAGACCAACCCGTCTGCGCAACGCCCGTTGCCGAAAACACAACAACCAGGACACCGCCTATAAACGGCAACAATGAGAGGAACAATCGTCGATGGGAAACGAAACCCATGTCCGCCTCCGTTGACTTTCAAACCAGCGCATCGGCGACATATTCCGAAGCGACGTCCATACGAATATTGACCTGGATACGGGCTGAGCCACCGCTATCGTCAATAAGAAGGGCTCGGAATCCGCCACGCGACTAGCGGACATGGTCTTTATACGGTGGTACGGTCACATGCCTGGCTTCGGAGAAATTGGCGTATCCCATGTCGATGGTAGCCATTTCGACATCGGCGAAATCGGCATTGCTGACATTGGCCCGATGCATGCTCGAGCCGCTCAGGACGGCACCCCGCAGATTGGCATTACTCAAATTTGCAAAGGCGAAATGTGCATTTTCCGCCAGCAGACCGCGCATGTCCGCGTTGGTCAGATCTGCATGCTCCAGATCCGCGAGGTTCATGACGGTGAATCCACCCGGATCGACAGTCGAAAAATCGGCATCCCGCGCCGAGGAGTGGCGCAGTGTGCAGTGATTCAAATGGCTGTTCCTGAAATCCGCCCCCTGCAACTGGGTATCAGAGAGATTTGCACCGATCAACAAGGTTTGTCGTGCGGCCACACCGGCCATACGGCTGCCACTGAAATCGGCACCACAGAGATCGGCATTGCACATGGAGGCATGCTCAAGGTTCACGTTCGACAATTTGGCACTACGCAGACAGGCACCATCCAGGTTTGCCCGACGAAGATCGGCATTCTTCAAAACCGCTGCGTCATGGTGGTTGATGTCACCACCGTGCGCATGTCGCATGTCAGCGCCGACCAATGTAGCACCATCGAAAACAGCGCCCTGAATGACGGCATGTTTCATGACTGCCTTGGTCAGATCGGCTCCACTCAGGTCACTTTGCCAGAAATTGACCCCGCGAAGGTCAATCCCGCGCAGGTCAGCTTCTCGGAGATCGAGTTCGATCAGGCTGGCGCCGACGAAACTGTCACCTTCGATCGATGCAATCACTTCACCTGTTCGCCTGTGTCTGATCTCGATCATTGTCGCCTACTCCGAACTGTTCCTTGTCCCCAGCCGGTTCTCGCGTTCGACCATGGCCCTGATTAAATTATAGATCGCTTGGAACCCGGCAAGTTTGCGCCTCATCAGCTCTCAGGCAGAGCCATTGGTTAGCACGACGAGTGCAAGCCAAGCCACCAGGCAGGCCAGCAGCCCGGCTAACAGCCCAACCCTGAACCACTCCATGAACACGATGCGGGTGCGGTAGCGTTTCTCGAGCATCCCCAGGGCGACGATATTGGCTGTACTGCCAATCATCGTGATGTTGCCCCCGAAGCAGGCACCGAACAACAGGGCCCACCACAACGGGTGCACGCCCACGGCATCTCCGACCAGTTCCTGCACGACCGGAATGAACGCGGCAACGAAAATGACGTTGTCGATGAAGGCCGAACCAAATGCGGACAACAACATCACAACAGGCACAAGCAGATCATCCTGACCCGCAAACACGGCGGAGAAAGAAGTCGCGATCTTTACGGTGACCTCGGTGTACTGAAGTGTCGATGCAACGCCGAACAGCATGAGGAAGAAGGTGAGTGTCCACCACTCCACATCGTGTTCGATGTAGTAGCGGGCACGTTGTCGACGCCAGATCATAACGATGCCGGCCGAGATCAGCGGCATCATGTAGAGGAAGGTGTTGGTCTCCAAATCCAACAGCAGTTCGACCCGGTGATGAAGCGCCACGCCACCGATCGTGCCGACGATCAGTATCAAGCCGGATTTGAAAGGTACACGAACGGTTGGGCCAAGCGGAAAGTCGTGCCTTTGCCTTTCCTTCAGCCGCAGGTCGAGCCGATGGATCTCCTGGCGGTACCAGACCATGACGAAACCGATCGTTGCCGCCAATGCCAGCAGCATGATCGGAAACGACCAGACCATGAAATCTTCGAACGTAAGCCCGGCCTTGCTTCCGATCAGTATACCCACCGGGTTGCCAAGCATGGTGCCGGCACTGCCGACGTTAGTAGCCATCACGCAGATAATCAGGAACGGGACCGGCCTGACTTTCAGCGCATCGCTGACCTGAAAGATCATTGCTGCCATGAACAGAATGCTTGTCACCTCGTCGACGGCCGATGCCGTCAACGCCGATGTGCCAGCGGTGATTAGGATGAAGCGGTTACCGGTCATCCCCTTGATCTTGAAGATCGACTGGATGATCCAGGTAAAGAAACCAAGGTCACGCAGACCACCGACGACGACCATCATGCCGATCAGGAAAAGGATGACCTCGAGAGAGCAGTGTTCACGAAAACAATCCAGTTCCAGCGACTTGGTCATGATCAGCACCGGCAGGCCCAGAAACGCAATGGCCAAGCGGAAATCCCAGAAGAAAAGCGTTGACAGTATGACCAAGAAGAACACGGCGACGGAAACTGTTTGCTGCATGCTGAGGCCCCAGAGGTAAAAACTGGCAATCCCCAGAAGCAGGCTCGCTGCAAGCAGAATCACGAACCGAATCGACAGATCGCGACCACTGAGTACCGAGGCTGATGCATGGACGGACATGGTTCCAGTGCCTCCTTCAAGCGCGCAGTACCTTGCGAATGAAGTCTGACAACGAGATCAGGCCGATCAAGCGCTGGCCACGCGTCACCAGCACCTGTTGGATATCGTTGCGCATCATCGTCTTCGCGACCTCGATGGCGGGCGTGTCCTCCTGCACTGCCGCGTAACGCTCGGCGAACAGCATGATTTCCATGAGGGGCATTTCCTCCTCGCGGCGCAAGACCTCGGCGAAAGGCTCGAAATCCAGGATCGAGGACAGATCCTCGGTCCACGTCACGTATTCCGGCAGGCAGATCCTCAGCAACTCATCCTCGCTGACGACACCGACGAGATCGCCGTCCTTGTCGACAACCGGCAGTTCGGTCAGATCAAACTCGCAGAATGTATCGATGGCCGTGCTCAACGAGTCGGTATCACGCAGGACGCGCATCTCGGTACGCATGATGTCACCGGCACTGACGTATTCAGGCAGCGCTACGCGCCGATCGTCAAACAAGCGCCAAACGGATTCGGCATCTTTCAGCGAACACAGTCTTTCGATCCATTCGGGTTCGCCAAGCACGCGCTTGAGCGCTGTTAGAACACGAATGTAGCCACTGGGTTCGCCGAACGGTGTCAAGACCAGGATCAGGACCCGGAACCGGTGAACCGCCGGCGCGAGGCACTCGCAGCTTATCCGGCTCGGAGATACGGCCATCGCAAGCGTCAGTTCGGGTACGGTTTTGAGCTTGGAATGTACGACGGCAACCTCCGCCGCAAGCTCGATAAAACTACAGCAACGGTGGTTGAACATGATCTCGAGTGCTGAGGTCGCGTCGTCCAGCCGGCCAGCTTGCTCCAGACGATCGAGCAGTTGATGCAGAATTTCCCGTTCCGGCTGACCCGGTGGGGGTATCAACACGGTTCCGGGAGAAAACAGCCCGGACAGCTGTTGCCGATTGGCGGAACGAACGGCCATCACCGACACCTTCCAACGGGTGCGTGGATACGACTCACGCAGCAAAACCGGACCTTGCCATCTCCGGCTTCACCGACCCGGCGGCGACGCTACGCCGCCGGTTTCTTTTCCATCACCAGTATACGCGGCGGGATCTCTGCCAGGATTGGGTTCGGTTGACGATTTGACTCGGGTCAACGAAAACCCGGGCTATAGCCTGCAGTTGTCACCTGGCCATCGGCGCCCAGGACAGCAGTTGCGTAACTTCAATCAGTCCAGCAGCAACGGCACCAGCACGCCCGGCAGGATGATCGCTGCAGCCGGCAGTTGCCGTTCTGTTGCCTGCAGCCTGACTTCACCGGACTCGATCAGCAGCGAGAGTTCGACGCCTGGCACGCTCGGCAACACGACCGCATCGAAGCTGCCTTCGATCGTGTTCGCCTGCCACAACAGGAACGAATCACCTGGCTGGGGCACGAAGCCGCCCAGCAGCTCGACGTTCAGTACACCGTCGAGTTGCAGCGTGCCACCAACATCGTAGGCATCGAAGCCGCTGCCACGTACCGTGCCGCCGATCTCGATCGTGCTGTCGGCGTTGGCGGCCAGCGCCAGGTTGCCGCCGACGACCAGCAGGCCACCCACACCGTCGGCGGACAGTCCCCCCTCCAACACGACCGCGCCGTTTGCACCCACGACCTCGCCGTGCCCGGAAAACGCGCCGTCGATGCGCAGCTCGCTGCCTGCCCCGAGTTCGACCATGCCCGAGTTCTGCAGATCGCCGCCGACCTGCAGGGTCGTGCCGGACAGGACCCGCAACAGCCCCTGGTTGGTGACGTTCGCGCCGACATGACCGCCGCCGGTCAGCGTACCGCCAGCAGCGATGGTGATGCCGTCGCTGGCCAGGATTGCGCCGCTGCCCAGCACCAGTTCGACAGCGCCCGCGCCACCGCCGATCCACAGGCTGTTGATCGTGACATCCTGGCCAGGGCCCTGCAGTTCGATATCGGCGCTGCCGCCGAGGACGACATCGCTGTCGACACCCGGTAGCGCGTTGAATGCCCAGTTGTCGGCCTGGTCCCAAGGGCCGTCCCCGGCCACTGCCCGCCACCAGACGGCGGGACGCCAGACGTTGACCGAGCGACTGCCATCGGTATAGAGCGCGCTGTAGGCCACCAGCCCACTGTCGCTGAGCCCGTTGGCCGGCCCGCTTGGATCGTTGTTGAACAGGATCTCACGCAGCGTCCGCCCGCCGATCTGCTGGCCCTGGCGCGCGACAGTCGCGTAATGATGCCCATCGGTCAGTACCAGGATGTCTTCGAAGATCGGGTACTCGCCTTCTTCGTCGACCCCGGTGCCGACAAGGAGGTCGGCCTGGAACACGACGAGGCCGTCGTTGTTGATCGCCGGGTCCTTGAAATTGTCCAGGGTACCGCCTTCGTAATGATTACCCTCGCGCGCGAGTTCGAGTATCCCGCCGTCCGCGACCCGGAACACGCCACTGCTCTGCGGGCCATTGTTCAACAGCAGCGGTATGACGAAGGCCGACTGCTCGAGATCGTTGAACGCCGGCCGCGGCAACGCGCCGGTGAGCGTGCTGACAAAGCGAAAGAAAGTCGCGGTACCGTCCGGGGTGGACTGGCCCTCGCGCACCAGTTCGACGACGCTCGTGCCGTTGAACAGGTAGAGACCGCTGCCATTGACGACCGGGACGCCGTCGTCGTCGCCGAGCAGCGCGGTAAAAGCGACGACGTTGTCGTTGTTGATCCGCACCTCGTTGAACTGCCGGAAACGACGAGGCTCGGCACCGTCCGGTGGCGCGGCGTCACCCTCGCCGAGGATCCGCCAAGCGGTCTGCCCACTGGCCGCGACCCGGTACAGGGCCGTGTCGCCGCCATCGTCGAGACCGGAGAACACCAGATCGCCGTAATCGTTGCTGCGAATGCCGCCAACGTGGGTGAAATCACCGCCGCCGGCCGGATCTCCCTTCCTGACCAGTTCGACGACACTGCCGTTGGGCTGGCGACGGAAGATCCCGGTATTGTCGGCCGTGCCGAACTCGGTACCGTTCAGCGCGGAAAAGAACGTGACCCCGGCATTGGCGGTCACGTTCTGCAGCGACGAGGCATTGAACTCCCGGAAACTGCCCTCACCCACCGGCAGATCGGCGCCGGCCTCGACGACCAGTTCCAGCGTCTCGCCGACCTCGACGGCCAGGATGCTGTTGCCGGTGCTGTTGCCACCGGTGACCGGGAGCATCAGCGCGACCTCGTTGAACGTCCCCGCGACCGGCCCGCTCACGGGCGCATCCTCGATCATGTGGCCAGCCAGGAAGACATCGGCAACCTGGTAGCCGTCCGAACCGATCGTGTAGGTTCCGCCTTCCCGGACGACCTGCCACAACGTCACCACCGACGGCACTACACCACCGGGCACGGACATCCGGTAGATGCCCGAGTTGTCGCTGTTGCCGCCATCGGTGCCCACCAGGCGGGCATTGAATACGACGGTACCCTTCGAGTTGACGCTCGGCGTAACGAAGCTGCTGAACTGGCCGTTGCCGTCGGCGAGCGGGTCGCCGCTGTGGACAACTTCAAAGGTGGACCCGGTGGGTACCGAACCACTGACGGCCTGCGCGAGGCAGGCACCCACCAAAAACAATGTTTTTCCGCGCATCCGACCGGCTCCCCGAAAGACCCGCCACCACCATGTCCAAACCGATACCAGCAGCCACCGCGACGGGACCTTGACGATACATCACCCGGCCCGGGCTGCTGTCGTTTCCCGATCATCGCGGCCCGCTACCGTGCGGGTTGGTCAATATTACCCGTCTCGTCAGCCCGGCGGCCGGTGGCACCCATCGGGACGGCGGAACAGGGGCCAGGCCGCCACCGAACTAAAGTAACGACAAATTTGGACGTTACCGGGTCAAGACCTGTTTACCATCCAAATCCGGGTAGAGGCCGTCTGTGCAAGACGCGAATACGAACAACGACAACAGCGCTTCACCGGCGGGAACACGCGCACACTGGATCGCCCTGGCGGTCATGGTCATCACCGTTCTTGCCCTGGATCTGTTGATTGCCGCCTGGTTCGGACACGGTGCAGGCCCGTTCTTCGCCACGGTTGCCGCCGATATCGTGACAATCGCCGTCGCCTGGTGGCTCTACCAGCGCCTGGTATCCAGGCCGCTGTTGCGGCTCGGCGACATGCTGTCGCCCGGTGCGGCAGGCACGATCGATTTCACCCGCCGCGCGGACCAGGGACGGGGAGCCGGGACATCCCGACTCGCGAGCGACCTGAACCGCTTTCACACCGCATGCGATTCGGCACTTATCGAACTGGCCGCATCGGCGAGCCGGTTGATACCGATTTCCAAGGAACTCGCCGATGCCTACGGCTTCCAGGCACAGCGCGCCGGTATGCAACGGATGTACAGCCAGACCGTGGCCAACGCTGTCGGTACCATGCGGGCCACGACCGACACGGTGTCCAGCCACGTCAACGCCACCAACGACGCACTCAACGACACCCAGGCCAACGTCGACTCCTGCCAGGCCGTGTTCCGCGAGACTTCCACCAGCATGACCGCACTGGTGAACCAGATCGACCAGGCATCGAGCCGCGTGACCGACCTCGCCGCACAGAGCAGCGATATCGGCCGCATCATCGGCGTCATCAACGAAATCGCCGACCAGACCAACCTGCTGG
>JAGRGW010000337.1 GCA_020445315.1 Gammaproteobacteria bacterium
CCGGAATGATGTTGTTGACCGGACACGCATTGCTGCAGAACGGTATGCCGCAGTCCATGCAGCGCGCACCCTGCTGGCTGATCTGGTTGTCGCTCAGGGGAATCGTGAATTCGTCGTAGTGGGTGATGCGGTCACCCACCGGCGCGTAGCTGATGTCCAGGCGGGGAAATTCTTTGAACCCGGTTGGCTTGCCCATGGTGCTTCGTCTCTCGTGGCGACCGGGCGCGGCCCGGTCTGCGGATCAAATCTTCGAAAACCTGGCGCGAGGTGACGCCGGGCCACCTCGCGCAGATTTCACTCGTACTTTATGCAGCGGTCTTTGCCTTCTGCTGCTCGGCCTGCATCTCGGCCAGGGCGCGGCGGTAGTCGACCGGCATGACCTTCTTGAACTTCGGCACCCACGCCTCCCAGTCCGCGAGCATGCGCTCGGCCACGGCCGATCCCGTGTAGGCCAGGTGACGCTCGACCAGCTGGCGCAGGCGGATGGCATCGAAGCGGGTCATGTCATGCGACACGTCGACCCGGCCGTGCGATTCCAGGTCACCGCCCTGGTGTGCCAACTGTTCCAGCGCGTCGTCCTCGGCCTCGATCGGCTCGAGTTCGACCATCGCCAGGTTGCAGCGCTGCTCGAAGGTGCCGTCCTCGTCGAGCACGTAGGCGATACCGCCGGACATGCCCGCCGCAAAGTTGCGACCGGTGCCACCGAGCACGACGACGATACCGCCGGTCATGTACTCGCAACCATGGTCACCGACTCCCTCGACGACAGCGGTCACGCCCGAGTTGCGCACGGCAAAGCGTTCACCGGCCACGCCGCGGAAATAGCACTCGCCCTTGATCGCACCGTAGAGCACCGTGTTGCCAACGATGATGTTGTCTTCGGCGCGGTCGATCTTGGACTCGGCCGGCGGATAGATGATCAGCTTGCCGCCCGACAGGCCCTTACCGACGTAGTCGTTGCCCTCGCCAGCCAGTTCGATCGTCACGCCGTTCGCGAGCCAGGCACCGAACGACTGGCCGGCCGTACCCCTGGCGTTGATCTTGATCGTGTCCTCGGGCAGTCCGGCAAAACCGTACTTTTCGGCAACGCGGCCCGACAGCAGCGTGCCGAAGGTGCGGTTGACGTTCTCGATGCCGATGTCGATCGTGACCTTCTCGCCCTTTTCGAGGGCCGGTTTGGCACGCGCGATCAGTTCGTTGTCGAGCGCCTTCTCGATGCCGTGATCCTGGCCCTGAGACCAGTAAACGGTGTCACCCTCGGCCGGTACCGGCTTGGTCAGCAGGCGACGGTAGTCGAGCCCGTGCGCCTTCCAATGGTTGATGGCGCGACGCATGTCGAGCTTGTCCATCTGGCCGACCATTTCGTTGAAGGTGCGGAAGCCCAGCTTCGACATCAGCTGGCGCACCTCCTCGGCGACGAAGAAGAAATAGTTGATGACGTGCTCGGGCTTGC
>JAGRGW010000338.1 GCA_020445315.1 Gammaproteobacteria bacterium
AGTCCCTCCTGTCAAAGACTAAGAATTCTTCGCATCCACGGAACGGGTCCGGCACGCGAAATGATTCGGTTCTTCGGGCCTGCATCTTTGAGCCGGCGACGCGCTTGCGCGTTGTCGTGCGAGAGCCGCTCTGCCTACGGCTTGTGTCTCGGCCCGATACTCAAAAAAGGTCGGCTATTCTGACCTAGGCAATCAGACAGGGGCAAGACGGGATTCCCCGAATATTCAAATACACCCATAAATGGAGAGAATCCGCGCGGAAAACAGCGATAATCTGCTGTTTTTTAAATTATTTTTCACTCAGCCTTCGCGCCACTTGATGGAGCAGCCCATGCTCGCGATCTGCTCGCGAGGGCCTTCACCGGTGCCGGCGACCTGCTTCATCGCCTCGAACAGGTCGCGCCGGACGCCCGCCGGGGCGGTCTCCTTGCGACTCTCGTCGAGCCGGCCCCGGTACTGCAACTCGGCCTTCGCGTTGTAGCCGAAGAAGTCCGGGGTGCACACCGCGCCGTATGCCCTGGCCACCTCCTGTGACTCGTCGAGCAGGTACGGAAACGGAAACGCGAGGCGCTCGGACAGGGCGCGCATGTTGTCGAAGGAGTCGTCCGGGTAGGCGGCCGCGTCGTTGGACATGATCGCGACGCAGTTGATGCCAAGCGGCTTCAACTCGGCGGCGTCGCGCACGATGCGATCGATCACGGCCTTGACGTAGGGGCAGTGATTGCAGATGAACATGACCAGCAGGCCGTTGTCACCCATGCAGTCGTCGCGGGTCCATTCCCGGCCATCCACGCCGGGCAGGCGGAAATCGGGGGCGGCGAGACCGAACTCACAAACGGGGGGCTGCAGAGAGACCATGTTCCTGGACCTATATAATAATGATGATTCGCGGATCGCGATTCTTCCAGAATGCCAACCTCGGCTCAAGCGTGTACACTTTCGCGCCGAATAAAGGCAAGAAGCCGGTCGCTGGCCACCCGATCAACCAGGAGTTTCCATGGCACGCAATTTCATCTTCACCTCCGAATCCGTTTCCGAAGGCCACCCCGACAAGATGGCTGACCAGGTCTCCGACGCGATTCTGGATGCCATCCTGATCGACGACCCGCACGCCCGCGTCGCCTGCGAGACCCTGTTCAAGACCGGCATGGCCGTTATCGCCGGTGAAATCACGACGACCGCGAAGCCCGACTACGAGCGTGTCATCCGTGACGTCATCAACGACATCGGCTACACCAGTTCCGAAATGGGTTTCGATGGTGGGACCTGCGCCGTGCTGACCGCCATCGGCGTGCAGTCGCCCGACATCAACCAGGGTGTCGACCGCTCGCGACCGGAGGAACAGGGCGCCGGCGACCAGGGCCTGATGTTCGG
>JAGRGW010000339.1 GCA_020445315.1 Gammaproteobacteria bacterium
CGCCAGCCGCTGCGCCGGCTTCATCAGCAAGCGCTTCGACGGCACCTTGTCGGACGCACTCGACCAGCCGGAGCTCTACGCGACTTTCACCAAGGCCGGTGACGAAATCGCCGACCTGTACGAGAAGCGCGAGTTCGGTCGCGCCGTACGCGAGATCATGGCCCTGGCCGACCTCGCCAACCAGTACATCGATGACAAGGCACCGTGGGTGATCGCCAAGCAGGAAGGCCGCGAGGCCGAACTGCACGCGGTTTGCTCGATGGGCATCAACCTGTTCCGCGTGCTGATGGGCTACCTCAAGCCGGTCCTGCCGGTCATGGCCGCAAAGACCGAGGCTTTCCTCAACGTCGGGCCGATGCAGTGGGACTCGCAGCAGGAGCCACTGCTCGGGCACGCCATCAACAAGTTCAAGCCGCTGATGACCCGCGTCGACAAGGACCGGATCGCGGCGATGATCGAGGATTCAAAGGAAGATCTCGTCGCCGAAGCCAAGGCCACGGCAACCAAGCCGGCAGCCGATTCACCCCTGGCTAAAGACCCGATCGCCGACACGATCGCGTTCGACGACTTTGCCAGGATCGACCTGCGCGTCGTCCGCATCGTGAAAGCCGAGCACGTCGAGGGCGCCGACAAGCTGCTAAGGCTGACGCTGGATCTCGGCGGCGAGCAGCGCAACGTGTTCGCCGGCATCAAGTCGGCCTACGCGCCGGAACACCTCGAAGGCAAACTGACCGTCATGGTCGCCAACCTGGCACCGCGCAAGATGAAGTTCGGCGTATCGGAGGGCATGGTGCTGGCGGCCGGCCCCGGCGGCAAGGACATCTACGTACTCAACCCGGACGACGGCGCGCAACCGGGGATGCGGGTCAAGTAACTTCCGCTGAGAGCGGCTGCCGGCACAGCGCCCCCTTCAGAACGCAATCAGCACTCGGCCATCAACTCGACATTGCCCTTTTCGTCGACCGACTCGAGGCGCACGTCGAATCCCCACAGGCGGCGGATGTGCTTCAACATCTCGTCGACCGTGCCAGCCAGCGGCCGCCGGTTATAGCTATAGTGGCGCAGCGTCAGCGAGCGGTCGCCACGGACGTCGACGTCGTAGACCTGGATATTGGGCTCGCGACTGCCGAGATTGTACTGGTCGGCCAGTGCCTGGCGCAGGTCGCGATATCCGGCCTCGTCGTGGATCGCCGTCACCTCGAGGTGCTCGTTGCGGTCGTCGTCGAGCACCGAGAACAGGTGGAATTCGCGCATCAGCCGCGGTGACAGGTACTGCGCGACGAAGCTCTCATCCTTGAAGTTGGCCATCGCGAACTTCAACGTCTCCAGCCAGTCGGAACCAGCGATGTCCGGGAACCAGTGGCGGTCCTCCTCGGTCGGCTCCTCGCAGATACGGCGGATGTCGCGCATCATCGCGAAACCGAGGGCATACGGGTTGATGCCACTGTAGTACGGCGAATCGAACGCCGGCTGGTAGACGACGTTGGTGTGCGACTGCAGCACCTCCATCATGAAGCCGTCGGTGACGAAGCCCTTGTCGTACAGCGTGTTCAGCAGCGTGTAGTGCCAGAAGGTCGCCCAGCCCTCGTTCATGACCTGGGTCTGGCGCTGCGGGTAGAAGTACTGCCCTACTTTGCGCACGATACGGACGATCTCGCGCTGCCAGGGTTCGAGCAGCGGTGCGTTCTTTTCGAAGAAGTACAGCAGGTTCTCCTGCGGCTCCGGCGGGAACCGCTGTGCGCGCCGGTCATCGTTGCTGCGTTCGGACGTCGGCAGCGTGCGCCAGAGGTCGTTGATCTGTGACTGCAGGTAGTCCTCGCGCTCGCGTTGGCGCTTCTGCTCCTCGGCCAGCGTCAACGGTGCCGGTCGCTTGTAACGATCGACGCCATGGTTCATCAGTGCATGGCAGGAATCCAGCAACAGCTCGACGTTCTCTGTACCATAACGTTCCTCGCACTCGGCGACGTAGGCGCGCGCGAAGACCAGGTAGTCGATGATGGCATCGGCACTGGTCCAGGTCTGGAACAGGTAGTTGCCCTTGAAGAAGCTGTTGTGGCCATAGCAGGCATGCGCGATCACCAGCGCCTGCATCGGCAGCGAGTTCTCCTCCATCAGGTAAGCGATGCACGGGTCGGAATTGATGACGATTTCGTAGGCGAGGCCCATGTGGCCACGGCGGTAGTTCTGCTCGGTAACGACGAACTGCTTGCCGAACGACCAGTGGTGGTAGTTGATCGGCAGGCCGACCGACGAGTAGGCGTCGATCATCTGCTCGGACGTGATCACCTCGATCTGGTTGGCGTAGGTGTCGAGGCCGAACTCCTCGCGGGCGATGCGACCGATCTCGCGATCGAAGCGCTCCAGCAGGGGGAAGCTCCACTCGGAGGTATCGCAGATCAGCCTGTCGCGCGTATCCGTCATGCCTGCTGCCTCTTGAACAGTTCCCGGAATACCGAGTAAACGTCCTCCGCGCCGTCGATCTGCTGCATTGCGAAATTCTCCTTCGCCGCGGCGACTTCCTGGTAGGCATACCAGAGTGACTGGTGATGCCGCGGCATGATTTCGACGTAGGCGAAGTAGCGCGTCAGCGGCACCAGTTTCTGCACCATCAGTTCGCGACAGATCGGTGAGTCGGTCTCCCAGTTGTCGCCGTCGGATGCCTGGGCGGCGTAGATGTTCCAGCCATCCGACGTGTAGCGCTCGCGGATGATGTCGTGGACCAGGTTCAGCGCGCTGCTGACGACGGTGCCCCCGGTCTCGCGCGAGTAGAAGAATTCCTGCTCGTCGACTTCCATCGCCGTGGTGTGATGGCGAACGAAGACCAGTTCGATCTTGTCGTAGTTGCGCTGCAGGAAAAGGTGCAGCAGCAGGAAGAAACGCTTGGCCAGGTTTTTGCGCTCCTCGTCCATCGAACCGGACACGTCCATGATGCAGAACATGACCGCCTTGCTGGTCGGCTCCGGCTTCTTGGCGAAGGCCTTGTAGCGCAGGTCGAAAGTGTCGATGAACGGTAGCGCCGCGATTCGGGCGCGCAGGCCCGAGATCTTCTCGCGCAATTCCTGGATCCGTGGATCGTCTTCCGGCACATCCTGCCGCAGCAGCAGGTCGATCTCCTCTTCGAGCTCGCGGATACGCCCACGGTACGGCGCCCCGAGCGCCGTGCGGCGCGCAATCGCCCCCTTCAGCGAGCGCACGACGTCGATATTGGACGGCGCGCCATCGGCCGAGTAACCGGCCCGGACCGACTTGAACTCGGTCGCACCGATCAGCTGGTTGCGGACCAGGTTGGGCAGTTCGAGGTCATCGAACAACAGGTCGAGGTACTCGTCACGGGTCAGTTCAAAAACAAAGTCGTCCTCGCCCTCACCGCTGTTGCCGGCCTTGTCGCCGCCACCGCCACCACCACCGCCGGGCGGTCGCTGCAGTTTGTCCCCGCTGACGAACTCCCTGTTGCCTGGATGCACACCCTCGCGCGTGCCACCCTGGCCATGATGGAACACCGGTTCCGACACGTCCTTCGACGGAATCTTCACCTTCTCACCGGCATCTGTGTCAGTGATGCTGCGACGGTTCACGGCGTCAGCAACGGAACGCTTGAGCTGGGTCTTGTAGCGCTTCAGGAAACGCTGACGGTTGACCGCGCTCTTGCGCTTGGAACTGACTCGACGGTCGATGAAATGCGACATGTCTTCCCCGGTATTACGGCCGCCGACCGGTACCGGTGCCTGATGGCACGGTACCGGTCGACTTCCCTGTTACATCGCCGACAGCTTACTGCGACTTGCGAACCCGCAGGTACCACTCCGACAACAGGCGAACCTGCTTCGGCGTGTATCCCTTGTCCACCATCCGGTCGACGAATTCCTCGTGCCTCTTCTTTTCCGATTCGGAGGCCTTGGCGTTGAACGAGATCACCGGCAGCAGTTCCTCAGTGTTCGAGAACATCTTTTTCTCGATGACCGTGCGCAGCTTCTCGTAACTGGTCCATTTCGGGTTTTCGCCATTGTTGTTGGCGCGCGCCCGCAGGACGAAGTTGACGATCTCGTTGCGGAAGTCCTTGGGGTTCGAGATACCGGCCGGTTTCTCGATCTTTTCCAGTTCCTCGTTCAGCGCTGCGCGGTTCATCATCTCGCCGGTATCCGGATCGCGGTACTCCTGGTCCTGGATCCAGTAGTCGGCATAGGTAACGTAACGGTCGAAGATGTTCTGACCGTACTCGGCGTACGACTCGAGATAGGCCGTCTGCAGTTCCTTGCCGATGAACTCGGCGTACCGCGGCGCCAGGAACTCTTTCAGGAAGCCGAGGTAGTGGTCTTCGGTCTCCGGCGGCAGGTGCTCGCGGACGATCTGCTTCTCCAGCACGTAGAGCAGGTGGACCGGGTTTGCGGCCACTTCGGAATGATCGAAGTTGAACACCTGTGACAGGATCTTGAACGCAAACCGGGTCGAGGTGCCGGTCATGCCCTCGTCGATGCCGGCATAGTCGCGATACTCCTGTACCGACTTGGCCTTCGGGTCCGTGTCCTTGAGGTTCTCGCCATCGTAGACACGCATCTTCGAGAAGATGCTGGCGTTCTCCGGCTCCTTCAGGCGGGTCAGCACCGAGAACTGCGCCATCATCTCCAGCGTGCCGGGCGCGCAGGGCGCCTTGGACAACGAGCTGTTGGCCAGCAGTTTCTGGTAGATGTGCACTTCCTCGGACATCTGCAGACAGTAGGGCACCTTGACGATGTAGATCCGGTCGAGGAAGGCCTCGTTGTTGCGGTTGTTGCGAAAGGCCTGCCATTCCGACTCATTCGAGTGCGCGAGGATCAGCCCCTGGAACGGAATGGCCGAGAACCCCTCGGTTCCCTTGAAGTTGCCTTCCTGGGTGGCCGTGAGCAA
>JAGRGW010000340.1 GCA_020445315.1 Gammaproteobacteria bacterium
GGGGCTAATATTAGGGGAGCATTGGACACGCACATACTCCACCATTGGGGGATAAAGGGGGTATGGGCCTATCTCTTTTGGGATAGAAGAACATTTGACCCAGGTCAAACAAAAACCACAACTTATTGATATCAATAACGATTGTTATCTTTGTGCATTTCAATGATAAGATTTAGTTTTCACTAATCTACTAACAGACCAGCCCTCTGTCGCCGACGCCGCCGAAGGCTCGTAACCTGGATACACCCTAATGCTCAGTGCGAAGATCGAACCCGTGCCGTCCCCGTTCTCGTTGACGGACGAGGCAAGCTACCAGCAATGGCGGGCGGACAAGCTGGCAGCGGCAACCCGCTTTGCAGCCATCCCGATCGCCCATCCCGGCCAGCTCACGGCGGTAGAGCGCCGACAGCTGCTAAGCAGCGTCGAGGCGCAGAACTTCGCCCTGTTCCAGGTCACCGATGCCGTCGACGATATCGAAGCGGCGCTGCACGCATTCGGCAGTGGCCTCGGCCTGCTCGGCATCGATCAGAACCTGTGCGCCGAAGACAGCGGCGTGACCGCCATCACGGTCAGGCCCACCGACACGGAACATACCTATATTCCGTACACCAACCGGCCACTCGGCTGGCACACCGATGGCTATTACAACGCCGGTGAACAGCAGATTCGCGCCTGGCTGCTGTATTGCGCCGAGCCCGCCGCCGAAGGGGGCGACAACGAATTGCTCGACCACGAGATCGCCTACATCCGCCTGCGTGATGAAAACCCGGACTGGATCAGGGCCTTGATGGCAGACGACGCCTTTACCATCCCGCTCAACGTGGAGCGCGGGCGCCAGATCCGCCCCGACCACAGCGGGCCGGTGTTCTCGATCTCGCCTGTCGACGGATCGCTGCACATGCGCTACTCGGCACGCCAGCGCAACGTGATCTGGCGCGACGACCCGACCACTCGTGACGCCGCCGCATTCCTGCTCGACCTGTTTCGCAACGGCGATGACCACATGTTGCGATACCGGCTGAACGCCAACGAAGGCATCGTCAGTAACAACATCCTGCACCGGCGCGACGGCTTTCGCGACGATCCCGCCGCTGGTGCCAAACGACTGGTCTACCGCGCGCGCTACTTCCAGCGCCTGCCGCGACCGGAGGAGGAATGATCGCATGCTGTACCTGAGCAAGATCCTGATCGCCAACCAGGACGTGCAGACGTTCGAGGAACTGCAGGAACTGGTCAAGGCCTACGCGCGGGAAGGCGAGATGTTCCTGCGTTTCGACGTCAAACCGCCCTACCCCGACACGCCGTCGGACTGGGAAGATCGCCTCGAGGCGACGTTCAGCAGCAGGTACTGACATGGTGGACATACTCGACCCCAACGCACTGCCGGACACGGCCGCCGAATCACTGCGCAAGGACCTCGGCCAGCAGGCCCAGATCGAAGGCCAACTGGTCGAAATGCAGCAACAGCTGGAGCAGTTGCCGGAGAGCGCGAGCGCGATGCAGCGTGCGGCACTGAAACTCGAGATCGGGCGCTCGCTGCAGGTACTGGAGCGCGGCGACGAAGCCTGGCCGATCACCTACACCGCGCTGGGCATCCTGCTCACCGAGCAGCAGTGGGAGGCGGCGGCCGACGCCTGCAACGTGCTGTACGAGAGCAACCAGCCCGATTCGCTGATCGCCCTCGGCCACGGCATCTGGCTCGGCGTGACCT
Source organism: Gammaproteobacteria bacterium (assembly GCA_020445315.1). Lineage (GTDB taxonomy): Bacteria > Pseudomonadota > Gammaproteobacteria > Chromatiales > Chromatiaceae > Thiosocius. The sequence goes on from JAGRGW010000340.1 coordinate 1,712, forward strand.
TCCCGATCGACCCCGAGATCTCGGTCAACCTGCTGAGCCACGTCGTCGATGACACGCCCGACGACTCCGACGGCGCCGCCGTCGCAGCCGCCACGGCCTGCTTCATCGCCGACGTGCGCGCCAGCGAAGGCCCCGACAAGGAGCGCCTGACGTTCTTTTCGCAGCAACTGCTCGGCCGCGTGGCCCGCCGTCACGGCGACGTGGAGAGCCAGGACCAGTTCGACCTGTGGGTGGACAGGCTCGAACTGAACCAACCGGACAAGTTCCTCGTGCGCCTGCGCAACGTCGTCGACGTACTGGTCCAGGACCAGTGGTGGTTCGACCGCGACGCGCTGCAGGAACAGATCCCGGCCAACTGAGGAGTCACGCGACATGTTCTGGCAAGAAGACGACAGACCCAAGGCATTCAAGGTCCCGGACGACGTCATCGACCTGGTGTTCGACATCCAGTGCCGCGAGCTGCCGGTCGACCACCAGCACGACCTCGCCGACGCGCTGCGCAAGCACCTGCCGACGCTCGGCGATGACGAGCGCGTGGGCGTGCACAGCATCCACCTGGCCGGTTCGCAAAACGGGTGGGAGCGCCCCGACCCCAGGCTCGGACAGAAACTCATCCTGTCGCGCCGCACCAAGCTGACACTGCGCGTGCCCAAGGACAGCGCGAACGAGGTCCAGCAGGCACTCAACGGCGCCCGGCTCGACATCGGCGGCTGCAGCCTGACTATCGGCGGGGCCAAAGAGAAACCCTTGTCCAGCCAGGGCACGGTGTTCTCGCGCTACGTCGTACTCGAAGACGGCGAGGACCAGGACGAGAACGCCTTCCTGCAGCGCGTCGTCGATCTGCTGAACGGGCGCGGCATCCGCGTACGCAAGGCCTTGTGCGGCAAGACGGCCGAGGTGGCCGGCGCCGACGGCCCGATCCTGACGCGCAGCATCATGCTCGCCGACCTGACCGCCGAGGAATCGGTGCGCCTGCAGGAACAGGGCATCGGTCCACTGCGCCACATGGGATGCGGGATTTTCATTCCCCACAAGGGTATCGATGCGGTCAAGAAGTCCGAAGACGACAGCTGAAAACAGGGCCTCGGGCGTCCACCGTGCATCCCGTGTTGCGGTTTAACAACTGCTGATATTCAAATACACGCGGAATTCACATAGAATCGGCCGCCAGAATTTGAGCGTCCGGGTCGATACGGCGCCGCCCGACAGTCATCCGCTCTGCCACGGAGTCGTGGTCGACGCGGGACGAATGGGCGACCGAACAGCCCGGGCTTTTGGGCAGAAAGCCAAAAATACTCGTCAATCGAGAGGAGCACCATCATGGCAATCGAAGTAAACGGCAAGACGCTGGAAACCGACGACAACGGCAACCTGGTCGACCCCACCGCGTGGGACGAGGACGTTGCGCGTGCGCTCGCGGCGGCAGACGACACCATGGGCGAACTGACCCAGGAACACATCGACGTCCTCAACTACCTGCGCGAAGAGTACTTCAACAACAACAGCAACCAGCCGATGGAGCGCCAGATCAACAAGGACATGGGCAAGGTCTGGGGCAAGAAGATCTCCAGCAAGGACCTGTACCAGTTGTTCCCGGGCGCACCGAGCAAGCAGGGTAACCGCATCGCCGGCCTGCCGTTCGTAGCGCGCAAGGGCGGCTACTGACAGCGCGGTTCACGGGACGCAACTCCCGTAAGTTCGACGAAAGGGCGGCCTGCGGGCCGCCTTTTTCTTGCCTGGTCGAAAGCCGCTCTTCCGAATCCCTGGTCAATCGGTACCGAGGCCGATCGAGTTTGGGGATGGCTCGCCGCCCGTCTCGGCCATGTCGCGCAGCAGTTCGGTCATCCGGGCTTCGGGCAGCGGCCGGTGGAACAGGAAACCCTGCACCTGCTCACAGCGCTCGTGGCGCAGCCAGTCGAGTTGTTCGCGCGTCTCGACCCCCTCGGCGATCACCGCCATGTTCAGGCTGTGCGCCATCTGGATGATGGCCCGCACGATCGCGGCGTCTTCGGCATCGCGCTCGAGGTCCAGGATGAACGAACGATCGATCTTCAGCCGGTCGGGCTGGAACCGCTTGAGGTAGACGAGCGACGAGTAACCGGTGCCGAAATCGTCGATCGACAGGCGTACACCGAGACGCTTGAGCGCGAATACGCGATCGACAACCGTCTGGTTGTCGCGGAACAGCGTCGACTCGGTCAGTTCCAGTTCCAGCAGGTCGGGAGGCAGGTCCAACTCGGCCACCAACTCGCCGACCTCGTCGACCAGGTGCTGCCTGTCGAGTTGCAGGGCCGACAGGTTGACCGACACCGGCACCGGCTGCGTCAGCTCCGCACGCCAACGCGCCAGCTGCCGGCACACGGTCCGCAACGTCCACGAGCCGATGTCGACGATCGCGCCGCTGGACTCTGCCGCGGCGATGAACTGCTCGGGCAGCAGCATGCCGAACTCCTTCGTGTGCCAACGCAGCAGGGCCTCGGCACCGACGATTGCCCCGCTGCGGATATCGAACTGTGGCTGGTAGTACATCTCCAGCTCGTCGCGCTCGATGACGTTACGCAGACGTCCGTGCAGTTGCAGCCGCTCCAACGCCGACGCGTTCATCTCGTCGGCGTAGAAGCGGTAGGTATTGCGCCCGGCATCCTTGGCCGAGTACATCGCGGTATCGGCGTTCTTCAGCAGCGTGTCGAAATCGCGGCCGTCGTCGGGGTACAGGGCGATGCCGATGCTGAACGACGGCCGCAGTTCGTGCCCCTCGATATCGATGGGACTTTCCATCACCGCGCTGATGTGCCTGGCCACCGTTTCAGGGTTGGCGTTAGCGCCGATCTGGGGGACGAGTATGACGAACTCGTCACCGCCCTGGCGACTCACGGTATCGGTCTCGCGCAGCGTGCCGCCGACCCGGTCGACGACGGCCTGCAGCAGCCGGTCGCCGACGTCGTGGCCGAGCGTATCGTTGATATCCTTGAAATGATCGAGATCGAGGAACATGACGGCGACACGGTGACCTTCGCGATCGGCAAAACCGCAGGCCTGCTGGAAGCGGTCGCGCAACAGCACCCGGTTCGGCAGTTCGGTCAGCGCGTCGTGGTGGGCAAGGAAGCGGATACGCTGTTCAGCCTCCAGCCTGTCGGTGATGTCGCGGTAGATCTGCACGACACCGTCCAGATCGCCGCCGGCGTCGAGCAGCGGGCTGGCCGTGACCTCGTAGGTGCGGTCGCCCTGCCGGGAGCGGTGCGTGCGTACTGCCGTACCCGGCCGTCCCAGTTCCAACACCCCGCGCAGCGGACGGACGTAGCCTTGATCGGTGCGCGGCTGCCGCTCGTCGTGATCTGCATCGACGCGGTTCGACTCGAGCCCGTCGATCATGAACTCGTCGACCGCGGCCTGGTTCGACATGCGGACCCGATAATCCCGACCGATCACCAGCACCGGGTCGGACACGGCATCGATGACGGTACGCAGGAACAGTCGCTGCTGTTCGAGCGCGATCTCGGCCGTGTGCCTTTCGGTCACGTCGCGACCGATGGCCACGATGGTCGCCCGCTGCCCGTCTCCGGCCTCCACCCAACGGCAGTTCCAGGCCAGCCAGCGCCAACCCTGCGGCGTCTGCAGGCGTAGCTGCGTATATAAGGTGTAGGGAGGGGCCGACAGGGTGGCGAACCCGGCGCGGGCAGCCGGACGGTCGTCTTCATGCACGTGGTCGAAGAAACCCTCGCCGATCAACGCCCGGGATGACTCCCCACGCAGGGATACGAAGCTGGGGCTGACGAAACGCAGCCGGTAATCCGGCCCCATCTCGATGACCATGTCGCTCTGGTTCTCGATCAGCAGGCGGTACTTGGATTCGCTTTCCTGCAACTGCCGGTACGACTCGGCCAGCGCCCGACGCATCCGGTTGAGCGCATCGGCCAACATCTGCCATTCGTCGTCGCGCCCCAACCGGATCTCGGCCTCGCCCGGGCTGTCCATGGCATCGATACCGTCGAGCAACTGCGCCAACGGACGCCGGATGTTGCGCCGAATCATCGAGGCCGTCAGCAGGGTCACGATGCCCAGGATCAACAGCACCACGAACAGCAGGAAGCCACCGACCTCGTTGACGAGGCGGCCGATGGTCTGCGTCAGGCCGTCGGCCTGTTCGGCGTTGCGAAGTTGCAGGTCGTGCAGGCGTTGCGCCGCGCCGTCGCGCACGTCTCGCAGATGCAGCAACCGCCTTTGCTGCGTCGACAGTTCCTCGTCGAG
>JAGRGW010000341.1 GCA_020445315.1 Gammaproteobacteria bacterium
GGGCGAGGCCATGCACGAGCCGCGCAAGAGCGACGGCCAGCCCAACCTGACGACCAACGCGGCCTGTTTCGGCTGCACCATAGCCTGTGGACGTATCTCGACGATCGATAAGAACCACTTCACGATCCAGAACAAGCCCGAGTACTGGGGTGCCTCCGGTGGCCTGGAATACGAGGCGGCGTGGGCGCTGGGTGCCGACACCGGTGTCGATGACCTCGATGCGCTGACCTATGCCAACTTCCTGTGCAACGAAGACGGCATGGATCCGATCTCGTTCGGTGCGACCGTTGCCGCGGCGATGGAGCTTTACAAGGAAGGCGCGATCACGGTCGAGCAGACCGGTGGGGTCGAGTTCTCCTTCGGCTCGGCCGAAGCGCTGTCGAAGGCGGTTGAATGGGTCGCTACCGGCGAAGGCTTCGGCAAGGACCTGGGTCTGGGTTCGAAGCGCCTGTGCGAGAAGTACGGCCATCCCGATTTGTCGATGACGGTCAAGGGGCAGGAGTTCCCCGCCTACGATCCGCGCGGCATCCAGGGCATGGGCCTGACCTATGCCACGTCCAATCGCGGCGCCTGCCATTTGCGAAGTTACACGGTTGCATCCGAGGTACTGGGCATTCCGGTCAAGACCGATCCGCTGGTAACCGAAGGCAAGGCGGAACTGGTCAAGGCGTTCCAGGACGCCACGGCGGCATTCGATTCGTCCGGCCTGTGCGTGTTCACGTCGTTCGCGTGGACGCTCGACGACGTCGCGCCGCAGCTCGACGCCGCCTGCGAAGGTGGCTGGAGCACCGAGAAACTGTTGGAGGTCGGCGAGCGGATCTGGAACCTCGAGCGCGAATTCAACCGCCTCGCGGGCTTTACGGCTGCCGACGATACGCTGCCCAAGCGGTTGCTGAAGGATGCCGCCAATGTCGGGCCGGCCGAAGGCCGTGTCAACGATCTCGACAAGATGCTGCCGGAGTACTACCAACTCCGCGGATGGACCACCGATGGTGTCGTCACCGAGGAAACCAAGTCCAGGCTCGGCCTGTAACAGCGCTGACAACAACAAACGGTTAGCTCGCCGACAGGCGGCGCCGGTTAGTAAGACCGGAACAGGAAGGTAACAGTATGCAACACGTCATCATTGGGGCAGGCCCGGCAGGTGTCGTCGCGGCCGAGGCGATTCGCAAGTACGACGTCTCGTCGACCGTCACGATCGTCGGTGAAGAGCCGGAAAAGCCGTACTCGCGTATGGCGATCCCTTACTACCTGATCGGCCAGATCGAAGAAGGGGGTACGCATCTGCGCAAGGTACCGGAGCACTTTGCGTCCCAGGGCATCGACGTCCGGCATGGTCGCGTGACCACGGTGGATGCCGACAACGACAGCGTGGTGCTCGAGGACGGCAGCCGTCTCGAGTACGACAAGCTGCTGATAGCGACCGGCTCGAGCCCGGTGAAACTGCCGATTCCCGGGATGGATCTGCCCGGTGTCGTCAACTGCTGGACACTGGCGGACGCGCGCAAGATTGCCGCCGTGTGCAAGCCCGGCAACGAGGTCGTGCTGGTTGGTGCCGGCTTCATCGGCTGCATCATTCTCGAGGCGCTGGCACGCAGCGGTGTCAGCCTGACCGTGGTCGAGGCCGAGAACCGGATGGTGCCGCGCATGATGAACGAGGTCTCCGGTGGCCTGATCAAGTCCTGGTGCGAGAACAAGGGTGTCGCGGTGCGGACGTCGGCGCGGGTCAAGGCGATCGAGCAGACCGGCGGTTTCGTCAGCACGCTACTGGGCAAGTCGAAGAAACTGCGTGTGTTGCTCGAGAGCGGTGAGGCCATCAATGCGGACATGGTGATTTCCGCGACCGGTGTACGTCCCAACACGGCGTTCCTGAAAGGTTCGGGCATCGACGTGGATGACGGCATCCTCGTCGATTCGTGTTTCCGTACCAGCAAGGCCAACGTTTTTGCTGCTGGCGACGTCTGCCAGGGTTACGACTTCTCCACCGGCGCCCGCATGGTGCAGGCCATTCAGCCCACTGCCACCGAGCATGGGCGGTATGCCGCTGCGAATATGACCGGTATCTCGCTGCCTCACCAGGGCAGCGTCAACATGAACGTGCTGGATACGATGGGCCTGATCTCGAGTTCGTTTGGCCTGTGGATGGGCACGGAGGGAGGCGACAGTGCAGAACTGGCAGACCTCGACCGTTTCCGCTACATCAACCTGCAGTTCGACGGCGATGTCATCGTCGGTGCATCGAGCCTTGGGTTGACCAATCACGTCGGTGTGCTGCGCGGGATGATCCAATCGAAAACCCGTCTCAATGGCTGGAAGGCAAAACTCAAGGAAGACCCGACGTTGATCATGGAGGCGTACATGGATTGCCACCAGACATTGAGTCCGAATCCGCGTTAGAGAAAGGGCGACCTTTCGGCTTAGGCCGCATTACAGGGATGTACTGCGGTGTTGGATCGCTTCAGGTGATCCAAGGTTTTGATCGTTGCTTCCGAGCAAGTCCGCCCTTGCACGCTGCCTGTTTTCCCTCCGGGCGGGCAGCGTTTCTTTTTTCCCCGGTTACCGCATAACCATCGCGAGCCCCGTCCGAATCGTGCGCACAACATCGCTGTAGTGCACGTTTCAGTTCTGTAACAACTGCTGTATCGCCAGTTACACACAGTTGTGTCTTTTGCGAATCACTGTCCTTGCCAAGACCCGCTCAGGTGGCTCCACAAACGCAAGATATCGTAAAAAAGTCTCGTTAAATCAAAGCTATTTCGTGATGGCACGATCCTTGTTGGCACAAAGCGACGCCAAGCAATCTGTTTGAGTCCGGAGTGGCGCAAAAGCCACCGCTTTTATTACCTAAGCCAAATCGAGGAGTCATCGATATGAAGAGAACTTTACCTAGCGCGGTCGCTGGTGTTGTCTGCATCACTTTGCGCCGTGGGTGGCGCACAGGCAGTGACCTGGGATGCCGGTGACTGGACACTGGGCCTGGGCGGCAACGTCAATGCCTTCTACACGCGCACCAATTGCGATGCCGGTGACCTGAACTCCGGTGGTACGACGCTGGCCAGCCTCGCGTGTCCTACCGCGGGTGACAAGAATGCGGTCAACAACGGCCTGTTGCCGGCCTCGTTGAACTTCAGTGCCGAGACCACGCAGAACGGTTTCGACATCTCTGCGCACATCAACGTCTACTACGGCATCACCAGTTCATCCGCAGCCAACACGCCGGATGCGCTGAGCTTTAGCAGCGTCGATGCACGCCAGGTCTACCTGACCTTCGGCAATGCAGACATGGGTACCGTGAAGATGGGTCGTGACTTCGGCCTGTTCGGCTTCGATGCCATCATCAACGACATGAGCCTGCTGGGCGCGGGTGCTGCGTTCACGACCGCCAACCCCGGACATACCACGCTCGGTGGCCTGGGTTACGGCTACGTGTACACGGACCGCCTGGCCCAGATCAACTGGACGTCGCCGAAGTGGGGCGGATTCCAGGGAACTGTCGGCGTGTTCAATCCGCTCAACGGTCTCGCGAGCGGTGGCGCGACTGCGAACGGTGAATCGTCACTCGGCTTCCACGGCAAGGCCAGCTTCGACTGGGGTGGCAGTGTGCCCGGCTATGTTTCGGCAACCTTCATCAGCCAGGAAATCGATATCGTGTCCGGTGGCACGACCAGGGGCAGCGACATCCAGGGTTACGACATCTTCGCCAAGGCGTCGTTTGGCAACTTCGGCTTTGCCGGTAGCTATTTCGATGGCGAGGGCATGACCACGCTGGCACTGGGCGGCCTGATCTTCCCCGGCTTCTCTGCCGCCGGTGTGGCCGAAGAATCGAACGGCTGGTACCTGCAGGGCACCTATACCTGGAACAACACCAAGTTTGGTCTGCACTATGCGGAAAGCGAGCAGGACAAGTTGACCATGCTCGAGAACGAGCGCACCACGCTGGGTGTTTACCACAACCTGACCCCGGCGTTGACGCTGCTCGGCGAGTACAACATGCAGGAGAGCACGCTGGTCGGTTCCGGCACCGACGAAACCTCGTCGTTCAACATCGGCGCTATCCTGTTCTTCTAAACCGGGAAGGCTGTGCGGGCACTTCCGAATGGATGGGCCGGAGAGTGATCTCCGGCCTTTTTCCCGTTCAGGCCGTGGCACTAGCGAAGATCGAACTATTATTTCTGGACCAAACAATAAGGGAGAGGGGATCGTCTGATGCGAAACAGCTGGAAATCGATTGTGCTGCTTGTCTCTTGGTGCGTGGCTGCAGGTTCGGCCCATGCAATCACCCTGTACAAGTCGAGCGCGCTGGAGTTGCACACTATGAGCGCCGAAGAGGGCAGTGCCAACGAACATCCCGTGAACTTCGTCGATCCCGAATCGCTGGCGCAGCTGCTGGCTTCGTTGCAGGTGGTATCCGAGGCCGAGGGGAAACCGGTCTACCTGATGAGCGAGAACCAGGCTATCGATGCCGGTAAGCACCTGGCAAGGGCGCTGAATCGCGTCGACGAGAGCCAGGACGTGTTAATGGTGTCGTATCGCAACGTCGGCAAGTTCCCGCGTGCGCGCCGCCTGTCGACCGGTGCCCGCGTGTTCGTCGAGGACAATCGGCTGAACCTGATCTTCGGACAGGTGGACACGTTTCTGGACGAATTCCGCGAGCCCTACGCCAAGCAGCCGGCAACCGGCGGACGCGGCAAATCCGCGCTGAGCGGCGGAACCCTGGCCGCGGCCAGCTGGTTCACTTTCAAGCCGGGTCGCGAGGACTGGGTCCTGTTTCCAATCAACCTGACGCAGAGTCCGCGCAGCCAGCTGCGGTTGGAGTCGAACGCGGCGCCGGTTGCGGCCGGGGCCGCGACAGCCGCTCCCAACAGTTCGCGCGCGCCGGCAGCGGCCTCGCAGGCCTCGACATCTGCCGCCACGGCGCCGGCCGCTGCATCCGTTGGCGCAGGGGCTGCCGCGGCAGGTACCGCGGCAAAGGTCGAACCGAACCGCTGGCGTGATCTCGAGCAGGGCCTGGAGACGCTGCAGCGCCTGCGCGACAAGGGCCTGATCACCGAGGCCGAGTACCAGTCGAAGCGACAGGCTTTGCTGGACGCCGTGGGTATGTAACCGGTGTCCCAGAATCGTGACACCCGCCGCGGGTGTCACGGATACCCAGGCCGGGCAGGTGCCGAACCTGCCATCTCGATAAGAATAAAAACATATAAAAACAATAGCTTATGTTTTTTTTGTGCGACCGTTTTTTTGGGCCCGGTATTTGCTATCGCTAACGCATGCAGCCGCCGAACAATGCCAACCCGATTAAGGCTTGCCGGTTGCGTCCGGGTTACTACCAACCCGTCTAACCGTTGGGAGGAGATCACAACATGATTCGTACGTTTAAGAAGTCTGCGTTGGTCAGCGCCATGGCAGTTACCCTGGGCGCCGGCCTGATGCTGTCCGGTACTGCCCTTGCCAAGGGCGTGACCCAGTCGATGATCAACCAGGACGCGGTGACGACCGAGGACGTCGTCAGCTGGGGCATGGGCCAGCAGGGCCAGCGCTTCAGCCCGCTGAAGACCATCAACAAGAGCAACGTCCGGAAACTGGTTCCGGCCTGGAGTTTCTCGTTCGGTGGCGAGAAGCAGCGCGGCCAGCAGTCGCAGCCGCTGATCTACGACGGCAAGATGTACGTGACCGGCTCCTACAGCCGCATCTA
>JAGRGW010000342.1 GCA_020445315.1 Gammaproteobacteria bacterium
TGTTGTGTTCGAGCGTCGGCCGGCCGAACAGGCCGTGTTCGGCGATGTACGGCGGTCGCAGGCGCGGCATCCCGCGTTTGCCCTCGATCGACTCCAGCATCGCCGATTCCTCACCGCAGATATAGGCGCCGGCGCCGCGCCGCAGTTCGATCGGGGGCAGGGCACACGGCGGATCGTCGAGCAGGTCGGTCAGTTCGCGGCGCAGCAGCGCGCGGATACCGGCGTACTCGTCGCGCAGGTAGATGTAGATCTTCTCCACACCGACGACTTCGGCGGCGATCAGCATGCCCTCGATGAACCGGTGCGGGTCGATTTGCAGCAGGTGCCGGTCCTTGAACGTCCCCGGTTCGCCCTCGTCGATGTTGACGGCGAGCAGGCGTGGAGCCGGTTGCTGCCGCACGATGTCCCACTTGCGCGCGAGCGGAAACCCGGCCCCGCCAAGTCCCCTCAGCCGGGCATCGCGCAGAGTCGCGATGATGCCGTCGCGGGTGTCCGGGGATGCCTCCTGCAATCGACGAAGCAGCCCGTAGCCGCCGTTTTCGCGATAGGCGGTGTAGGTAACGGCGTGGACGGGTGCCTCGTCGTGAACGATTCCTTCTTCGACCGCCTGCTGCACGATCGACACGTCGGCGTGCGCCAGCGGACGCTGACCGATCACCGCCACCGGGGCCTCGGCGCAGCGCCCCACGCAGGGCACCGCCTGTATCCGGATCGCCGGTTCGAGCTCCGCCTTCAGTGCCTGCAGCAGGTCTTCACCGCCGTGCATGCAACAGCTGATAGACGTACAGACGCGGATTGTCAGCGCCGGTGGCGCGGATGCCTCATCTTCGACGACATCGAAGTGGTGGTAGAAGCTCGCCGTCTCGAACACAGCCACCGGCGCGACAGCGAGCCGCTCAGCCAGTGCCAGCAGATGGTCGTGGGTCAGGCAACCATGCCGATCCTGGATGGCGTGGAGATACTCGATGAGGCGCTCGCGTGCCGGTTCCCGGTCGAGACAGGCGGCTACCGCCCGTAAACCGGCGGCCGTGGCCTGGCGTCCCCGGGACTGGTGGCGCACCTTCATCTCAACTATTGCTCCGGCAACCCAATGTTTGCACCTTCGGGCAGCCTGTATCGGCCCGGGTGGTCGCTGACGTCAGCGGGCAGTGTAGTGTGATCCGGCGCCGAATGCAGTCACCGCCTGCGGCATCGGCGTGCAGGCGGCTTCAAGACAGCTCGCCGATGGCGATCGACAGGGCCTCGAGCGCGACGGGGAGTGCATCCGCCAGTTCCTCCCGGCGTGCATCGAGACCCTGCCAGGTCTCGTCGGCCGCCGCGGCCTCGATCCCGGCACAGCAGGCCGCCACCTGGTCGAGCCCGATGTTCCGGCTGCTGGACTTGAGCGTATGGGCGATCCGCTTGACTTGGTCGCGGTCCTGCTGCGCGATGGCATCCCCGATCTCGGACAGCATTCTTGGTGCCTCGGCGACATACAGGTCATGGACGTGCTGCAGCAGCGATTGACGGTCTGGTCGCTGCAGTTTTCGCAGTACCTGCAACTGGGCGCGATTGACGATGGCGTCGCCGCTTTCGGTATCCGGCTCGACGGCGGATGGCTTTGCATCCGTCACACCGGGTTGCGGTACGGTGGCCTGCCTGCCAGGCGAAGGGATCCATCGGGACACGATGCCGTGCACCTGTTGCAGCGTGTAGGGTTTGCTCAGGAAATCGTCCATACCGGCCGCCATGGCACGCTCCCTGTCTTCGTTCATCGCGTAAGCGGTGCAGGCAATGACGGGAGTGCGGGGCCGTGCGTCGGATAGCTCGAGGTCCCGAATCGCCCGGGTCGCCGCGTAACCGTCCAGCACTGGCAGTTGGCAGTCCATCAGCACGATGTCGAAGTCCCCTTCACGGAAGGCGGCGACCGCTTTCTGCCCATCTTCGGCCAGCGTGTAGCGGCACCCCAGCTCTGTCAGCATCTCACCGGCGACGGCCTGGTTGACGGCGTTGTCCTCGACCAGCAGTACCCGGGTACCTTCGAGTGCCGCACCGGGTGGTGCTTCGATGGCCGTTCGTGGCCGCGGATATCGATCCTCCCCGGCACGGGTGCGCGACACGCCGAGCACCGATTCCAGCGCCTGGAGCAATGGCAGGATGCGGAGCGGCTTCTGGATAAGCTGGGTCGTGTAGCCCGGTTCGACGTCGAACGCGAGTGGCTCGCCGAGGTAGCGCATCAGGATGACCGGCGTGGCGGCGAACTGGTGCAGTAGCCTGAGTATGTGTACCAGCTTGCTACCGGGCGTATCCGCGAGCTTTTCGGCAACCAAGATAGCCTGGAACGGCTTGCCCCGGTTGGCGGCGTCGTTCAACAGCGCCAGGCCTGCTTCCGTCGTGGACGTCAGGGTTGGCGACAGTTGCCATGCGGTGAGGTAGCTGTCGATGGTCGCACGGTCGACGGCGTGGGACTCGATGACAAGTACCCGTGCTTCGTCGAAACGGATACGTTTGTCCAGCGGTGAACGGATATCGCCCGGCGCCAGTTGGAACGGGATGCTGAACCAGAACCGGCTCCCCCGGCCTGGCTCGGAGTCGACACCGATGCGCCCGTGCATCAACTCGACCAGCTGGCGGCTGATGGCGAGTCCGAGGCCGGTACCCGAATTGGCCTCGTTTCCGGTCGGGTCACCCTGGTTGAATGCCTCGAAGATGCTTACCTGCCGCGCCGGTGGGATACCCGGGCCGGAGTCGATGACCTCGAACAGGACACGCCGTACCTTGTCGTTTTCCCTGCCGGTTGACACGCGGACGACGATGTCGCCGCGCGAGGTGAACTTGATCGCGTTGCCGACCAGGTTGACGATGATCTGTGCGAGGCGGTCGGCGTCGCCGATGACCCGGTCCGGCAGGTCCGGCCGGGTCTCGATCGCCAGTTCCAGCCCGCGTTTGACTGCATTGTCCGCAATCTTGCCTACCGCCCCCTCGACGCAACCGCGCAGGCTGAACGGTGCGGATGCGAGTTCGAGCCGGTCGGCCTCGATCTTGGAGAAGTCCAGGATGTCGTTGATGATCCGGAGCAGCGACTCGGACGAGTGCCGGATCAGTTCGACGTACTCGCGCTGGCGATGGTCCAGGCCCGTGCGCTGCAACAATTCGGCCATGCCCATGACGCCGTTCATCGGCGTGCGGAT
>JAGRGW010000043.1 GCA_020445315.1 Gammaproteobacteria bacterium
GCCGACTTCATCCAGTGGGCCAAGGACAACGATGTGCCGGTCGGGCCCGGTCGAGGCTCCGGCGCCGGTTCGCTGGTTGCCTACGCGCTCAAGATCACCGACCTCGACCCGCTCGAGCACGAGTTGCTGTTCGAACGCTTCCTCAATCCCGAACGTGTCTCCATGCCGGATTTCGACGTCGATTTCTGCATGGACCGGCGCGACCTCGTGATCGACTACGTCGCGCGCAAGTACGGTCGCGACTCGGTGTCGCAGATCATCACCTACGGTTCGATGGCGGCCAAGGCCGTCGTGCGCGACGTCGGCCGGGTACTCGGGCATGCCTACGGTTTCACCGACCGCGTCGCCAAGATGGTGCCGTTCGAGATCGGCATGACGCTGGACAAGGCGCTGGCCGAGAGCGACGACCTCAAACAGGCCTACGCGTCGGACGAGGAGATCACCCAGCTGATCGACATGGCCCGTCAGCTCGAGGGACTGGCGCGGAATGCCGGCAAGCACGCCGGGGGCGTCGTCATCGCGCCCGGCAAGCTGACCGACTTCAGCCCGTTGTACTGCGAGGCCGATGGCACCAACCTCGTGACCCAGTACGACAAGGACGATGTCGAGGCAGCCGGGCTGGTCAAGTTCGACTTCCTCGGCCTGCGCACGCTGACGATCATCGACTGGGCCCTGAAGACGGTCAACGAACAGCGTCGTCTCGCCGGCGAGGATGCCATCGACATCAACGCGATTCCGACCGACGACGAAGATGCCTTCACGCTGTTGAAGAGCGCCGAAACGACGGCTGTGTTCCAGCTCGAATCCAGCGGCATGAAGCAGCTGATCAGCAAGCTGCAGCCGGACTGTTTCGACGACATCACCGCGCTGGTAGCGCTGTTCCGACCCGGACCGCTGCAGTCCGGCATGGTCGATGACTTCATCGCGCGCAAGCACGGTATCCAGGAGGTCGTCTATCCGCACCCGGACCTGGAGCCGATCCTGAAGTCGACCTACGGCGTGATCCTTTACCAGGAACAGGTCATGCAGATCGCCCAGGTGCTCGCCAGCTATACGCTGGGCGGCGCCGACCTGCTGCGTCGCGCGATGGGCAAGAAGAAGCCGGAGGAGATGGCCAAGCAGGGCGAGATCTTCCGCAACGGCGCCGTGGCCCGTGGTGTCGAAGAAGATACTGCGACCTACATCTTCGACCTGATGGAGAAGTTCGCCGGCTACGGTTTCAACAAGTCGCATTCGGCGGCCTACGCGCTGGTGTCGTACCAGACCCTGTGGCTCAAGGCGCATTACCCGGCGGCCTTCATGGCGGCGGTGCTGTCGTCCGACATGGACAATACCGACAAGGTCGTGACCTTCATCGAGGAATGCCGTGCCATGCGGCTCAAGGTCGAACCGCCGGACGTCAACCGCTCGGAGTACATGTTCACCGTCGACGGCGCAGACACCGTCGTCTACGGTCTCGGGGCGATCAAGGGCGTGGGCGAGGGTGCGATCGACGGAATCGTCGCGTCCCGACGCGCCGACGGCGTGTTTCGTGACCTGTTCGATTTCTGCCGCCGCATCGACCTGAAGAAGGCGAACCGGCGCGTGCTCGAGGCCCTGGTCCGGGCCGGTGCGCTCGACCGTCTCGGCGCCAACCGGGCGACACTGATGATCCAGTTGCCGCTCGCGTTGAAGGTCGCCGAGCAACATGCCGAGATGCAGGCGACCGGCCAGGACGACCTGTTCGGCGTGGCGGCGTCGGAGCCTGTGGCGGTGGACGACGGCGTCGTGCCCGACGCGATCGAGGAATGGGACGACGACCAGCGCCTGGCCGGCGAGAAGGAAACCCTCGGGCTGTTTCTGACCGGCCACCCGATCGACTTCTACGCCGCCGACGTCAAGGCCCTGGCCGGCAGTCGGATCGCGCGCCTTTCACTGGACGACGTGCGCGAATCGCGCTTCCGCCGCGGTGGCGGCAAGAAGGTCTCGGTCGCCGGCATGATCGTCGCCGTCAACCGGCGTAACACGCAGCGCGGCGCCATGGCGTCGGTATTGCTGGACGACAAAAGCGGTCGCATCGAGGCCGCGTTGTTCGGTGATGTCTACGAGCAACACCGCGACCAGATCGCCAGCGACCGGGTGGTCATCGTCGAGGGCTCACTGACCCACGACGAGTACCGCGGCGGGCTCAGCATCCGCGCCGACCGCCTGCGCGGTATCGAGGACGTGCGTATCGCCCGGGCGCTGTGGATGGAACTGACTGTCAGCGGGGCGCAATTGCGTGAATGTGGACTGGGCGCCGGTGACCTGGTCCAGCGCCTGCGGCACCTGCTGGACCCGGTACGGGGCGGCGAGTGCGAGGTCCGGCTGCGTTACCGGCGCGACGATGCCGAGGTCCTGTTGAAACTGGGTCCCGAGTGGCGGGTGAAGCCGGGCGACATGCTGATCCGCCAGTTGCGCCGCCAGTTCGGCGCGACATCGGTGCAATTACGCATCGGCAGCGGTGAAAAAGGGGCGGCCGCGGTCGCGCCGGACTATGCCTGATACCGGCAGGACACCAGTTTGCGTTATCATAAAACGTTATCGACCGGGCGTTACAGACAACAACGATGAACCTAGATTTTCTCGAATTCGAGCAGCCGATCGCGGAGCTCCAGGCCAAGATCGAAGAACTTCGGCTGGTCGGCAACGATAACGAGATCAACATCCAGGAAGAAATCGAGCGTCTGGAGGGCAAGAGCCGATCGCTGACCGAGTCGATTTTCTCCAATCTGAGCCCGTGGCAGATCTCGCAGCTGGCGCGCCATCCCCTGCGCCCTTACACGCTCGACTACGTCAGCAAGATCGTCGACGATTTCGAGGAACTGCACGGTGACCGCGCCTTCGCCGACGACCATGCCATTGTCGGCGGTCTCGGCCGTATTGGCGGTCGGCCGGTCATGCTCATCGGTCACCAGAAGGGGCGCGACACCAAGGAGAAGATCCACCGCAATTTCGGCATGCCGCGCCCCGAGGGTTATCGCAAGGCGCTGCGGCTGATGAAAATGGCCGAGCGTTTCGGCCTGCCGGTCGTGACCTTCATCGACACACCCGGTGCCTACCCGGGCGTGGGCGCCGAGGAACGTGGCCAGAGCGAGGCAATTGCGCGCAACCTGTTTGAGATGGCCGGTCTGCGTACGCCGATCATCGCCACGGTGATCGGCGAAGGGGGATCCGGTGGCGCGTTGGCCATCGGCGTTGCCGACCGCCTGATGATGCTCCAGTACAGCACCTACTCGGTGATTTCGCCGGAGGGCTGCGCATCCATCCTGTGGAAGGACGCGGAGAAGGCGCCACTGGCGGCCGAGGCCATGGCGATCACGTCGACCGACCTGCAGGAACTCGGATTGATCGACGCGATCGTGCCGGAGCCGCTCGGCGGTGGTCATCGCGACCCCGACGGCGTCGCACGTAACCTGCAGGCAGCCCTGGTGGAGGCACTGGCCGCGGCAACCGCGGAGCCGATCGACGAGTTGCTACAGCGTCGCTACGACCGGCTGATGTCTTACGGTGTCGTCTCGCAATAGATCCAGCGGCGATCGCCTGTCGGCGGCGTCCCTGCTGGAGTGGCTGACGCACGATCTCCCCACGGTCGATCACTACTGTCTCGCTTATAGTGGCGGTATCGACTCCACGGTGCTGCTGCACCTGCTCGCCGAGGTCCGCGAAGACCTGCCGGCACCCCTGTCGGCCGTCCACGTCGACCATGGGTTACACGCCGATTCGACGACCTGGGCTGCCCATTGCGCGGCGCGGTGTGCCGCCCTCGGTGTTCCCTGTCTCTCGCTCACTGTCGATGCCCGCCCGGTTTCCGGGCAGAGCCCGGAGGCCGCTGCCCGCGATACCCGCTACCGTGCGATCGCCGCGGAACTTCCGCGACGGAGCCTGTTGCTGACGGCGCATCACCGCGACGACCAGGCCGAGACCCTGCTGCTGCAACTCCTGCGTGGATCCGGGGTCGAGGGCCTGGCGGCGATGCCGCGCTGGCGCGCGTGGGAACAGGGGTGGCTCGGAAGGCCGCTGCTGGACTTCGGACGGGACGAGATCAAAGCCCTTGCGGAAAGACGCGGCATGCAGTGGATCGACGATCCCAGCAACGCGTTGCAGCACGCCGACCGCAACTTCCTCCGTCACCGGGTCATGCCGCTGTTGCAGTCGCGGTGGCCGTCTGCCCCCGCTGCGATTGCGCGGAGTGCCGCGCACTGTGGCGTGGCCGCAGAGTCGTTACGCGAACAGGTTGAGGTGCAGCTCGGGCGCACAGAGTCGAACGATCGTCGCCGTCTGCCGCTGAACGCCCTGCACGGGCTGGCTGTTGACGAGGCCGGTCGCCTCCTGCGTGCATGGTTGCGGCATAACGGTCTCGATATGCCGTCCACGCGACGTCTCGAAGAGCTTCGCCGGCAGGCCCTGCACGCAGGCGATGACCGGGCCATGGCCGTCGCGGTCGGCGACCAGGTCGTGCGTCGTTACCGCGGTTGCCTGTGGCTCACGGCGGCGCGGCCGCCGAGCCCGCCGGTTTCGACACTGATATGGCAAGGTGACAGTGCGGATCTCGGCAGCTGCGGGCGCCTGGAGCGCTGGCTTGCGCCGGGAGGCATCGATACCGACGCGTGGGACCGCGGCGAGGTTTCGATTGTCTTTCGCGCGCCAGGCATGCGCCTCACTCCCGCCGGTCGCCAGGGTTCCAGGACGTTCAAGAAACTCGCCCAGGAATACGGCGTGCCGCCGTGGCTGCGGGAATCGACACCGATCCTGACGATCGACGGGCAGCCGGCGGCCGTGGTCGGCATCTGTGTCTGCGAGGGATTCGCGGCCCGGGCCGGGGTCTCGGGCTGGCACATCGGCTGGGCAACGGTTTGAAGCCATTTTGCGTCGGCGGGTCCGTCGAGCAGATTCTTTGTCCCGTCTGCTAAAGAAACTTTCCCGACTGTCGTTACTTAACGCAAGTAAGCGGATGCCGCCCGCGTGCGGACCGGCCGCATCTTGCCAATGAGTGGAGATTGAGGAGTCTCAGATGAAGCGACAGTCGGGTTTCACCCTCGTCGAGCTGGTGGTGGTCATCATCATACTCGGTATCCTTGCGGCGACAGCCTTGCCGCGTTTCATGAACGTGCAGACCCAGGCGCATCATTCCGCCGTCGATGGTGCAGCCGGCGGGCTGGGCTCCGGCGTGTCGATGTTCAAGGCGCAATGGGTGGCCAATGGCCATACGAGCGCGCAGGCCAACGTCGCCAGTTTTGGTGACGCCACCCTCGACTCGAACAACAGCGGCTGGCCGGTCGGCACCGGCGGCAATACCACGATCGACAACGCGGCTGCCTGTGTCGAGGTCTGGCAAAGCGTCATGCAGAACCCGCCCACGGTGGCAACCGGTACGGGTTCGGACTACCGTGCGACGCAGGCCGGACAGCTGTGCACCTACACCTACCAGGCCGACAGCGACAATACGCGCACCATTGTGTACAACGCGTCGAATGGCTCGGTCACACCAACCAACCCGTGACCGATCGGTGGGCGTCGGCCCATGCATCTGCCTGACAAAACAGCGACGCGGCCTCCGGGCCGCGTTTTGGCGCGTGGGTCTGCCGCGCTCGACGGATACACGCTGGTTGAACTCGTCGTTGTCATGCTGCTGCTCGGTATCCTCGCGGCCACGGCGATGCCGCGCTTCTTCGGTGCCAGCCGCTTCGAGGAGATGGGATTTACCGATGCTTCCATTGCGGCGGCCGGCTTTGCGCAGAAGCTGGCGCGCATCTCGGGTTGCCACACGTTGTTCTCCATCGACAGCAGCGGTTACGGCATCTACCAGCGCGCCAGCGACTGCACAAACGGTGCGCTGACGCGACCGGTCCAGCGTCCCGGCGGTGGTGACTGGGCACAAAGCCGACCCGATGGTGTCAGCGTGACCTCACTACGCGTCTATTTCGATGGCAGCGGCCGCCCGTTCGCGGCCGACTCGGGCAGCCTGTTGGCGACGGCCGCGAGCTACACCGTCGGTTCTCGGACTGTTGTAATTGAAGCCGAGACCGGGTTCGTGCACCTCCTGTGATGCGAGCCAGATGCAAACAGTCTGGCGCCACCCTGGTCGAGATGGTTGTTTCGATCGTCATCATGTCGATCTCTGTCACCGCGGTCATGATGGTCGTGACGCAGGTCGGGCGCCACAGCGCGGACCCGATGCGGCGGATCCAGGCGGCTGCGATTGCCGAGTCGTACATGGAGGAGATCCTGGCCCAGGCACTGATCGACCCGGATGCCGTCGAGACCGGCGGCGCCGAGACCGGCGAGGTGCGGGCGACCTTCGACGACGTACTCGATTACCACGGCCTGAGCGACGCCAGCGGGGCACGCGACCAGACCGGCGGTTTGATCAGCGGACTCGAGGGCTACAACGTCAGTGTTAGCGTGACCGCCGTCACGCTGGGCGGCTACCCGGCCCGTCGCGTCGATGTCAGTGTCGGTATCGACGCTGATGCCGCGTTTCGGGTGCCGCTGACCGGGTACCGGTTGAACTGAGGTCTCACGGATGCGTCAGCGTGGATTCACCCTGGTCGAACTGGTCATCGTCATGATCCTCAGCGGCATATTGTCGCTGGTCGTCATGCAGTTCATCACCCGTCCAATTGACATCTACGTCGACCAGTCACGCCGTGCGCGGCTGGTCGAGCAGTCGTTGTCGGTCATGCAGCGGCTTGCGCGCGACGTTCGACTGGCCGTGCCGAACAGCATTCGGGTCGGCTGTGGTGGTCGCTGTGTCGAGCTGATGCGCGCCGTGACGGGCGGGCGCTATCGTGCGCTTCCCCCGGGTGACGTGTTGAGCTTCCTGCCGGTGGATGCCGACAGTGCGTTCGACGTCATCGGGACCTTGAGCGGGACATCGGAGGTCGTCGCTTCGGCCGATCCGCTGGCCTGCGAGAACGGCACCGCGTCGTGCGTCGTGATCTACAACACCGGCTTCGCTGGCAGCGACCTGTGGCGCGGGGACAATGCCGCGGCGCTGGTACAGGTCGGTGCCGGCATGCCGACGTCGGTCAGGTTCGACAACTCGCGTTTTGCCGGCGGGCAGGCGGCCTTCCCGGCGCAGTCGCCGGGCCAGCGCTTCTACATCACCGATACACCCGTCGCCTTCCTCTGCGACACGACGGCCGGGTCGCTGCGTCGTTACTGGGGATACACGCGCCGGAGCCAACAGAGCGACGTCGATTCCCACGCCGAGCTGACGACCCTGGCCAACCCGGCCGAGCATGCGCTGGTGGCCAACGGCGTCAGTGCCTGCGGCTTCGACTATGCGCCCGGTACGCCGACACGCAATGCCGTGCTGTCGCTGCGTCTGACACTGACCGAGCGGGGCGAGACCGTCACGCTGTTCGAGCAGTTCAACGTGAGCAACCTGCCATGACGTACCAACCTCGGCATTGCAGCGGATTCACGCTGATCAGCACGCTGTTCCTGATCGTTGTCGTGTCGGGGCTCGCCGCGTACCTCGTCAACCTGTCGGTCGCGCAGCAGACGACGACGGCGATGAGCATCGACGCAACACGGGCGCGCCTGGCTGCCGGTGCCGGACTCGAATGGTTCACCTACCGCGTCGCCAACGTGTCGAACGACTGCCCGTCGGGGCCGGTCATCCTGGCCATCGAGGGTTTCGATGTCACCATTACGTCGTGTGCCGTGACCGACACGACCGAGGGTGGTCTGCCGCTGCGCCTGATCGATGTCGGTATCGAGGCCAGCCGTGGCACTTTCGGCCATGCCGATTTCGTCCGCCATGCACTACGCGCGACGCTGCAGGGGTGATGGGCATGCGTAAGCGGCAACTGGCCTGGCCGGTGATGTTCACACTGCTGCTGTTGCCGCCGTCAACGCTGGCGACATACTGCGTCGACGTGTTCAGCAACGCCGCAGGTACGACCAGCAAGGTACTCAATATCAAGGACAATGCCGCGCTGATCAATACCGGTGACCGGCGTCTGGCAACCGACGACCTCAAAGAGAAGGATGGAAACGGGCATTGCGACGGACAGGCCTGTGCCACGCTGGGGCGGTACGCCGAGAGCCTGCAGATCCCCTCGCATTCGACCCAGGACGATATCAAGGATGTGTCACTTGAACTGACACCCGGCGACTATTACGCCGACAAACTGGAGTTCTCCGGCAACAATACGCTGACGATCAGGGGGGCGGGCCAGGTACGTTTCCACGTTCGCGAGGACCTGAAGATCGAGGACAACGCCCGCATCAATGTCAACGGTGACCCGTTGGACCTCGTGTTCCTCGTCGGTGACAAGGTCGACATAAAGGATAGCGCCCGGGTACATGCAGCCATCTATGCCAGGGACCGGGTCAAGCTGGAGGACGATGTCGAACTCAGCGGTGCTGTCGTCGGTGACGAGGTCGAACTGAAAAACAACGCCAGGCTGCGTTTCGCCGATACGACGACACTGTCAATCGCCGGCACCTGCGATGGGAAGACGCCGCAGACGGTTTTCGAAGGGGAGTTGAACTTCCGCATCGAGGTCGGTGCGCTGAACATCATCAATACCTACGACAAGCCCGATTTCACGCGGGTCAACTTCACCCAGGTGTTCGAATCACCGCCCGTCGTCTTTACGCTGCCGACGACCGATGGCGGCAACGCCGCGGCGCACCGGGTGCGCAACATCGACACCGAGGGCTTCGACATCATGACGCTGGAGCCGG